>JAAZVP010000065.1 GCA_018623495.1 Halothiobacillus sp. | reverse complement strand
GTTCATGCCGCACATCCGTGTGCGGCACCCTGCGGGCGCCCAAAGGGCGTGCAACCCGGCTTTCCTGCCGGGTTGTGCCCGGTCCTCGACGGGCAACCAGCCCGCCTTCGGCCCGGCGTCTCGATTGCGAACAAACCCGCAAGCCAGAGGCGCCATCGATTCGTGCAGAGGTTCCCTAGGTATTTGTCGATCAGGAAGAGGTCTGCATGGCTGGACACAGCAAATGGGCCAACATCAAGCACAAGAAGGCCGCCAACGACAAGAAGCGCGGCAAGATCTGGACCAAGCTGATCCGCGAGATCACCGTCGCCGCCCGCGAGGCGGGGACCTCGGACCCGGATGAGCATCCCCGCCTGCGCCTGGCGGTGGACAAGGCCCTGGGCCAGAACATGCCCAAGGACACCATCGAGCGGGCCTGCAAGCGTGGCGCCGGCGAGCTCGAGGGCGAGAGCTACGAGGCCGCCCGCTACGAGGGCTACGGCCCGGGCGGCGTGGCGGTGATGGTCGAGTGCCTTACCGACAACATCAACCGCACGGTCTCCGAGGTGCGCCACACCTTCTCCAAGCACGGCGGCAACCTGGGGACCGACGGCTGCGTGGCCTATCTCTTCTCGCACAAGGGCGTGATCAGCTACCCCGCCGACGTGGACGAGGACGCGGTCATGGAGGCCGCCCTGGAGGCCGGTGCCGAGGACGTCGAGACCAACGAGGACGGCAGCAAGGACGTGCTCACCGAGCCGGGGGACTTCACCGCGGTGAAGGATGCCATGGTCGCCGCGGGCCTGGAGCCCGAGCGTGCCGAGGTCACCCAGCGGCCGGCGAGCTTCACCGAGCTGGAGCTCGAGGACGCCGAGAAGATGCTCAAGCTGAGCGATGCCCTCGAGGACCTCGACGACGTCCAGGAGGTCTACACCAACGCGGACTTCTCCGACGAGGTCCTCGAAAAGCTGGACGTCGCTTGAGCAGTGGCCGGCCGGGCCGGTGCCGGGGCCGGCGATGAGCGGCCTGCGCATCCTCGGGGTGGACCCGGGCTCGCGGATCACCGGCTATGCCCTGCTGGACGTCGATGGCCAGCGGCTGGCGGCGGTGGACTACGGCGTGGTCCGGACCACCGACAGCCCCTTCGCCGAGCGCCTGGGCGAGATCTTTTCCGGCCTGTCCGAGGTGATCGCCCAGGGCCGGCCGGCCTGCCTGGCCATCGAGAACGTCTTCGTGCACCGCAATGCGGGCTCCGCGCTCAAGCTGGGCCAGGCCCGGGGCGCGGCCATCTGCGCGGCGGTCCAGGCGGGACTGCCGGTGAGCGAATACTCGCCCAGCGAGATCAAGCAGGCGGTGGTGGGCACCGGCCGGGCCGACAAGGCCCAGGTGCAGCACATGGTCAGCGCACTGCTGGGGCTGAAGGCCCAGCCGCGCGCCGACGCCGCGGACGCGCTGGCCGTGGCCGTGTGCCACGGGCACGTGGGCGCCACCCGGGCGCGCATGCGCATCGAGCAGAGGACAGGACGATGATCGGTCGCCTCAAGGGCATCGTGGTGGAAAAGCAGCCGCCCCACCTGCTGGTGGAGGTCAACGGCGTGGGCTACGAGGTGGAGGCCCCGCTGTCCACCTTCTTCGACCTGCCGGGCGAGGGGGGCGAGGTGGTGCTGCTGACCCACCTGGTGGTGCGCGACGACGCCCATCTGCTCTACGGCTTCGCCAGTGAGCGCGAGCGGCGCCTGTTTCGCGAGCTGATCAAGGTCAGCGGGGTCGGGGCGAAGATGGCCCTGGCCATCCTCTCGGGCATCTCCGCCGAGGATTTCATCACCTGCGTGCGTGACAACGACACCGCCGCCCTGGTGCGGGTGCCGGGCATCGGCAAGAAGACGGCCCAGCGCCTGATCATGGAAATGCGCGACCGGCTGGGCGAGGACTGGCAGCCGGCCGCGCCCGTTGCCGGGGGCGGGCCCGCACCGGCGGCCCCCTCGGGCAGCGGCGGTGAGGCCCGTGCGGCCCTCGAGGCCCTGGGCTACAAGCCGGCCGAGGCCGAGCGCCTGGTGAAGGGCGTGGCCGGCCACGAGGGGTTGTCCACCGAGGCCATCATCCGGGCGGCGCTGAGAGGCGCGGCGGGTTGAGCATGAACGGGGCGAGAGCGGCATGATCGAGAGCGACCGCGTGATCTCGGCACAGACCAGGGACGACGAGGCCGCCCTGGACCGGGCCATCCGCCCGCGGCACCTGGCCGACTACGTGGGCCAGCCCACGGTGCGCGAGCAGATGGAGATCTTCATCCCCGCCGCCCGCGACCGGGGCGAGGCCCTCGACCACACCCTGATCTTCGGCCCGCCCGGCCTGGGCAAGACCACCCTGGCCCACATCATCGCCAACGAGATGTCGGTGAACCTGCGCCAGACCTCCGGCCCGGTGCTGGAAAAACCCGGCGACCTGGCCGCCCTGCTGACCAACCTCGAATCCCACGACGTGCTGTTCGTCGACGAGATCCACCGCCTGAGCCCGGTGGTCGAGGAGGTCCTCTACCCGGCGATGGAGGACTACCAGCTCGACATCGTCATCGGCGAGGGCCCGGCGGCGCGCTCGATCAAGCTGGACCTGCCGCCGTTCACCCTGGTGGGGGCGACCACCCGGGCGGGACTGCTCACCTCCCCCCTGCGCGACCGCTTCGGTATCGTCCAGCGGCTGGAGTTCTATTCCAACGCCGATCTCACTCACATCGTCGAGCGTTCCGCCCGGATCCTGGGCGTGACCATCGATGCCGGCGGGGCCACCGAGATCGCGCGCCGCTCGCGGGGCACGCCACGGATCGCCAACCGGCTGCTGCGGCGGGTGCGCGACTATGCCCAGGTCAAGGCGGGCGGCGAGATCAGCGAGGCGGTGGCCGCGGCGGCACTGGATCTGCTCAAGGTGGACCAGCGCGGGTTCGACCACATGGACCGGCGCCTGCTCTCGGCGCTGATCGAGAATTTCGACGGCGGGCCGGTGGGGATCGACAACCTGGCGGCGGCCATCGGCGAGGAGAAGGGCACCATCGAGGACGTGCTCGAACCCTTCCTGATCCAGAAGGGCTTTCTCATGCGCACGCCCCGCGGGCGCATGGCCACCGCCACCGCCTACCGCCACTTCGGCCTGGCGGGGCCGGGGGGCGAGGGCCCCCACCAGGCATCGCTGCTGGGAGGCGGTGATGCGTGAATTCCGCTATCCGGTGCGGGTCTATTACGAGGACACGGACGCCGGCGGTGTGGTCTACTACGCCAATTACCTGAAATTCATGGAGCGGGCGCGTACCGAGTGGCTGCGCAGCCTGGGCGTGGAGCAGGATGCCCTGCGGCGCGAGACCGGGGCGGCGTTCGTGGTGCGCCGGGTGGCGGTGGACTACCACCGGCCCGCGCGGCTGGACGACGCGCTCTGGGTGACCGCGGCGATCACCGGCGAGCGGCGGGCCAGCCTCGAGTTCGAGCAGGCCGTGTGCCGTGGGCCGGAGGCGGCCCCCGAGGTGCTCTGCCGCGGGCGGGTGACCATCGCCTGCGTGGATCTCGAGAGCCTGCGGCCGCGCCCGTTTCCCCAATCCTTCAAGGAGGTCTGGCAAGGTGTCGGATGAGTTGTCCCTGGTCAACCTGGTGATCCACGCCAGCCTGCTGGTGCAGGTGGTGATGGCCCTGCTGGTGCTGGCCTCGATCCTGTCCTGGGCGGTGATCCTGCACAAGGCCGCCGAGCTGCGCCGGGCGCGGCAGGCGGCGGCGCGCTTCGAGAAGCAGTTCTGGTCGGGGATCAATCTCGGGGATCTCTACTCGCGGCTGTCGCGCAGCGAGCACGAGCGCACCGGCATGGAGGCCATCTTCGAAAGCGGCTTTCGCGAGTATTCCCGGCTGCACCGCAAGGGGGCGGGCGACGCCCGCCTGCTGATCGACGGCGCCCGGCGTGCCATGCGGGTGAGCCTGTCGCGGGAGGAGGAGCGCCTCGACCGTTACCTGTCGTTTCTCGCCAACGTCGGTTCGATCAGCCCTTTCGTGGGGCTTTTCGGCACGGTCTGGGGGATCATGCACGCCTTCATCGGCCTGGGGAACGTCAAGCAGGCCACCCTTTCGATGGTGGCGCCGGGCATCGCCGAGGCACTGATCGCCACCGCGCTGGGCCTGTTCGCCGCCATCCCCGCGGTGATGGCCTACAACCGCTACGTGGACCGGGTGGACCGGCAGATGGGTCGCCTGGAGGGCTTCGCGGAGGAATTCACCGGCTTTCTCCAGCGCCAGAGCCTGGCGTCGGGCGTGGGCCAGGAGTCGTAGGCGGGCATGACGGATTCGCTGCGCAGACGCCGGAGCCGCCGCCTCAAGGCGGAGATCAACGTCGTCCCCTACATCGACGTGATGCTGGTGCTGCTGATCATCTTCATGATCACCGCGCCGATGCTCCAGCAGGGCGTGGAGGTGGAGCCGCCCAAGGCCGCCGCCGAGCCGCTCGAGGGTGACGGGGAACTGCCGGTGGTGGTCTCGGTCGACAAGGAAGGGCAGCTGTTTCTCAACCTCGGTGACGAACCCAGACAACCCCTCGAGCCCCAGCGACTGATGACCATGGTCGCCGCGGTGCACAAGAACAAGCCGGGCCGCAAGGTGCTGGTCAAGGGCGATGCCGCCGCCGCCTACCAGGACGTGGTGAGCGCCATGGTGCTGGTGCAGAAGGCGGGCATCGAGCGGGTCGGGCTGATCACCGAGTCGCCGGACGGAACCGGGGGCGGCTGATGTTCGAGATCGTTCGTCGTCACCCCGTCCCGGTCCTGCTCTCGGTGGTCCTGCACGTGGCCGTGGTGGGCCTGCTGTTTTTCCGCATGCCCGCCGAGCCCGCCCCGGATGCCGGCGGCCCGGCGACCCCCGGGGTCGAGCCGATCCAGGCCACTGCCGTATCCGCCGAGGCGGTGGAGCGCGAGGCCCAGCGGCTCAAGGAGCGCGAGGCGCAGAAGCGGGCCGCGGAAAAGGCCCGCATGGAAGAGCTCCGGCGCAAGCAGGAACAGGCGGTGATCGCGGCCCGGGAGGCCCGCGAAGCGGCACGCAAGGCGCGCGAACGCGAGCAGCAGCGCATCGAAAGGCTCAAGCAGGAGCAGCAGGAGAAGCTCGAGGCCGCGCGCCAGCGGCTCGCCGAAATGGAGCGCAAGAAGGCCGAAGAGCAGCGCCGCCTGGAAGAGCAGCGCCGGGCGGAGCAGGAACGGCTGGAGAAGCTGCGCGAGCAGCGCGAAGCCGAAGAACAGCGCCTCGCCGAAAAGCGGCGCGAGGAACAGGAGCGCCTGGAGCGATTGCGCAAGGAGCGCGAAGCGGAGATGCGGCGCCTGGCCGAGGAGAAACGCAAGGAAAAGGAGCGCCTGGAACGGTTGCGCAAGGAACGCGAGGCAGAGAAGCGGCGCCTCGCCGAGATCGCCCGGCAGAAGGCCGAGGCCGAACGCAAGGCCCGCGAGGCCCAGTTGCGCGCGCAGATGCAGGCCGAGGAGGAGGCCCGCCGGGCGGCCGAGCGCAAGGCGCGGCTCGATCGCATGCGCCCGCAATACGTGAACGCCATCGCCGGCAAGGTGGAGCGCATGTGGCTGCGGCCCCCGGGCGTGGGTGAAGATGCCAGCTGCGAGGTGCTGGTCAACCAGGGGCCCGGCGGCGTGGTCCTCAACGTCGAGGTACAGCACTGTTCTGGCGGCGGCGACCTGTTCCGCGAGTCGGTGAAGAAGGCGGTCTGGAAGGCCGACCCGCTGCCCGAACCCCAAGACCCGGCCCTCTTCGAACGAAAGATCCGATTCACCTTCACGCCCGGAAGCTGAGCATGAGACGATCCCGCAAGCTGTTGTTGGCCCTGTTCGCCCTGCTGCTGCCGCTGCAGGCGCAGGCGGTGCTGGAGATCAAGATCACCGGTGGCACCGAGGGCGCGTTGCCGGTGGCGGTGGTGCCGTTCGCCTGGGAAGGGGCGGGGGCGGAGCTGCCCGTGGCCGTGGGCGGGGTGGTGGCCGACGACCTGCGTCGTTCCGGTCGCTTCGACCCCCTGCCCGAGGGCGAGATGCTCGCCCGTCCGCACACCGCGCAGGCGGTCAACTACCAGAACTGGCGGGCCCTGGGGACCGAGCACCTGGTGGTGGGCAAGGCACGCCCCATGGGCCCGGATGCCTACAACGTCCAGTTCCAGCTGCTCGACGTCTTCCGTCAGGCCCAGCTCACCGGCCACAGCCTGACGGTGCGCAAGGGCGAGCTGCGCAGCGCCGCGCACCGCATCGCCGACATCGTCTACGAGACCATCCTGGGCGAGCGGGGTGCCTTCGACACCCGCATCGCCTACGTCACCGAGCGGCGCCCGAGCAAGGACGAACGGCGTTTCATGCTCCAGGTGGCCGACACCGACGGTCACAACCCGCATACCATCCTGGAATCGAAGCAGCCGCTGATGTCGCCGGCCTGGTCGCCCGATACCCGCAGCCTGGCCTATGTTTCCTTCGAAAACGACCAGGCAGAGATCTACGTCCAGGAGCTGGCCACCGGGCACCGGCGCAAGCTGGCGGCCTTCGACGGGCTGAACGGGGCGCCGGCGTGGTCCCCGGACGGGCGCCACCTGGCATTGACACTGTCCAAGGACGGCAACCCGGAGATCTATCTGCTGGAGGTGGACACCGGCAACCTGCGGCGCCTGACCAGCAACCGGGCCATCGACACCGAACCGGCCTGGCTGCCGGACGGCAGGGGGCTGGTGTTCACCTCCGATCGCAGCGGCAGCCCGCAGATCTACCGGCTGAGCCTCACCGGCGACCGGCCGCGACGGATCACCTTCGAGGGCAGCTACAACGCCGGCGCGGACGTCTCGCCGGACGGCGAGCACGTGGCCATGGTCCACGGCCAGGGCGGTCGCTACCGCGTGGCGGTGATGAACCTCGAGACCGGCGCCCTGCGGGTGCTCACCGATGGCCGGCTGGACGAGTCACCCAGCTTTGCCCCCAACGGCAGCATGATCCTGTATGCCGCGGAAGCAGGGGGGCAGTCGGTGCTCTCGGCGGTCTCCGTCGAGGGTCGCGCTCGTCAGCGTCTGAGTCTGCAGGCCGGTGACGTGCGCGATCCCGCGTGGTCGCCCTTCCGCAACTAGATCCCGAATTTCGACAAACAGGAACCCCAGGAGTGAAAAGGACCATGAACAGCAAGATGCGTTTCCTGTCCGTGGCCGCGATGGCCGCACTGATCTCTGCCTGCAGCGCGCCGGGCGAGAAGAAGCCCGGTGGCGGAACCGACGAGAAGATCTTCGGCGAGCAGGGTGAGCAGGCCGCCGGCGAGCAGGCCGGCGCCCAGGCCGAGACGGCGGGTACCGACGCCGAGGCCCAGGCCCTGGCCGAGCGCGGCGAGATGGCCATGAGCCCGCTGGATGATCCCGAGAGCGTGCTCTCCAATCGCACCATCTACTTCGACTACGACTCGAGCAAGGTCAAGGAGGAGTACCTCGACATCCTCACGGCCCACGGCGAATACCTGGCCGAGCACCCGGAGCAGGCGGTGCGCATCGAGGGGCATACCGACGAACGCGGCTCGCGCGAATACAACATCGCCCTGGGCGACCGTCGCGCCCAGGCGGTCAAGCGCCTGATCATGTTCCACGGGGTCTCCACCGACCAGATCACCACCGTGAGTTACGGCGAGGAACGGCCCGTCGCCATGGGTCACGACGAGGCGGCCTGGTCCGAGAACCGTCGGGTGGAGTTGATCTATGCCGGTCACTGATCGCCGACTGGCCGCGGGCGTGCTGCTCGCGGCCACCGCGTTGCCGCTGGTGGCCAGTGCCCAGGACGCCGGCGCCGGCAAGTCCCTCGAGCAGCGGGTCGAGCGGCTCGAGCGGGTCTTCGACAGCCGCGTGCTGATGCAGATGCAGCAGCGCATCGACGGGCTAGAGGCCGAGGTGGCCGACCTGCGGGGCCAGCTCGAGGAACAGAATCACGCGCTGGAGAACCTCAAGCGCCGTCAGCGCGAGCTCTACCTGGACACCGACCGGCGCCTGCAGGCGCTGGAGGTGGCCGGGAGCCAGCCTGCCCCGGCGAGCGGCGAGGGCGCGGGCGCCTCCGGGGGCGCCGGGGAACCGGGCGGCGAGCAGGCCGACGCCGGCGGTGACGGCGCCGCGAACCGGGTCGAGGACCGCTCACCGGCCGAGGCGCGGGCCGACTACGACCATGCCTTCGGCCTGCTCAAGGAGGGTCGGTACGCCGAGGCGATCGAGGCCTTCGAGGCCTTCCTCGCCCGTCACGGCCAGAGCGAGTATGCCGACAACGCGCAGTACTGGAAGGGCGAGGCCTTCTACGTGCGGCGCGATTTCCAGTCCGCCATCGAGCAGTTCCAGCGGGTGCTCGACAACTACCCCGCGAGTTCCAAGGTGCCGGACGCGCTGCTCAAGATGGGCTATGCCCAGGACGAGCTGGGCAACACCGGCAAGGCCCGTGCGCTCCTGCGGCGGGTGATCGAGAAGGCACCGGAAAGCTCCGCGGCCCGCCTGGCGCAGCGCCGCCTGGACAAGATCGCCGGCCGATAGTGCCCATGCTCCGAGCCCGAGAGTCGGTCCGGCCGGTGGGGCCGGTGGACCCGGAGCAGGAACGGTTCCGGATCACCGAGATCTTCCACTCGCTGCAGGGCGAGGCGCTGGAGGTGGGCCTGCCCACCGTCTTCGTCCGCCTCACCGGCTGCCCGCTGCGCTGTGTCTACTGCGACACCACCTATTCCTTCCACGGTGGCGAGACCCGCGGCCTGGCCGAGATTCTCGAAACGGTGGGTGGCTTCGGTACGCCCCATGTCTGCGTCACCGGCGGCGAGCCCCTGGCGCAGAAGAACTGCCCGCGCCTGCTCCAGGCGCTGTGCGACAGCGGCTACCGGGTGACGCTGGAGACCAGCGGTGCCCTGTCCGTGGCCGGGGTGGATCCCCGGGTGATCAAGGTCATGGACCTCAAGACACCCAGTTCCGGCGAGTGCGAGC
The DNA here is from genome assembly GCA_018623495.1 of Halothiobacillus sp. GTDB lineage: Bacteria > Pseudomonadota > Gammaproteobacteria > JAAZVP01 > JAAZVP01 > JAAZVP01. The sequence continues at coordinate 1,486 of JAAZVP010000065.1, read as the reverse complement.
GCAACGACCTGGGGAACCTGGACTACCTGTCGATCCGGGACCAGGTCAAGTTCGTGATCCGCGACCGGGCCGATTACGACTGGGCGGTGGAATGCGTCCATCACCACCACCTCGGCGCGCGGCACACCGTGTTGTTTTCGCCGGTGGCGGACGTGCTGGAACCGGGCCGCCTGGCCGACTGGATCCTCGCGGACCGCTTGCCGGTGCGTTTCCAGATGCAGCTGCACAAGCTGCTCTGGGGGGACGAACCGGGGAGGTAGCCATGCGTGATGCCGTTTGCCTGGTCTCCGGGGGGCTGGACTCGGCCACCAGCCTGGCCATGGCCCGTGCCGAGGGCTACCGCTGCTCCAGCCTGAGCTTCGATTACGGCCAGCGTCACCGGGCCGAGTTGCAGGCGGCCGAACGGGTCGCCCGCGACCAGGGGGTGGTCGAGCACAAGGTCATCCGTTTCGACATGGGAGCCATCGGGGGATCGGCGTTGACCGACCCCGGTATCGATGTCCCCGAGTCGGGGGGCGAGGGTATCCCGGTCACCTACGTGCCCGCCCGCAACACCATCTTCCTGTCCTTCGCCCTCGGCTGGGCGGAGGTGCTCGGTGCCCGGGACCTCTTCATCGGCGTGAATGCCGTCGACTACTCGGGTTACCCCGATTGCCGACCGGCCTTCGTCGACGCCTTCGAGTCCCTGGCCAACCTCGCGACCCGGGCGGGGGTAGAAGGAGACCGTTTCCGAGTGCAGGCGCCGTTGATGCACATGACCAAGGCCGAGATCATCCGGCGGGGAGTGGAACTCGGCGTGGACTACTCGTTGACCGTCTCCTGCTACCAGGCCGACGAGGACGGCCGTGCCTGCGGACGCTGCGACTCCTGCCGCTTGCGCGCGGCCGGTTTCCGCGAGGCGGGCGTCGCCGACCCGACCCGCTACCGCTAGCCTGTGACAGGGGCGCGAAAATGCCCCTTGCATCCAACCGCACGGGGCGTATAATGCGCTCCCACATTACGGGTCGTTAGCTCAGTTGGTAGAGCAGCTGGCTTTTAACCAGTTGGTCGTAGGTTCGAATCCTACACGACCCACCATACCCCGGGAGCCCCGCGGCAGCGGCCGCGGGGTTTCTTTTTCCGCCAGGAAGGCGGTGGCGAAATCAGGGATTGACGAAGCCTTCGAGGTGTCTATAATACGCACCTCTTCGCCGGCAACGGACCGCCGGCACCGGCCGGCAGGCCCTGTTGTGACGGGGTTTGCGGGGAGTGGCCGGGTCCCGGAGACGGGGTGTTCAAAAGGAGTTGACAGCCGCCTTTTGCGGGTTAGAATGGGCGGCCTCGTTTCGGCAGGCCCGGCCGGCCGGGACGGGAGGCAGAAAAAGGGATTGACGGTTTGTTACGCTTTCGTTACACTGTCGGTCCGCTGAGCGGAAAGCGCTCAGGAGCTCTTTGACAATTCGATCAGATAATCTGTGTGGGCGCTTGCGCTGTCGGGTGCGATGGC
>JAAZVP010000107.1 GCA_018623495.1 Halothiobacillus sp. | reverse complement strand
GAAGGCCGTGCCGGTCATCGACAGCATGGTCAACAAGGGCATCCTGCATCAGAACAAGGCGGCGCGTCAGAAGAGCCGCCTGAATGCGCGGATCCGCGGCCTGAGCTGAGCGCTGGCCGCACTCTGAATGCTCGCGTGGCGCCGTCCCCCGGCGCCCGGAAAGCCCCGGCCCGTCCGGGGCTTTTGCGTGTGTGCACCCGCCTGAAACCCGGCGCCTCCCCGGGCCGGGTGGTCTTCACGCGGGCGAGCGGCCTCCCGGCCACGAACCGTCCCGGGTGCCGGGTTGCCCGGCGCGCCGGTGCGCCCGGCGCCTTCCCGGGCCCCGGATCCCGTCTCCACCCCGGCGGCTGCCCGGTTATCATGGCCCCATGAGTCAGCGCCCGCCGATCCTCCGCGTGGCCGTGCCCACCCCCGTGCGCGGCCTGTTCGATTACCTCGCGCCCGGCGACCGCGCAGTGGAGCCGGGCACCCGCGTACGCGTGGATTTCGGCCGGCGCCGGCTGGTGGGCGTGGTGGTCGAGTGCGCCCGGGAGTCGGCGGTGCCCGCCGCCCGCCTGCGGCCGGTCCAGGCGGTGCTCGACGAGGCGCCGCTGCTGTCCGCCCGCCTGCTCGATCTCGGTTGCTGGACCGCCCGCTACTACCACCAGCCGGTGGGCGAGGTGTTCGCCGCCATGCTGCCCGTGCTGCTGCGCCGGGGCGAGCCCCCCGAGGTGGCGGGGGAACGCGCCTGGTCACTGGCGCCCGGCGGCCACACCGGCGAGCTCGACGCCCTGTCGCGGGCCCCGCGCCAGCGCGCCCTGGTGGAATGGCTGCGCGCGGGCGCCCGCGATACCGTCACCGCCGCCGATCTCGACACCGCCTTCTCCGGCTGGCGCCAGCCGGCCCGGCGGCTGGTGGAGAAGGGCTGGCTGGAGGAGCGGATGTTGAGCTGCCTGGCGGAGCCACCGGCGCGAACCGCGGCGCCCCCGGCGCTCAATGCCGACCAGGCCGCGGCGGCCGGGGCCCTTCGCGAGGCGCTGGGCGGGTTCGCCGCCTTCCTGCTGGAAGGGGTCACCGGCAGCGGCAAGACCGAGGTCTACCTGGATGCCGTGGATGCCGCCCTGGGCCGGGGCCGGCAGGTCCTGGTGCTGGTTCCCGAGATCGCCCTGACGCCCCAGCTGGTGGGGCGTTTCCGGGCCCGGGTCGGGGTGCCGGTGGCCATGCTGCATTCGGCGCTCAACGCGCGCGAGCGGCTGTGCGGCTGGAATGCCGCGCGCACCGGCGAGGCGCGCGTGGTCCTGGGGACCCGTTCGGCGGTGTTCGTGCCCCTGGCCGAGCCCGGCCTGATCATCGTCGACGAAGAGCACGACGCCTCCTTCAAGCAGCAGGACGGGGTACGCTACAACGCCCGCGACCTGGCGGCGATGCGGGCCCGCTCGGAATCGGTACCGGTGGTCTTCGGTTCGGCCACGCCCTCGCTGGAGAGCCTGGCCAACGCCCTGGCCGGTCGTTACCGGCGCCTGCACCTGGGCCGGCGGGCCGGGGCCGCGCGCCCACCGCGGGTGGAGCTGCTGGACGTGCGCCGGCGCCCGCTGGTGGAGGGCCTGGCCGCGGCGCTGATCGAGCGCATGGAGGCGCACCTCGGTGCCGGCGGACAGGTGATGGTGTTCATCAACCGCCGGGGCTTCGCACCGCAGCTGATCTGCCACGAGTGCGGCTGGGTGCCCGAGTGCCGGCGCTGTGACGCCCCCATGACCTACCACCGCCGCCGCGGCGAGCTCCACTGCCACCACTGCGGCGCCGAGCGGCCGGCGCCGACCACCTGCGAAGGCTGCGGCGCCGAGGCCCTGATGCCCCTGGGCCAGGGCACCGAGCGGGTGGAGGCGGCCCTCGGGGCACGCTTCCCCGAGTTCGAGATCGAGCGCATCGACCGGGATACCACCCGCCGCAAGGGCTCGCTGGAGGCCTCCCTGGAACGGGCCCGCTCGGGGGAGGCCCGGATCCTGGTGGGCACCCAGATGCTGGCCAAGGGCCATGACTTTCCCGGGGTCACCCTGGTCGGGATCCTGGATGCCGACCGCGGCCTGTTCGGCGTGGATTTCCGCGCCGCCGAGCGGGTCGCGCAGCTGGTGGTCCAGGTGGCGGGCCGGGCGGGCCGGGGCGAGCGCCCGGGCGAGGTGGTCATCCAGACCCATCATCCCGAGCACCCGCTCTTGCGCACGCTGGTGGGCGAGGGCTACGGCGCCTTCGCCCGCTCGCTGCTCGAGGAACGCCGGGAGGCCGCGCTGCCGCCCCACGCCCATTTCTGCCTGGTGCGTGCCGAGGCCCCGGCCCAGGCGCCACCGCGGGCCTTCCTCCAGGCCGCCCGCGAGGCCCTGCCCGTGGAATGCCGCCAGCGCGTGCTGGCGCTCGGCCCGGTCAAGGCCCCGCTCGAGCGCATTGCCGGTCGCTACCGCATGCAGCTGCTGCTCCAGGCCGGCAGCCGCGCCGACCTGCACGCTGCCCTGGACCGCTGGCTGCCGGCGGTCGAGGCCCTGCCCGAGGCCCGCCGCATCCGCTGGTCCGTGGACGTGGATCCGCAGGATATGTCGTGAGCGCGGGGAGCGCGAAGCCGCAAGCGGAAAGGGATCGAGCCGGGTCCGCCCGGGAAAATGCCGGCACGCCCAGGGGCCGATCGAGAAGGACCCGGTGCAGGCCTGATCAAGCCCATCGGTAGCGGCCGACACCGGCCCGCCGGTGTGGGAGCGGTGTCCTCGCCGCGAATCTGCCAGGGTGCTGGCCCGTCGCCCCGGTTCGCGACCGGGAGGTCGCTCCCACGAGCCGGGGATTCGTGCGGAGGTGCCCCAGGGGCTGATCGAGAGGGACCCGGTGCAGGCCCGATACAGCCCATCGGTAGCGGCCGACACGGGCCCGCCGGTGTGGGAGCGGCGTCCTCGCCGCGAACCTGCCAGGGGATCGACCCGTCGCCCCGGTTCGCGACCGGGAGGTCGCTCCCACGAGCCGGGGATTCGTGTGGGG
>JAAZVP010000064.1 GCA_018623495.1 Halothiobacillus sp. | reverse complement strand
CAAGATGCTGCGCGACGTCCACCATCGCACCTTCGCCAAGCGTGACTTCGCCACCGCCGGGCTGGACGTGAGCGAGGCTGCACGGCGGGTGCTGCGCCTGCCGTCGGTGGCCAGCAAGCAGTTCCTGATCACCATCGGCGACCGCTCCGTGGGCGGGCAGGTGGCCCGCGAGCAGATGGTGGGCCCCTGGCAGGTGCCGGTCGCCGACTGCGCCGTGACCACCGCCAGTTTCGACGTCTTCAACGGCGAGGCCATGGCCATGGGCGAGCGCGGCCCGGTGGCGGCCATCGACGCCCCGGCCTCGGGTCGCATGGCCATCGGCGAGGCGCTCACCAACATCGCCGCCGCCGCCATCGGCGAGATCGGCGACGTGCGCCTGTCGGCCAACTGGATGGCCGCTGCCGGCCATCCCGGCGAGGATGCCAATCTCTACGACACCGTTCGCGCGGTGGGCGAGGAGCTCTGCCCGCGGCTGGGCATCGCCATCCCGGTGGGCAAGGACTCGCTGTCCATGAAGGCCGGCTGGGAGGAGGACGGCGAGCAGCGCAGCGTGACCTCGCCGCTGTCGCTGATCATCTCGGCCTTCGCCCCCGTGACCGATGCCCGGCGCACCCTGACCCCGCAGCTGCGGCTGGACAAGGGCGACACCGACCTGGTCCTGGTGGACCTGGGCAAGGGCGCCAACCGCCTGGGCGGCTCGGCGCTGGCGCAGGTCCACGGCGAGGTGGGCCACCACGCCCCCGACCTCGACGACCCCGAGGCCATGCAGGGCTTTTTCGCCGCCATCCAGACCCTCAACGCCGATGGCCGCCTGCTGGCCTACCATGACCGCTCCGACGGCGGCCTGATGGCGGCGGCCTGCGAGATGGCCTTCGCCGGCCGGGCGGGCCTGGACCTCGACATCTCCGGGCTGGGCGACGATGCCGTCGCCGCGCTCTTCGCCGAGGAGCTGGGGGCCCTGGTCCAGGTCCGCCATGCCGACACCGACGAGGTGATGGCGGTCCTGCGCGAGAACGGGCTGGGTTCCTGCGCCCACGTGCTGGGCCGGCCGATGGAGGACGGCATGATCCGCTTCCGCCACGCCGGCAGCACGGTCTTCGAGGGCCACCGGGCCGACCTGCAGAAGGTCTGGGCCGAGACCAGCTACCGGATGCAGGCCCTGCGCGACAATCCCGACTGCGCCCGGCAGGAGTTCGAGGCCCTCGGCGATGCCACCGATCCCGGCCTGCACGTGGCCACCACCTTCGATATCGACGACGACGTGGCCGCTCCCTTCATCGCCCGCGGGGCGCGGCCGCGGGTGGCCATCCTGCGCGAGCAGGGTGTCAACGGCCAGGTGGAGATGGCGGCCGCCTTCGACCGCGCCGGTTTCGCCAGCGTGGACGTGCACATGAGCGACATCCTCGAGGGCCGGGTCTCGCTCGAGGGGATGCAGGGCATCGTGGCCTGCGGCGGGTTCTCTTACGGGGACGTGCTCGGCGCCGGCGAGGGCTGGGCCAAGAGCATCCGCTTCAACCCGCGGGCGCGGGATGCCATGGAGGCCTTCTTCGGGCGCGGGGACACCTTCGGCCTGGGGGTGTGCAACGGCTGCCAGATGCTCTCCAACCTGCGCGACCTCGTGCCCGGGGCCGACCACTGGCCGCATTTCGTGGCCAACGACTCGGCCCAGTTCGAGGCCCGCACCTCCATGGTCGAGGTCACCGACTCGCCGTCGCTGTTTTTCCAGGGCATGGCCGGCTCGCGCATGCCCATCGCCGTGGCCCACGGCGAGGGCCGGGCCGAGTTCGCGGCGGGGGTCGATCCCGCCGGGGTCGAGGCCCGTGGCCTGGTGTCGTTGCGCTACGTGGACAACTACGGCCGCGCCACCCAGGCCTATCCCTTCAACCCCAACGGATCGCCGCTGGGGATCACCGGCCTGACCAGCAGCGACGGGCGCTTCACCATCATGATGCCCCATCCCGAGCGGGTGTTCCGTGCCGTGCAGAACAGCTGGCACCCCGACGACTGGGGCGAGGATGCCCCGTGGATGCGCATGTTCCGCAACGCCCGCAAGGCGGTGGGTTGAGCCGGGATCCCCGTCGGGAGCGGGCCGCCGTTCGGCGGCCCGCTCCCGGGCTCGCGGTCGCGGCCCGGGGTGTTCAGATGCCGTGGATCTCGCGGTCCTTCGGGTAGCTCACCTCGAAGCCGAAATCGAGGGTCTCGGTCTCCCCGGCCGGGAGGGTCAGGTCCCAGGCGAGCACGCCTTCCTTGTCGTCCACGTTTCGCCGGTCGGGTTGGCGGGAGTCCCCGGTGAGTTCCACTTCGATCGCCTCGTCGCCGGCCACCGGCAGCTGGTCGAGGAGGGTGATGTCCACCGGGCGCGAGTGGGCATTGGCGATCTCGAAGCGATAGAGGCGGCGGACGGTCTTGCGCTCGCGGATGAGGCCCTTGGTGCCCCGCTTGTCCGGGCGCGGGTGGAAGGCGACCGACACGCGATCGTCCTCGCCGAAGCCCAGTGCCAGGCGGTCGCCGGGGTGGGTGAGGCCGATGCGGGTACGCCCCACGCGGGTGCCGTCCCGGAACAGCTCCACCGGCCCGGCCAGCCAGGGCATTTCGCCGGGGAGCTCGAAGCGGGCCCGGAGGAGGGCGCGGGGATCGCGCCGGGGGACGGTCCGAAGCTCGAGTTCCGGGTCGATGTGGCGGCGGGCGATGCCCACCTGCCGGTCGCGCGTGCCGCTTGCCAGGTCCAGGCGCCCGTCGAGGCGGTAGCGGGCGAAGAACGCGCTGGTCTCGGCCCGGGCCGGGGCCATGGCGTCGCTGCGCCTGGCCATCTCCGCCTGCGGGGCGATGCCGCCCTTGCGCAGGGCCGCCGGCTCGCGCAGGCGCAGGACCCAGGGCTGGAGCTCCGGTGGCTCCGGGCGGGCCCGGGGCCGCTGGGTGGAGAGCACGACCTCGACGTCCTGCCAGTCCTCGCCGGTCTCCTGGTGGAGGTTCGCGCGGGTCTCGAAGACCAGGCCGGGACGGGTGGTGTCCAGCCGGGCGCGGTAGATCGGCGACCAGCCGGCCCGGTCCACCGGGTAGCGCAGGGTCAGGGAGACCGGGCCTTCGGCACTCGTGCGCACGCCGACGGTGAGGCTGCGCACGGCCCGCTCGCCGGAGCGGATCTCGTCGAGTTCGGCACGGACGCGCTCGATGTCGGCCCGGATGGCCTGGCGCCGGTCGTCCGCCTCGCGGATGCCGGCCTGGGCCTCGGCGACGCCCTCGGTCAGCGTCTGCCAGGCCGGGGGCCACTGCTCGGGCGGCAGCCGGTGGTAGCCGCCGGCATCACCGCCCTGGGGGCGGTCGGCGAGCTGGCGGATGAAGTCGATCTGCATCTGCAGGCGCTCGCGTCGGTCGGTGACCGCCCGCTGGCGGTCCTGCAGCGCCTCCAGTTCCTCCTGGAGTGCCTGCTCGCGGTCCCGTGCCAGTTCGCTCAGGTGGATCTTTCGCCACTCGAGGTCGCGGACCTCGAGCGCGTCCGAGATCACCGTCACGCGGGCCGGGTCGACGTCCAGCGGCAGGGGACGGAAAGTGAGGCGGTGGTCGCCGGCGGGGAGGTCCAGCTCGGCCCGGCGTTCCACGGTGGCGCCGGAGGGATAGACCGTGACTCGTTCGACGGGCGCGACCGGCTGCAGTTCGGCACCGGCGGCGACGGCAGGTATCAGCAGGAGCAGGCAGGCGAGCAGGCGGTCCATCCGGCCTCCGCGGGGGTTACGGCGATCCCAGCAGGCGGTCCAGGGCAACCAGTACGACCACTGCAACGACGCCGGTAGCGATCAGAATCCAGTTCATCGTCGGATCCTTCCTTGAATCGTTTTCCAAAGGGCCTCGGGCCCGCCCCCGGAACCGAGGGGGCGGGCCCCGGGTTCCCCAAAAATAGACGACCGTGGGCCATCCTGCGCGGCGCGCCCGTCGTGTCCGGCCCGGTTGGCCCGGGCAACCGGGCCGCAACCTGTCGGGCTCAATATATCAAACGCGCCGGAAACGGTGAACGGGGCCGGTCTCGACGGGCCGGTTTGCGGCCGGGCGGGAACAGCGCAGGGAGTCCCGGTGTGGTCGTGTCAGGCCACCGGGGTGCAGCGTTGGTCGATCCGCGTGAGGCAGCGGCCGGGCATGAAGGTCTCCGGGCTGGCCTCGTCGAGGTGGAGGCGCCAGGCGGGCGGCGGGTGCTCGCCGAGGAGGCTGCCGCTCTCGAGGTAGGGGAAGAGTTCGTCGAAGCGCATCACGGCCTGTTGGCTCACGCGGCGATTGATGTGGGTGCGGGTGAGCGCGTCGGTGTGGTGCAGGCCGGCCGAGGCGATGATCTCGGCGGCCGCGTGCACGGTTCTTCGGTGGTACTGGGCGACGCGGCCGCGCTTGTCGGTGACGACCACGCCACGGCCGAGCTTGGGGTCCTGGGTGGCGATGCCGGTGGGGCAGCGGTTGGTATTACAGCTGAGCGACTGGACGCAGCCCAGGGCGAGCATCATGCCCCGGGCGCTGTTGCAGGCATCGGCCCCGAGGGCGAGGTTGCGTACCAGGTGGAAACCGGTGAGCACCTTGCCGGAGGCGATGACGCGGATCGAGTCGCGCAGGCCGAAGCCGGTGAGGCAGTCGTCGACGAAGGCCAGGGCCTCGCGCAGGGGCATGCCGATGGAGTTGGTGTACTCCAGCGGGGCGGCGCCGGTGCCGCCCTCGCCGCCGTCCACGGTGACGAAGTCGGGGCGGATGCCGCTTTGCACCATGGCCTTGCAGATGGCGACGAATTCGCTCTTGCGCCCCACCGACAGCTTGAAGCCCACCGGCTTGCCGTCGGCGAGCTCGCGCAGCCGGGCGACGAAATCGAGCAGCCCCAGGGGCGAGGAAAAGGCGCTGTGGGTGGGTGGCGAGGCGACCTCGGTGGCCACGGGAACGCCCCGGATGGCGGCGATCTCGGGGCTGTTCTTGTCGGCGGGCAGGATGCCGCCGTGGCCGGGCTTGGCGCCCTGGGAGAGCTTGATCTCGATCATCTTCACGTTGGGCAGACGGGCCTTTTCCGTGAAGGCCTCGGGGTCGAAGCGGCCGTCGCGATCCCGGCAGCCGAAATACCCCGTGCCGATCTGCCAGACCAGGTCGCCGCCCGGTTCCAGGTGGTGGGGGCTGAGTCCGCCCTCGCCGGTGTTCTGGTAGAAGCCGCCGTCACGGGCACCGCCGTTCAGCGCCAGCACCGCGTTGCGGCTCAGTGCGCCGAAGCTCATGGCGGAGACGTTGAAGATGCTGGCCGAGTAGGGCTGGCGGCACTCGGGCCCGCCGATGGTGATCCTCAGGTCGGCGTCGACCTCGGCGGCATCGATCGCCGAGAGCGAGTGACCGATCCACTCGTAGCCATCCCGGTAGGTGTCCACGCGCGTGCCGAAGGGGACGGTCTCGCGCGCGCCCTTGGCGCGCTGATAGACCACGCTGCGAAACATCCGGTTGATGGGGGCGCCGTCGGTGTCGGACTCGATCAGGTACTGGCGGACAAAGGGGCGCAGCCACTCCATCAGCCAGCGCCCGCGTCCGAACAGCGGGTAGTTGCGCCGAAGTGCATGTTTCGACTGCAGCGTGTCGTACACGCCCAGGCCCACCAGGGGCAGGACCAGGAGCAGCAGCCAGAGGGCCGGTGGCCAGAGCCAGGCGAGCAGTGTCGTGCCCGCCAGGGCGATGGCGGTGAAAAGGATGAACGGGGCGTGCATGGGATCCTCCGTGATGGACAGGGTGTCCCGCCGATGGGCGGGGCCGAGGCTCAGAAGTCGATGGCCACGTCCAGCGTGTCGAGAAAGGTGTTGAAACCGCGGAACAGCTCCACGACCCCCAGCGCCTCCACCCACTGCCGCGGTTCCCAGCCGGCCTGCGCCAGCTCGGCGAAGTCCGGGTCGGAGACGCTGCGGGGGTCGCGATTGGCGTTCCGGGCGAAGCGGAGCAGGGCGCGTTCGGCGTCGCTGAACCCGTCGCCGTCGACGTCGTTCTCGATGGCCTCGATGCGCGCATCGTCCAGCCCGAGGGCTCGCAGCGCCTGGCTGTGGGCGGCCACGCAATAATCGCAGCCGTTGTCGTGGGACACGGCCAGGGCGATCGCTTCCTTGAGAGGTTGCCGCAGGGCGCCGTCGCCGGCCATCAGGACCTTGGTCTTCTCCCAGTTGGCGCGCAGCAGGGCCGGGTGATGGGCGTAGGTTCGAAAGAGGTTGGGCACGAGGCCGAAGGCGGCGTCGATTTCCTCGAAGACCGCCCGGGTCTCGGGGTGTTCGATGGATTCGGGGTCTTGGGGCTGGAGTCGCATCAATTCCTCCGTTGTCGGTTTTTTCGGGGCGGGCCGTGGATCAGCCGATCGGCCGGCGGCCACGGCGGAAAACGCGGCCCAGTAGCCCGGGGCGGGCCAGGGCCTGCTCGGCGCTGGCCACCAGTCGTTCGATGAGGTCGTTGTCCACGTCCGTGGCCACGGCGGCGGGGTCTGCCCGGTTGCCGGTGGGCCGGATCCGCCAGCCTCCGTCCGCGGGTTCCAGGATGGCCTCGCCACCGCAGGCGCGGCAGTAGACCGCCTCCCCGGGCTGCTGGCGTCGGCGCACGACGATGGTGGGACCGCACCGGGGGCAGTCCTGCAGGGGCACGTCCGGTTCGCTGTGGCCGATGATGTGTTCCAGCGCCCCCTGCTCCCCCAGGGCCAGGAAGTGTTCGCCCAGGTCGTGGTCGAACTGGGTACCCAGGTTGGCGCGGATGATGCCGAGGGCCTTCTCCGAGGGCATGCCGGCGCGGTAGGGGCGGCTGCTGGTCATGGCGTCGAAGGCATCGGCGATGCCGACGATGCGCGCCTCGACCGGAATCCGGTCGGCGCCGATGCCGCGCGGGTAGCCACGTCGGTCCGGCCGCTCGTGGTGGGCCTCGACGGCGTCGATGATGAGCGTGGCCAGGGGGTGGTCGCGCAGCAACTGCCGGCCGATGCCCGGGTGGGTCTTGAGCTGTGCGTACTCCGCGTCGCTCAGGGGGCCCGGCTTGTTGAGGATCGCGTCGGGGATGCCGATCTTGCCGATATCGTGGAGAAACCCGCCCAGGGCGATCCGGGCCTGTTCCCGGGACGACAGCCCGGCCTGTTCGGCCAGCAGGTGGGCGTACTGGGAAACCCGCCACAGGTGCCCGCCGGTGTAGGGGTCGCGGGCCTCGACCGCGGCGGCCATGGTGAACAGCGTGCGCAGCATGTCATGGGCCGATTGGCGCATGGGGGTCATTCTCCCTGCCGATGCCGGCAGCGCCGGGCGATCCAGTGGTCGATGCTGAGATAGCGGCCGGCGCCGATGAAGAACAGCACCAGCAGCATCACGAAGTAGGTGGCGGCGAACTCGATGCCGTTGTTGAGCACCACGAACGGCCCGTTTTCCGTGAGCCAGGCATAGTTGCCGTGCTCGCGCAGGATGCTCTTGGCCACCTCCAGTCGTTCCATGGCGCCGATGGTGCGCTCCGTGGCGAACAGGTTGCCGCTGCCCTCGGCGATGGCGAGCCAGCCGTTCTGCCAGTGGACGGTGACCGCGGCGACGATCATGGTCGCCATCAGGGGGATGGAGACCCAGCGCACCGCCAGGCCGAGCAGCAACAGGATGGCCCCGCCCGTCTCGGTGAGGGCGGCAAGCCAGGCCATCAGCTCGGGGAAGGGCAGCCCGAGCCCCCAGTCGGGATTGCCGAACCAGGCAATGGTGGATTCCATGTCGGCCAGCTTGTTGGTGCCGGCCATCCAGAAAACGGGGACGAGATACAGGCGCAGTGCCAGGGGGGCGACAAAGTCGACGGCCCGGGTCCGGTCGAGCCATGCCTGGGCCTTGTGGGGCAGGGAGGTCATCGCGGTTCTCCTTTTGGGCAAGGGGTGGTCGCTGTGGGGTTGGCCGTCGGGGGCGAAGCGAACCGGGTCGGGGAGGCGGCGTCCATGTTTCGTCCTCGGGGTGTTTATGGAACAATCGTTCAAGATTCGGGCCCAGTCTAGGAATAAATGATCGATCGTTCAATAATCGCGCGATCGAAGTTTTTTGCCGGGAATAGAGCCGTATGCCGAGAACCATCGAATTCGACCGCGACCAGGCCCTGGCCGATGCCATGGCGCTTTTCTGGCGCCAGGGCTATTGCCAGACCTCGATGCGCGACCTCACCGAGGCGACCTCGCTCCAGCCGGGGAGCCTGTATGGCGCCTTCGGCAACAAGCGAGCGCTGTTTCTCCAGTCGCTGGATCACTACGCCCGGGCGCTGGGCGGTTTCGTGGGGGCCACGCTGTACGACGATCATCGACCGCCGCTGGAGCGGATCAGGCGGTTCTTCGGGCAACTGCTGGACGAGTCCGTCGCGGATCCGGAGCACAAGGGCTGTTTTCTGGTCAACACGCTGATGGAAACCCCTGCCGACGACGCCGAGCTGATCGAGGCCGCCGGCAGAGCGCTCGCCCGGGTGGAAAGGGCGTTTGCCGAGGTGCTCGGGGAAGCGGTCCGGCGAGGGACGTTGCCGGCCTCGGTCGACGTGGAGGCCCGGGCCCGGCTGCTGATGGCGGGGATCTTCGGCATGCGCGTGTACTCGAAGATGCCGGTGCCGCAGTCATCCATCGGCACGATCGTGGATGAGCTCCTCGCCAGCGCGCTCCCGGAACAAGCCCCGGCATCGCGTTCTGGCTGACTCCGGGGACGGCCTTGCTTGGTTTTTCCGGCCCGCGCCGGTAGGATTGCGGCCTTCCATTCCCGGTGTTCGCGCGAGGTCGTCCGCCCCGGTCATGCGCCTGATTCCGCCCTAGCCTCTCCCGCGAGCGGTCCCCAGACCGTCTCGCCCCGTCCTGGAAGCGCACGCGGTTTCCTTTCCGCGCGAGGCATTCACCGTCATTGCAAAAAGTGCCCGTACCCTCGTCGCCGGTCGGCGTGCGGGGCCGACCGCCCGGGGCCGGAGCGGGGTGATCCCGCGGTTGGCCGGCGGCATTTCGTCTTTCAACCAGAGTGAGCGATCGATCATGCTGCAACACTACAAAGAGGAGTGGTTTTCCAATGTCCGCGGCGATCTGCTTTCCGGGATCGTGGTGGCCCTGGCGCTGATTCCCGAGGCGATCGCCTTTTCCATCATCGCCGGCGTGGACCCCAAGGTCGGGCTCTATGCCTCCTTCTGCATCGCGGTGATCATCGCCTTCGTCGGCGGGCGGCCGGGGATGATCTCGGCGGCCACCGGAGCCATGGCCCTGCTGATGATCACCCTGGTCAAGGAGCACGGGCTGGAATACCTGCTGGCCGCCACGCTGCTCACCGGCGTACTCCAGATCGGCGCGGGCTATCTCCGGCTGGGCAACTACATGCGCTTCGTCTCGCGCTCGGTGGTGACCGGCTTCGTCAATGCCCTGGCGATCCTGATCTTCATGGCCCAGCTGCCCGAGCTGACCAACGTCACCTGGCATGTCTACGCGCTCACCGCCGCCGGGCTGGGGATCATCTATCTCTTCCCGTTCGTGCCCCGGGTGGGGCACCTGATCCCCTCGCCGCTGGTCACCATCGTGGTGCTCACGGCGGTGGCCATGGCCCTGGGCCTGGACGTGCGCACGGTCTCGGACATGGGCGAGCTGCCCGACACGCTGCCCGTCTTCCTCTGGCCCGACGTGCCCCTGACCTTCGAGACCCTGGCCATCATCTTCCCGTACTCGGCGGCGCTGGCCGTGGTCGGCCTGCTGGAGTCGATGATGACCGCCCAGATCGTCGACGACCTCACCGACACCGAGGGGGACCGGAACCGCGAGTGCAAGGGCCAGGGCATCGCCAACATCGGCTCCGGGCTGTTCGGCGGGATGGCCGGCTGCGCGATGATCGGCCAGTCGGTGATCAACGTGAAATCCGGCGGTCGCGGGCGGCTGTCGGCCTTCGCGGCGGGGCTGTTCCTGCTGATCATGGTGGTCTTTCTCGACCAGTGGATCGGCCAGATCCCCATGGCCGCGCTGGTGGCGGTGATGATCATGGTCTCGATCGGCACCTTCTCGTGGGACTCGCTGCGCAACCTGCGGGAATACCCGCTGTCGTCGAACCTGGTGATGGTGACCACCGTGGTGGTGGTGGTCTTCACCCACAACCTGGCGATCGGCGTGCTGGTGGGCGTGCTGCTGGCCTCGCTGTTCTTCGCCAACAAGGTGGGCCGCTACATGGTGGTGGAGAGCCGGGCCGAGAAGGAGGGGGCGGCACGCCGCTACGTCGTCAAGGGCCAGGTCTTTTTCGCCTCCTCCGAGAAGTTCGTGGAATCCTTCGACTTCAAGGAAGTGCTCGAGGAAGTGGTCATCGACCTGCAGCACGCCCATTTCTGGGACGTCACCGCGGTATCCGCCCTTGATAAGGTAGTGATCAAGTTCCGCCGGGAAGGCACCGAGGTGGAAGTGGTCGGGCTCAACGAGGCCAGTGCCACCATCGTCGATCGCATCGGCGTCCACGACAAGCCCGAAGAGGCCGAGAAACTCATCGGCGGACACTGACAGGAGAACGATCCATGACCCATATCGTAGCCAGTATCGACGGCTCGCACGCGGCCCCGGCCGTGTGCAACGCGGCGGCCTGGGCGAGCCAGCGCCTGGATGCGCCGCTTCGGGTTCTGCACGTGCTCGACCGCAGCGAATATCCCACCCAGAGCGATCTCGCCGGCAACATCGGTCTCGGCAGCCGCGAACACATCCGCGAGCGTCTCGCCGAGCTGGATCACCAGCGCAGCCGCCTGGCCCTGGAGGAGGGCAAGGTGATGCTCGAGGAAGCGCGCAAGTGCATCGGCGAGCAGGGGGTCGAGCGACTCGAGACCCTGCAGCGCCACGGGCACCTCGTCGACACCCTCCAGGATCTGGAGGGCGAGACCCGTCTGCTGGTGATGGGC
>JAAZVP010000106.1 GCA_018623495.1 Halothiobacillus sp. | reverse complement strand
GCCTGTCATTGCCCCGCGGTTCCGGGTAAAATCGCATCCCTTTGATTTCCCAGTGCGACAACCGGTAGGTGGCGCGTTGAAAGAAAAGATTCAGTCGTTGATCGAGTCGGGCCTGGAGTCGCTGGTCGAGGGCGGGGTGCTGCCCGAGGAGACCCGCCCGCAGGTCCAGGTGACCCGGACCAAGGACAAGGCCCACGGGGACTTCGCCACCAACGTGGCGCTGGCGCTGGCCAAGCCGGCGGGGATGAACCCCCGGGAACTGGCCGGCAGGCTGGTCGAGGCCCTGCCCGAGGACCCGGCCATCGCCCGCGTGGAGATCGCCGGGCCCGGTTTCATCAACTTCTTCGTCAGCCAGGCGGCGGCCGCCTCGGTCATCGACCAAGTCCTGGCGCAGGGCGAGCGCTTCGGCCGCAGCGACGTCGGCGCCGGGCGCCGGGTGCAGGTGGAGTTCGTCTCCGCCAATCCCACCGGGCCGCTGCACGTGGGGCACGGTCGGGGTGCAGCCTACGGCGCGGTGGTGGCCGACCTGCTGGAGGCGGTGGGTTTCGACGTCCACCGCGAGTACTACGTCAACGATGCCGGCCGGCAGATGGACATCCTGGCGCTGTCGGTCTGGCTGCGCTACCTCGAGCTCTGCGGCGTCGAGTTCCCCTTCCCGTCCAACGCCTACAAGGGCGACTACATCACCCGCGACATCGCCCGGGTGCTGTTCGACGAGGTGGGCGAGGAGTACGCCGTCCCGGCCGCGGAGCTGATGGCCGACATCCCTGCCGACGAGCCCGACGGCGGCGACAAGGAGGCCCATGTCGACGCGCTGATCGAGCGGGCCCGGCACGTGCTCGGCGACGTGCGCTACCGCTACGTGTTCGACCTGGGGCTGACCCGGGTGCTCGACGGCATTCGCGACGATCTCGAGGCCTTCGGCCTGACCTTCGACGAGTGGTATTCCGAGCGCGGGCTGGCCGACCGGGGCCTGATCAACCAGGGCATCGAGCGCCTGCGCGAGCTCGGGCATGTCTACGAGCAGGACGGGGCGCTGTGGTTCCGGGCCAGCGAGTTCGGTGACGACAAGGACCGCGTGGTCCAGCGCGAGAACGGCCAGACCACCTACTTCGCCTCCGATATCGCCTATCACATGGACAAGCTCGAACGCGGCTTCGAGCGGGTGATCGACATCTGGGGTGCCGATCACCACGGCTACGTGCCCCGCCTGCGCGCCGCCATGCGCGCCCTGGGCGAGGCCGAGGAGCGCCTGGACGTGCTGCTGGTGCAGTTCGCCGCCCTCTACCGCGGGGGCGAGAAGGTGCCCATGTCCACCCGCTCGGGTTCGTTCGTCACCCTGCGCGAGCTGCGCGAGGAGGTGGGCGAGGACGCCGCGCGCTTCTTCTACGTGATGCGCAAGAGCGAGCAGCACCTGGATTTCGACCTGGACCTGGCCAAGTCGCAGAGCAACGACAACCCGGTGTACTACGTTCAGTATGCGCACGCGCGGGTCTGCTCGGTGCTGCGCCAGATGGACGAGCGCGGCATGGCGAGGGACGTCGAGCGCGGACGGGGCGGCATCACCCGGCTCACCGAGTCCCACGAGCAGTCGCTGATCAAGCGCCTGCAGGCCTTCCCCGAGCTGGTGGAGCGCTCGGCGCTGCGCCACGAGCCGCACACGCTGGTGCACTACCTGCGCGAGCTGGCCAACGAGTTCCACACCTATTACAACGCCCATCCGTTCCTGGTGGAGGAGGATGCCGAGCTGCGCGACGCCCGCCTCAACCTGATCGTCGCCGTGCGCCAGGTGGTGGCCAACGGCCTGGGGCTGCTGGGGGTGAGCGCGCCGGAGCGCATGTAGGGGGCAGCGGTTTCCGTGGTCAAGGACTACAAGAAAAAGCGCAGCGCGCCGTCCAGGAAGCGCAACCGCAAGGTGGCCAGCCCGTCCGGGCCGCCGGGCTGGGTGTGGTTCATTGCCGGCGTGGCGGTCTCGGGTTTCGTCTTCTTCCTGGTCTACCTCGCTGGCCGGGAGGACGGCAGTGCGCCCGGCACGCCGGCCCCGGCCGAGGACGTGCGTCCCTCCGGGGGCGGCGAGGACGTGCGCGACGTGCGGCGGCCGGAGGCCGACGAGGACCTGGCCAAGCCGCGCTACGAGTTCTACAAGATGCTGCCGGAGATGGAGGTCGAGGTCCCCGACGAGGGGCCCGCGCCACGCCCGCGGGCCGAGCCGGGCGAAGCCGCCGATGGCGCGGCGCCGGCGTCGCGCTACGTGCTCCAGGCCGGCTCCTTCCGCAAGCTGGGTGATGCCGACCGGCGCAAGGCCGAGCTGGCCCTGCAGGGCTTCGAGGCGACCATCCAGTCGGTGGACGTGAGCGGCGAGACCTGGCACCGCGTGCGGGTGGGGCCCTTCGACGGCCGCCGGGCCACCAGCAAGGCCCGCGACCGGCTGCTGGACAACGGCATCCCCAGCATGATCGTGCGGGTGGACTGAGCCCGGTTCGTCGCCGGGTCGGCTGCGGCCGTGTCCCGTTCGCGGCCGGGCGGCCGCTGCCCCGGGGCGCTCCGGACATCGCGGCGGGCGCGCCCCCCCCGACCGTGCGCGCCGACCGCCTCGGCGATCAATCCGACGGCGGGTGCGTCCCGATCCCCTCGTCCGGGTGGACGTGGATCTCGGAGATGCAGCGCCCGCGCACCGAGGCCCCCGCCTGGTGGACCGATTCGGGGTCGCCGGTGATCAGCGGGTGCCAGTCGGGGAGGGGGCGCCCCGCGTGCAGGCGGCGGTAGGCGCAGGTCTCGGGCAGCCAGTGGAGCGCGCCGATGTTGTCGGGGGTGATCGTCCCGCAGCCGGGCACGCGGGACTGGCGCCGGGCGTAGTTGTTGCGACCTGAGTGATCATGTACCTCCAAGGAGCTACGCTCTGTTCCGGGCCCGCTTCGCATTGCAGGAGCTGGGTGAGACCCTGCGAGCCGAACGCCGAGGAGAAGTCAGTTGAGCGGCACCACCATCCATAAACAGGCCCGGACG
>JAAZVP010000105.1 GCA_018623495.1 Halothiobacillus sp. | reverse complement strand
TGCTGCGCGTGACCCAGGAGACGGAAAGTGTCGACGTATAGCTACCGGGCGGTGGACAACGCCGGGGAGCTGCACGAGGGCGTGGCCGCCGCCGACAGCGAGGAGCAGCTGGCCGAGCGGCTGGGCGCCCGGGGCCTGATCCTGCTGGAGGCCGATGAAGGGTCGTCGGCCGCGGCCGAGCGGGGCAAACCGAAGCCGCGTCGCCGTTTGCAGCTGCGCGGCCGCAGGAAGGTGGGCCGCGAGGAAATCGGCATCATCACCCGCGAGCTGGCCGCGCTGACCCGCGCCGGCCTGCCGCTCGACCGGGCCATGGAGATCATGGTCAACATCGCCGAGAGCGACACCGTGCGGGAGCTGATCGGCGACGTCCGCGAACGGGTGCGCGGCGGTGCCAGCCTGGCCGAGGCCCTGGAGGCCCACGAGGGCGTCTTCGGCCGTTTCTACGTCAACATGATCCACGCCGGCGAGGTCGGCGGGGCGACCGACGTCGCCCTGGCCCGGCTGTCCGAGTACCTCGAACGCGCCAAGGCCCTGCGCGAGACCATCGTCTCGGCGCTGATCTACCCGATCATCCTCTTCGGCGTGGCGGTGATCTCGGTGGTCGTGCTGCTGATGTTCGTGGTGCCCCAGTTCGAGCAGCTGTTTTCCGACATGGGCAAGGCGCTGCCCCTGCCCACCCGCATCGTCATGGGCACCGGCGACTGGTTGCAGGCCTACTGGTGGCTGCTGGCGGGGCTGATCGGGCTGGCCGTCTTCGGCTTCCGGCGGCTGCTGGAGCAGCCCCGCTGGCGGGCGGGCTTCGACCGTTTCAGCCTGCGGGCGCCGGTGTTCGGCGAGCTGATCGGTCGTGCCGAGACGGCCCGGTTCGCCCGCACCCTGGGGACCCTGCTGGACAACGGCGTTTCCATGCTCAACGCCCTGCAGGTGGTGGCCGGCACGCTCTCCAACCGCGTGCTGGTGGCGTCGGTGGAGCGGGCCATGGACGGCATGCGCTCAGGCTCGGGGCTGGCCGACGCCCTGGAGGAGGACGGCCAGTTCCCGGCGCTGGCGGTCAACCTCGTGCGCGTGGGCGAGGAGACCGGCCGGCTCGAGGAGATGCTGGGACAGATCGCCGAGGTCTACGACGAGGAGGTCCGCGCCAGCGTCAAGCGCATGCTCGCGCTGGTCGAGCCGGTGCTCATCCTGGGCCTGGGCGTGATCATCGCCGGCATCATCATGTCCATCCTGGTGGCCATCCTGGGCGTCAACGAACTCGCCTTCTGAATGCCTGGAAAGGGACGCGAAGCGAATGCAGGTTTCCTACTCGTTCAATATCAACCAGCCCCCCGCCGAACCCCGCGAACCGCAGCGCTGGATCTGGCAGAGCTGTGACGTCTACCCGCTCTCGGATTCCGAGAGCCTGGTGAGGGTCCGCCGAACGGGGGCGCATGCCGTGCTGCGCAATGACGTCCTGCAGCTGATGCCCCACTGCCAGCGGTTCCGCACGCTGGATGGGCACGCGGAGATGATCGCCGAGGCGATTCCCATGCTCGCCAGTCACCGGTCCGAGGTGCGCCAGATCCTGGAAACGCTGGTCCGCGAGGGCCTGTTGCGTTCCATCGATGACGCGCTGCAGTCCCTGACCGCGGGGGAACGCTCGGCCACGGGCCCGTCGGGTGGCCTGGAGCGCGTGTTCCTGCGAACGGCAGATCGGCCGGATGCCCTGGCGCGGGCGGTCGAGAGCCTGGCCGAGCACGCCGCCCCTGTCGGCGTTCGGATCACGGTCGTCGACGATTCGCGTAAAGCCGCGAGTCGCCAGGCCAGTGCGGCCGCCTGTGGGCGGTTCGAGCGGGTGGACTACTTCGGCCGGGACCATCAACATGCGGCCGTCACTGCCATCGCCCGCGCGCTGCCCGACCAGGAGGACGCCATCCGTTGGCTCCTGGACCCGGAGGTCGCTCATCCGGACAAGACCTATGGCCGGGCGCTCAACTGGGCGCTGGTGCTCGGTGCCGGCCAGCGGTTCGCCATCGCCGATGACGACATGGTTTGCAGCCCCTACGCACCTCCGCTCGCGGATCGCGGTGCGTCGGTGTTCGCGGACCGCCCCCGGGACGTGCGTTTCTTCGACGACGCCGAGACCATGCTGGCGGGCATGGAGCCACTCGGGATCAATCCCTTGCAGGCGGTTGGCGATGCGCTGGGCGAACCGTTTTCCGAGGCAGTGGAACTGGAAGCCGATGCCATCCGCGATATTCCGGTGGAGCAACTGGAGCGGCACGAGCGAGATGGTCGTGTCGGGGTGGTCACCACTGCCCTGCTCGGTGACCCCGGCAGCGTGAACCTGCTCTGGCTTCTGGGCCTGACGGGGGAGTCCCATGATGACCTGGTCGCGGATGGCCGCTATCCCGCTCGGAAGCGCTCCCTGCTCCTTTGGAAGGGCTGGCCCGGCCCCAGGGTGCCCTGGAACGAAAACCTGATGCTCGGGGCGCTGACCGCCCTGGACGGCACGCGGATGCTGCCGCCGGTGGTGCCCTTCGGGGCCTCCGAGGACGCCCTGCTCGGCGAGATGATGAGAGCCTTGCGCCCGGCGGACGGGGAGCTGGCCCTGCCCTGGGCGCTACCGCACCTCCCCGACCGGGACGGGATCGACCGGGGCGGCGACATGGTCCGGCGCTTCAGCTGGACCGACCTTTCCTGGCTGGGGCAGAACGTCGAGCGAATGGCGGCGGACTGCCGGGCCACTTCCGCTGGCGCACGGATGAAATGCCTGGCGGCCTGCCTGAGTGACCTGGCGGCGAGCGACGAAGCGGGCCTGCGGGCCAATTGGACGCATTTCCGCGATCTGGGGCAGGCCGGCGTCAGACAGCAGTTGTCGAGGGCCCTGGCAGAGGATCCGGAGGGTCCCGCGGAGTGGGTGGCCGACTGTCGGGAGGCGCTGGGGGCCAACAGCCAGTTTTCCGGGTCGGCGGAGAATTTCGACGTCGAACGGGCCCGGGCCTTGCTCGGGGAATATGCTGCCGGTCTGCGAGCCTGGG
>JAAZVP010000063.1 GCA_018623495.1 Halothiobacillus sp. | reverse complement strand
GCCATAGCCCAGAAAGGCCAGGGTGAAGCTGCCCTCGGGATAGTCCTGCTGGCGCAGCAGCTTCATGCCCAGCACATTGGTGTAGAAGTCGATGGAACGATCCAGGTCGCCCACCCGCAGCATGGTGTGAAGGATGCGCATGGTGTTTTCTCCTCGTTGAGTCGGTAACAGCTTGAAGCCGGAAGCTGGAAGCTGAAAGACAGCCCGGTCGAAAAGCCCACCACGGAGCCCACAGGGCAGGAACGCTCAGCCTCCGTGTTCCCTGTGATCTCTGTGTTTCGCTTCGATCGCGGCTTCCGCCGCTCCTAGCGGTCCCCCAAATGAAAAGAGCCCGCGGGTCCGGGGCCCTCCCCTTCTCCACGAGCTCCGTGCTCTCTGTGCTTCGCTTTTGCCTACCGGCCGCGGTTGGCGGCGATGCGCAGGCGCAGGGCGTTGAGCTTGATGAAGCCCTCGGCGTCGTTCTGGTCGTAGATGCCGGCGTCTTCCTCGAAGGTGGCGATGCGCTCGTCGAACAGGCTGTCGCTCTCGGAGCGGCGGCCGACCACGCTCACGCTGCCCTTGTAGAGCTTGATCCGGACCTCGCCGTTGACCCGCTCCTGGGACTGGTCGATGGCCGTCTGCAGCATCTCCCGCTCGGGGCTGAACCAGTAGCCGTTGTAGACCAGCTTGGCGTACTTGGGCATCAGCTCGTCCTTCAGGTGGGCCGCCTCGCGGTCCATGGTGATGGACTCGATGCCGCGGTGGGCCTTGAGCATGATGGTGCCGCCGGGGGTCTCGTAACAGCCGCGGGACTTCATACCCACGTAGCGGTTCTCGACGATGTCCAGCCGGCCGATGCCGTTGGCCGCGCCCAGCTCGTTGAGCTTGTCCAGGACCCGGCCGGGGGTCATCGGCTGCCCGTCGATGGCGACGATGTCGCCCTTTTCATAGGTGAGCACCACGTAGGTGGGGTCATCGGGCGCCTCCTCCGGGGAGACGGTCCAGCGCCACATGTCCTCTTCGGCCTCGAACCAGGGGTCCTCCAGGGGACCGCCCTCGTAGGAGATGTGCAGGGAGTTGGCGTCCATGGAGTACGGCGATTTCTTGCCGCGCTTCTGCTCCACCGGGATGCCGTGCTTCTCGCAGTAGGCCAGCAGCTTCTCCCGGGAGTTGAGGTCCCACTCCCGCCAGGGGGCGATGACCTGGATGCCCGGCTTCAACGCATAGGCGCCCAGCTCGAAGCGGACCTGGTCGTTGCCCTTGCCGGTGGCCCCGTGGGAGACGGCGTCCGCGCCGGTCTCGTCGGCGATCTCCACCAACCGCTTGGCGATCAGCGGCCGGGCGATGGAGGAGCCCAGCAGGTACTCGCCCTCGTAGATGGCGTTGGCCCGGAACATGGGGAAGACGTAGTCGCGGGCGAATTCCTCGCGCAGGTCCTCGATGTAGACCTCCTTCACGCCCAGTGCCTCGGCCTTGGCGCGCGCGGGTTCGACTTCCTCGCCCTGGCCGATGTCGGCGGTGAAGGTCACCACCTCGCAATCGTAGGTCTCTTCCAGCCACTTGAGGATCACGGAGGTATCGAGCCCGCCGGAGTAGGCGAGCACCACCTTGTTCACGGAATCAGCCATGGATGCTCCCGGGTTCCTGAAAAACCCCGGATTGTAGCGAAAAGCCCTGGCGCGGTCAGGGACGGATGGCCTCGGGCAGCTCGAAGGCCACCCGCACCCGGCGGTTGCGGGCCCGGCCCTCGGCGGTGTCGTTGCCGGCCACGGGGGCCCGCTCGCCGTGGGCCACGGTGGCGATGCGCGCCTCCGGCAGGCCGCGCTCGACCAGGTAGGCCTTGACCGCCAGTGCCCGGTCGAGGGAGAGGAAGTCGTTGGCGGGGACGCTGCCCACCTCGTCGGCGTGGCCGTGGACCTCCAGGGTCGCCTGGTCGGCCACCCGACCGATCACCGCCACCAGCCGGTCGAGCCGCTCGCGGGCGGTGGCATCCAGGTGGGTCGAGCCGAAGGCGAAGTGCACCCGGGTGGGATTGACGCTCGCCGGTGCCTCGGCGGGCAGCTCGCCGGCACAGGCCTGGAAGTCCGCCAGCGCCCGGGCGAAACCCACCGGGGAGACCGTCAGCTCCACCGGCGTGCCGCCCAGGGCGGCATCGGGCAGGCGCAGGCGGATCTCGCGACCGTCCTCGAGCGCCTCGGCCAGCCGCCGGGCACGGGCCGCGTCGAGCCAGACCGGCGTGCCCCCGGGCTGGATGGAGACGGTGCCGAAAAACTGCGGCTCCATGTCGTGGCGCCAGGCCGGCGGGGCGAGCGCGACCCGCCCCTCCCCCGCCTCGTGGCGCTGGGGGCGGGCGGCATCCAGCAGGAACTGGAAGGGCGCCCCGGCCGCCGACCGGAAACGGGCCATGCCGAAACGCGGTACCGCCTGGCTGAGCTGGCAGTCGAAGGGCCGGCTGGCGACCGACCAGCCGGCCTCGTCCACGGGCGCGCCGAGGCCCGCGGCCGCGGCGGTGCCGGGCAACACGAGCCACAGGGCGAGGCTGATGGGGCGCAGGCGTCTCATGGCCATGGTGTCGGCCGCAGGCGGCGATCCTTGAGCCCGATCACCCGCGGTGACGGGCGAAACCGGGAAAAAAATAGTATGATTGCGACCAAAATTCCGTTCGACACCGCGAGGTGCGCCGCGATCGAGGCGACCGGAGCCGCGGCCGGGCCCCGCCCGCAACATCGTCCACCCCCGCGCCGGCGGGACCGGCACACGGGGGTTTCTGTCTTCAGGAGCCCGGCCGACAACGACAACATCCAGCGGCCCGGCTCCCGCCAAGGGACAACGGGACGTCACCCCCCGGGTGGTGTCCGGAACCAAGAGGTGGTAACCCCCATGAGCGACAATTTCGTCGACCAAGACCCCCAGGAGACGCAGGAGTGGCTCAACGCCCTGGAGGCGGTGGTTGAGTTCGAGGGCTCGGACAAGGCCCAGTACCTGATCGGCAGCCTGATCGAGTCGGCCCGCAAGCACGGCATCGACACGCCCTACAGCGCCAACACGCCCTATCTCAACACCATCGCCCCCGAGGAGCAGCCCAAGTACCCGGGCAACCGCGAGCTGGAACGCCGCCTGCGCTCGCTGCTGCGCTGGAACGCCATGGCCATGGTGGTCAAGGCCAACAAGGAGAAGGAAGGCATCGGCGGCCACATCGCCTCCTATGCCTCCAGCTGCACGCTCTACGAGGTGGGGATGAACCACTTCTTCAAGGGCCCCGAGCACGAGCAGGGCTCGGACATGGTCTTCTTCCAGGGCCACGCCGCGCCGGGCATGTACTCGCGCGCCTACCTGGAAGGCCGCCTGACCGAGGAGCAGCTGGCCAACTTCCGCGCCGAGGTCGACGGCAACGGGCTGTCCTCCTACCCCCACCCCTGGCTGATGCCCGACTTCTGGCAGTTCCCCACGGTCTCCATGGGCCTGGGGCCGATCCAGGCGATCTACCAGGCGCGCTTCATGAAGTACATGCAGGCGCGCGAGCTGGCCGAGACCGAGGGCCGCCAGGTCTGGGCCTTCCTCGGGGACGGCGAGATGGACGAGCCCGAGTCCATGGGGGCCATCGGCCTCGCCGCCCGCGAGAAGCTCGACAACCTCAACTTCGTCATCAACTGCAACCTGCAGCGCCTGGACGGCCCGGTGCGCGGCAACGGCAAGATCGTCCAGGAACTGGAAGGCACCTTCCGCGGCGCCGGCTGGAACGTGATCAAGGTCCTCTGGGGTTCCGACTGGGACGACCTGCTGGCCAAGGACACCTCCGGCAAGCTGGTCCAGCGCATGGGCGAGGTGGTCGACGGCGAGTTCCAGGCCTACAAGGCCAAGGGCGGCGCCTACGTCCGCGAGCACTTCTTCGGCAAGTACCCCGAGACCGCCAGGCTCGTGGAGGACATGACCGACGACGAGATCTATCGCCTGACCCGCGGCGGCCACAGCCCGCGCAAGCTCCACGCTGCCTACAAGGCGGCCACCGAGCACAAGGGCCAGCCCACCGTGATCCTGGCCCACACGGTCAAGGGCTACGGCATGGGGCAGTACGGCGAGGGCGCCATGGGCGCGCACCAGCAGAAGAAGCTGGACGCCGACGGCCTGCGCTATTTCCGCGACCGGTTCAACGTGCCCATCTCCGACGACAAGATCGAGGAGATCCCCTTCTACAAGCCGCAGGAGGACTCGGAGGTCATGCAGTACCTCCAGGAGCGGCGCAAGGAACTGGGCGGCTACCTGCCGGCACGCCACGACGACGCCGAGCCCATCGAGCTGCCCGAGCTCTCCGATTTCGACATGCTGCTCAAGGGCACCGGCGACCGCGAGATGTCCACCACCATGGCCTTCGGCCGGCTGCTGGCGATCCTCCTGCGCAACAAGCAGTTCGGCAAGCAGGTGGTGCCCATCATCCCCGACGAGGCGCGCACCTTCGGCCTCGAGGGGCTGTTCCGCCAGGTGGGCATCTACGATCCCGCCGGCCAGCTCTACGAGCCGGTCGATGCCGACCAGGTCATGTGGTACAAGCAGGCCCGCAACGGCCAGGTGCTGCAGGAAGGCATCAACGAGGCGGGCTCCATGTCCTCCTGGCTGGCGGCAGCCACGGCCTACGCCAACTACGGCGTGAACATGATCCCCTTCTACATCTTCTACTCGATGTTCGGCTTCCAGCGCATCGGCGACTTCGCCTGGGCGGCCGGGGACATGCAGGCCCGCGGCTTTCTGATCGGCGGCACCGCCGGGCGCACCACGCTCGCCGGCGAGGGCCTCCAGCACCAGGACGGCCACAACATCCTGTTCGCCGGCAACATCCCCAACTGCGTCAGCTACGACCCCACCTTCGCCTACGAGGTGGCGGTGATCATCCACGACGGCCTGCGGCGGATGTACCGGGACAAGGAAAACGTCTTCTACTACGTCACCGGGATGAACGAGAACTACACCCACCCGGCGATGCCCGAGGGCGTCGAGGAAGGCATCCGCAAGGGCCTCTACCGCTTCTCCAGGTCCAAGAAACGTTCCAAGGCCCGCGTCCAGCTCATGGGGTCGGGCACCATCCTGCGCGAGGTGATCCAGGCCGCCGAGATGCTCGAATCCGACTGGAAGGTGGCCGCCGACGTGTGGTCCGCCACCAGCTTCAACGAGCTGGCCCGCGAGGGCGCCGACTGCGTGCGCTGGAACATGCTCCACCCGGACGAGAAGCCGCGCAAGGCCTATGCCACCCGGCAGCTCGAGGAGGCCGACGGCCCGTTCGTGGCGGCCACCGACTACCGCCGCGAGTTCGCCAACCAGATCCGCGAGTTCGTGCCCGGTCGCTACCTGACACTGGGCACCGACGGCTACGGCCGCTCGGACACCCGCGAGCAGCTGCGCAAGTTCTTCGAGGTCGACCGTTTCCACGTGACCGTGGCGGCCCTCAAGGCGCTGGCCGACGAGGGCAAGGTGGACGCCGACACCGTCACCAAGGCGATGAAGCAGTACGGCATCGATCCCGACAAGCCCAACCCGGTGACCATCTAATCCCTTGACGCGAGGGCCCGGCCGACGGGCCCTTTTCGCGCTTCGTTCGAATCCAGGAGCCGGAACGATGGCAATCAAGCAATTCAACCTGCCGGATATCGGCGACTTCGACTCGGTCGACGTCATCGAGGTGCTGGTATCCGAAGGCGACACGGTGGACGTCGACGACACCCTGATCACCCTCGAGTCCGACAAGGCGGCCATGGAGATCCCCTCGCCATTCAAGGGCAAGGTGACCCGGGTCACCGTCTCGGTGGGCGACAAGGTCGGCGAGGGCGACCCCATCTGCGAGATCGACGCCGAGGAAGAAGGCGGCGAGGCCGAAGAGGAAAAGGCCGCGCAGACCCAGCCGGAAGAAAAGCCGGAAGAGAAGGCCCCGGCCGAGCCCGAGAAGCCCGCCGAGGCACCGGCCAAGGCCGCGGAACGGCCGGCCCCGGCCCCCGCCGCCACCGGCGAGAAGCCGGTCAACGCCCAGGCCGCCGGCGCCCAATACCACGCCAGCCCCTCGGTACGCGCCTTCGCCCGCAAGCTGGGCGCGGACCTCTCCCGGGTCCAGGGCAGCGGTCCCAAGGGCCGGATCACCCGCGAGGACGTGGAAGGCCACATCAAGTCCGTCATGCAGGGCGCGGCCGGTGGACCGGCGGCCGCCGGCGCGGGCATCCCGCCCATCCCCGAGGTGGACTTCGCCCAGTTCGGCGACACCGAGGAACAGGACCTGCCCCGGATCAAGAAGATCTCGGGCAAGCACCTGCACGCCTGCTGGCTGAACATCCCCCACGTCACCCAGTTCGACGATGCCGACATCACCGAGCTGGACGCCTTCCGCAAGTCCATGAAGCCCCGGGCGGAAAAGGAAGGCGTGAAGCTGACCCCGCTGGTCTTCGTGATGAAGGCCGCGGTGGCCGCGCTCAAGGCCTTCCCGCAGTTCAACGCCTCGCTCTCCGCCGACGGCGAGAAGCTGATCGTCAAGAAGTACTTCCACATCGGCATCGCCGTGGACACCCCCAACGGGCTGATGGTCCCCGTGGTGCGCGACGTGGACCAGAAGGGCATCTTCGAGCTCTCGGCCGAGCTGATGGAACTGTCGCAGAAGGCCCGCGACGGCAAGCTCTCGCCGAACGACATGAAGGGCGCGAGCTTCTCCATCTCCAGCCTCGGGGGCATCGGCGGGACCCAGTTCACGCCCATCGTCAACGCCCCCGAGGTGGCCATCCTGGGCCTGTCCAAGGCCGAGATGAAACCCGTCTGGAACGGCTCGGAGTTCGAGCCGCGGCTGGTGATGCCCTTCTCCGTCTCCTACGACCATCGCGTGGTCGACGGGGCCGAGGGCGTGCGCTTCACCACGCAGCTCGCCGAGTACCTGACCGACATCCGCCAGCTGCTCCTCTGAGGTGCCCGAAATGGCCGAGATCAAAGACGTCCAGATCCCCGACATCGGCGACTTCGATGCAGTCGACGTCATCGAGGTGCTGGTCGAGCCCGGCGATACCGTCGAGGCCGAGGACTCCATCCTCACCCTGGAGTCCGACAAGGCGGCGATGGAGATCCCCGCCCCCTTCGGCGGCACCGTCAAGGAAGTCCTGGTGAGTGTCGGCGACAAGGTCTCCGAGGGCACCACAGCCCTGAAGATGGAGGCCGAGGCAGCCCCCACCGAAAAAGAGAAGGAAGAAACGCCCAGGGAAGAGCCCAAGGCCGAGGCGCCCGAGAAGGCAGCCGCCGAAAAGCCCGCCGCGGAAGAAAAGGCCGCCCCGGCGACACCCGCCGAACTGCCCGAGGCCGACATCCAGTGCGACGTGCTCGTGCTGGGCTCCGGCCCCGGCGGCTACACCGCCGCCTTCCGGGCCGCCGACCTGGGCCTGAACGTGGTCATGGTCGAGCGCCATGATTCCATCGGCGGCGTGTGCCTGAACGTGGGCTGCATCCCCTCCAAGGCCCTGCTGCACGTCTCCGAGGTCCTGAACGAGACCCGCGAGATGGGCGATCACGGCGTGAAGTTCGCCGAGCCCGAGATCGACACCGACAAGCTGCGCGAGCACAAGAACAATGTGATCGGCAAGCTCACCGGCGGTCTGGCCCAGCTGGCCAGGCAGCGCAAGGTGCAGGTGGTCCAGGGCGTGGGCGAATTCACCGGCGAGCACACCCTCAAGGTGACCGACGGTGACGGCGGCGAGACCTCCGTGGCCTTTGCCAACGCCATCATTGCCGCCGGCTCCCAGCCGGTGAAGCTGCCCTTCATCCCGCACGACGACCCGCGGGTGATGGACTCCACCGATGCCCTGGAGCTCGAGGAGATCCCCGAGCGCATGCTGGTCATCGGCGGCGGCATCATCGGCCTGGAGATGGCCCAGGTCTACGATTCCCTGGGCGCCGACATCACCGTGGTGGAGCTCTCCGACACCATCATTCCCGGGGCCGACAAGGACATCACCCGCCCGCTGCTCAAGCGCATCAAGAAGCGCTACGAGAACATCTACCTGGGTGCCAGGGTCACCGACGTGGAGGCCACCGACGAGGGCCTGAAGGTGAGCTTCGAGGGCAAGAAGGTCCCCGAGACCGACACCTTCGACCGCATCCTGGTGGCCGTGGGCCGCTCCCCCAACGGCGGCAAGATCGGTGCCGAGAACGCCGGGGTGAACGTCGACGAGCGCGGCTTCATCAAGGTCGACGAGCGGATGCGCACCAACGTGCCCCACATCCATGCCATCGGCGACCTGGTCGGCCAGCCCATGCTGGCCCACAAGGCCGTCCACGAGGGCAAGGTGGCCGCGGAGGTGATCGCGGGCGAACCCTCGGCCTTCACCCCCATGGGCATTCCGTCGGTGGCCTACACCGACCCCGAGGTGGCCTGGGCCGGCAAGACCGAGGACGAGCTCAAGGCCGAAGGCATCGAATACGAGAAGGGCGCCTTCCCCTGGGCCGCCTCCGGCCGGAGCCTGTCACTGGGCCGCGACGAAGGGGCCACCAAGGCGCTGTTCGACGCCAAGACCCACCGCCTGCTGGGCATGGGCATCGTCGGCCCCAATGCCGGGGAGCTCATCGCCGAGGCCATGCTGGCCATCGAGATGGGCGCGGACATGGCCGATATCGGCCTGACCATCCACCCGCACCCCACCCTCTCGGAAACCCTGGCCTTTGCCGCCGAGATGGCCGAGGGCACCATCACCGACCTGATGCCGCCGAAAAAGCGGAAGTAACCCCCCCGGCACCCTTCCCGAGCCCCGCCACCGCGCGGGGCTTCTTGTGCTCCATGCCCCCCCCGCCATGGGCCCCCGCGCCGAAACTCCCGCCCCCGGTGGCCTGGCGATCCGGCCGAACCTGCGCGGGCCCCGCTCGCCGGCAGCCCCCGGCAAGGCGACGGCTTGGCCAAATCCCCCGACCGGTGTACGGTTGCATGCGCAGCCAAAACGCAGAGCTTAGGGAGCATCGCATGCAGGAAACGGAACTCACCGGGCGCGAGCGCCCGCTCGTGCCCTCCGAGATCATCTCCACCCAGACCGACACCCGCGGCGTCATCACCTACATCAACAAGGCCTTCACCCAGGTCACCGGTTTCTCCCGGGAGGATGCCGTCGGCCGGCCGCACAACCTGATCCGCCATCCCGACGTGCCCCGCGGGCTCTACTACCTCCTCTGGGATGCCATCAAGTCGGGCGAGCAGTTCTTCGCCGTGACCAAGAACCGCTGCAAGAACGGCGACCACTACTGGACCCTGGGCATGTTCCAGCCCAACTTCGCCGGCGACGAGATCACCGGCTTCCGTTCCACCCGCAAGGGACTGCGGGACGAGGCCCTCAAGGCCGAGTTCGACGACCTCTACCGCGCCGTTCGCCGGGTGGAACTCGAAAAGCCGCGCCCCAGGCAGGTGGAGGCCGGCCACAAGGCGCTGAAGAAGCAACTCAAGAAGCATGGCTACCGCGACTACGAGAGCTTCGCGCGGCGCGCGCTGGCGCTCTGATCGACCCATCCCGGGCCAACCCCGGGAAATCCCACAGAAAATGTACTAGTTTTCGGTGATGTGCCACACAGGAGGAAAAGGGCATGTCCGTAGCCGAACTGGACATCGAAGCGGAACTCACCGGGAAGGAGCGCAAGCTCCTGCCCTCGGAAATCATCTCCACCCAGACCGACCCGCGCGGCCTGATCACCTTCGCCAACGGGGTGTTCACCAAGGTCACCGGCTTCTCCCGCGAGGAGGTGCTCGGCCGACCGCACAACCTGATCCGCCACCCCGACGTGCCGCGCGCGCTCTACTACGTGCTCTGGTCGACCATCAAGGACGGTCACCAGTTCTTCGGCGTGACCAAGAACCGTTGCAAGAACGGCGACCACTACTGGACCCTGGGCATGTTCCAGCCCAACTTCGAGGGCGACGAGATCACCGGCTTCCGTTCCACCCGCAAGGGCCTCAAGGACGAGGGCCTCAAGGCCGAGTTCGACGAACTCTACCGCGCCGTGCGCCGGGTGGAACTCGAAAAGCCGCGCCCCAGGCAGGTGGAGGCCGGCTACAAGGCCCTGAAGAAACAGCTCAAGAAGCACGGCTACGCCGACTACGAGGCCTTCGCCCGCCGCGCGCTCGCCAACTGACCCCCCTTTCCCAAGCGCTCCCGCGATCCCCGTGACCGTCCGGCCCTTGCCGGACGGCCATCCCCTGTTGCCCTCGACGATCCTTTCCTTGTGCCCCTTTTTGGTTCATCCCCCTGTTGCGCAGGGGAACTGGAAGCGAGGGATCGGCCGCTTCGGTCAGTAGCCCTGGGAATAGGAAATGACCGAATCGGCCACCAATTCCATGCTCTCCAGCAGATCGTCGACCATCGCGCCATCGACGGCGACCAGGTCACCCTTCTCGACTCGCTGGAAGCCCTTGTCATCCAGCACGTCGTACGTCATCGCCGAGGTGTCGACGGTCACCTGCCGGGCCCCGGAGTCGATGGTGAACTCCTCTTCGATCGGCGAGACCGACGTGACCTTGCCGGTGACGTCGGTGTTCCCATCCGCATCGAGCACCAGGCTACGTGCCAGCGGATACTCCTCCTCGTCGGCCGGGCTGGCCTCGAAATAGGTCCTGAGCGACTCGATGTACAGGCTACTGGCCTCGATGGTGCGCGCCTCGGAGAAGCCATCGTCGATGCGACCGAAGACGGTAACCTTGTCGCCCTCGATCAGGCCACGGGCCTCTTCGTCGACCCAGCTCCAGTCGTCCATTTCCACGGTCAGGGTGCCCTTGCCGTAATCGAGCAGGAACGTGCTGGGCGTTGTCTCCACGGCGGTGCCGGAAAGAATCACGGAGGCCTGATCCGGCAGGCCGGACGGATCACCGGCGGCCATGGCACTTCCGGAAAAACTCGTCAGCAGTGCAGCTGTGATCAGGCTGCGTTTCATTGATTGCCTCCTTCCCTTGCGGGTTTCGGCGATGGATTGTGAAGCGACATCGTGGATGTTGATTCGTTGCCGGTCATCGCCGGCAGGTGCGAGGGAACGTGGAAACCGCCTCCGGGCATTGTCAAACAGCCGCCGCATCAGATAAGGATGCGCTTGCCCGAGATCACTCCCAGCGTGCTTCG
>JAAZVP010000062.1 GCA_018623495.1 Halothiobacillus sp. | reverse complement strand
TCCGCTTTCGTCAATAATCTCAAGACCGTCACCTCCCGGCTCATCCGCAAGGAATTCGGGGACCACCTACAGCGCTACTACTGGCGCAAGCCGGTGTTCTGGTCTCGCAGCTACTGCATCATTACCGTCGGCGGTGCGCCGCTGTCGGTGCTGAAGCAGTACATCGAACAACAGGAAGCACCGGAGTGATGGCGCTGCGCACCATGCGCCGCTTCACCACCCCCTAAGCCGCTGCGCGGCTATAGGCGGAGCACTGCGGCGGAGGTTGGTAGACTGTCTCTCCCATGGACTACCAGAACTATTACCGCACCCTGGGCATCGACCGCGATGCCTCGGGCGACGAGATCAAGCAGGCCTACCGCCGGCTGGCACGCAAGTACCACCCCGACGTCAGCAAGGAACCCGACGCCGAGAAGCACTTCAAGGCGGTCAAGGAGGCCTACGAGGTCCTTTCCGATCCCGAGAAACGTGCCACCTACGACAACCTCGGCCAGTGGGCCGGCGGCGCGCACGGTGGCGGACGTCCCCCGCGCTCACGCGAGGCGCCCGGGGGCGGCAGCTTCAGCGACTTCTTCGAGACCTTCTTCGGCCGCCGCGGCAAGGGCTTTCGCGGCTTCGGCTCGCCGGGGCGCGACCAGAGCGCGAAGATCCTGATCACGCTGGAGGACGCCGTCAACGGGGCCTCGCGGATGTTCTCGCTGGAGATCCCCGAGCTCGACGAAGGCGGGCGCAGCCGCACGCGCCACCGTCGCCTGCGGGTGCGCATCCCGCCCGGGGTCACCCAGGGCACGCGCATCCGCCTGACCGGCCAGGGCTCGCCCGGGAGCGCCGGCGGTCCGCCCGGCGACCTCTACCTGGAGGTGGACCTGCAGCCCCATCCACTGTTTCGCGTGAACGGCCAGGACATCGAGCTGGACCTGCCGGTCACCCCCTGGGAGGCGGCACTGGGCGAGACGGTCACCGTGCCCACGCTGCGCGGCCAGGTGCGCATGCGCATCCCCGCCGGCTCGCAGTCGGGCCGGCGCTTTCGCCTCAAGGGCCGGGGCCTGCCCGGGGAGTCGCCCGGCGACCAGTACGTGGTGATGCAGATCCACACGCCGCCGGCCGACCGCTCCGAGGCCAAGACCTTCTACCACAACATGAAACACGAGATGCCCTTCGATCCGCGCAAGGGACTGGGAATGTAGGGCACCGCGACAAACCTGCTGCGCGCACGAATGACGGCGTTGGGCGGTGCTCGCTTCCTCACCTATCTATCTGATATGCCTCGGTCGCTGCGCTCCGTCCGCCTTGTCCTTCGCACGCTCGCGACGGTTTTTCGCGGCGCTCTGTAGACGGGCGGGGAACTCGAACCCGCCCGGGCAACACGAAGGCAACAGGCGGTCGCCGACGGGCGGCCGTCGCCGTTTTCGATCAACAACCACCCACAAGGAACTATCGATGGCGCGAACGCTTCTGCTGATCCTCTCGCTTCTCGCCCTGGCCCCCGGGGCGCATGCGGCCCTGCCGGACACGGTGGACGGCAAGCCCCTGCCCACGCTGGCACCGATGATCGAGAAGGTCCAGCCGGCGGTGGTCAACATCGCCACAGTGGGCAAGGTCCGGGTGGAGAACAACCCGCTGTTCTCCGACCCGTTCTTCCGCCGCTTCTTCGACATGCCCAGTCAGCCCCGCGAACGCAAGACCCAGAGCCTGGGCTCGGGCGTGGTCATCGACGCCGACGAGGGGCTGATCGTCACCAACCAGCACGTGATCGCCAACGCGGTGAAGATCATGGTCACCACCAGCGATGGCCGCCAGCTGTCGGCCGAAGTGGTGGGCACCGATCCCAAGGCCGACGTGGCCGTGATCCGCGTGGAAGCCGACGACCTCACCGACCTGCCGCTGGCGGATTCCGACAAGCTGCGGGTGGGGGACTTCGTGGTCGCGCTGGGCAACCCCTTCGGCCTGGGGCAGACCGTGACCTCGGGCATCGTCAGTGCGCTCGGGCGCACGGGGCTCGGCATCGAGTCCTACGAGGACTTCATCCAGACCGACGCCTCCATCAACCCCGGCAACTCCGGCGGTGCACTGGTGAACCTGCGCGGCGAGCTGGTGGGCATCAACACCGCCATCCTCGGCCCCAGCGGCGGCAACGTGGGCATCGGCTTCGCCATCCCATCCAACATGGTCCGCCAGATCGCCGACCAGCTCGTCGAACACGGCGAGGTGCGCCGCGGCCAGCTGGGGATCGTCGCCCAGGACCTCACGCCGGATCTCGCCGAGGCCTTCAACATCGACCGCAGCGAGGGCGCCGTGGTCACGCGGGTGATCAAGGGCCTGCCCGCCGCCAGCGCCGGCATCCAGCCCGGTGACGTGATCATCGCGGTCAACGGCGAGCGCGTGGCGAGTGCCGGTGACGTGCGCAACCGGATCGGCCTGCTGCGCGTGGGCGAGAGCGTCGCCCTGACGCTGGTCCGTGACGGCAAGCGCATGCACATGCGTGCCCGGATCGGCGAGCCCCAGCAGGTCAAGATCGACGGCGGCAAGGTGCACGAGCGCCTCGCCGGCGCGGTCATCGGCGAGGTGGACGAGGTCACCCCTCGAGGCCGAATCCAGGGCGTCTCGATACTCGAGGTCGCGCAGGGCAGCCCCGCCTTTGTTGCCGGCCTGCGCCCGGGCGACCTGATCGTCTCGGTCAACCGGCACAAGGTCGCCAATCTCGAGGACTTTCGCAAGCTGGCGCGTGCCAGTGACACCCTGTTGCTCAACATCCAGCGTGGCAACAGCGCGCTGTTTCTGATGCTCAAGTGACCGATCGCCCCGGCCGCGCGATTGACAGTCGCTCGGCCGGGTCTGCTACGGTGCCTGCAAACCTTTTTATGCAATCACGGAGTTCATCGACCATGCGTACCTCACTGATCGCCAGCGCCCTCTGCCTGTCGCTGATCGCCGGCCCGGTGGCCGCCCAGCAGGCCGAAGGCCCGACCCAGCCGGCGCCCAGCGCCGCGCAGAAGGAACTCGGCCAGCTCCAGAGCCGCATCAAGGAGCTGCGCAGCGAGCTCCAGGACATCCAGAGCAGCGCTCTGGAGAACCACCCGGAGCTCAAGAAACAGCGGAACGAACTGCAGACCCTGATCCGCGACACCATCAAGAAAAACGGCGTGGACGTGGACAAGCGCGTCCAGCAGATGCGCGACATGCGCAAGCAGGCACAGAGCGGCGACATCTCCCAGGAGGAGAAACAGGCCCTGGCGAAGAAGTTCCAGAAGACCCGCTCGAGCTTGCAGCAGGCCCAGCAGAAGGCCATGCAGAGCGAGGCGGTGCAGAAGGCGCGCCAGGCCTTCGAGCAGGCGCTGATGACCGCCATGAAGGAGAGCAATGGCGAGACCGAGGCGCTGGTCAAGGAACTGCGCGAGAAGCAGACCCAGTTCCGCAAGATGCTGATGAAAAAGATGCAGCAGAAGCGCTCGGGCGGCAATTCCTGATCACCCGCCTGCCGTCCCCGGGGCCATCGGCCCCGGGACCTCCCCCTGCCGCATTGCCGGCCGTCCCGCCCTGATTTACCCTCTTCCCTTTCTGGTCCACACCGGCCCGCACCCCATGGCCACCACCACGGAAGAAGTCGAAGTCGTCCGCCGCCGAGGACAGATCCGCCGCTACCTGGAGCGCCTGCTGGATGCCCGCGGCAAGCTCTGGCTCGCCCCCGCCGATGGCCGGGACGGCCAGACCGTGGCCCTGCTGGGCCTGGACGACCAGCGCGACGCGCTGATCACCGACGCGCCCGCGGGACGCGCGGCCGACGCCATTCGCGACGCGGCCACGCTGCGGGCCAGCACCCGCATCGACGGCGTGCGCAGCTGGTTCGAGGTGGAACGCTGGCTGCGCTTCACGGAGCACGGCGAGCACTACTACGCCATCCCCTTCCCCCGGCAGTTCTACCGGCTGCAGCGACGCGAGGCCTTCCGCTTGCCACTGCCCGACGACAGCGGCGCCGTCTGCCGCATCCTGCTGGCGGGACACGTCTGGCAGGCCCGCATCCGCGACATTGCCGTGGGCGGGCTGGGCATCACCCTGCAGGGGCCGGTGGCGAGCGAACTGGAGCCCGGCATGGTGCTCGAGGGCGTGAGCGTGGATACCGGCCACGGCGTCCTCACCGCCGCCCAGAGCCTCGAGGTCCGCCACATTCGTCCCACGGAGGACGGCAACTGCATGCGGGTGGGCTGCCGCTTCCTCGACCCCGACCCGGCGCTCGAACAGCAGCTCCAGCAACTGATCCACCGGCTGCAGCTCGAACGCATCCAGCGCGGGGAGAGCTGATCCCCGCGACGGGCGTCAACCGCCGGTGACCGGCGGGAAGAACGCCACCTCGTCGCCGTCGCTGACCGCCTGGTCGGCCTGCACGTACTCCATGTTCACCGCCATCAGGGTGTTGGCAGGCATCTCCCGGCCCGCCGCCGCCTGCCAGACATCGGCCACGGTGGCCACGCCCCCGGCCTCGACCCGGTCCTCGGCCCGGCCCAGCTCCTCGCGCAGGGCGGCGAAATACTTCACGGTGATTGCCATCGCTGTGCCTCTCTTTTTCCTCACGCCCGCCCTCGGGGCAGGCGGGTTTGCTATCTTTGGGGGACGATATCCTACACCCTGACAGCGCCCGGAGAGCCCGTCCGTCCATGAAAGGTCTCAAGCTGGCCCTCAAGATCGTCCTCGCCGTGCTGGTCCTGGTGATTCTCGCCGCGGTGGCGGTGGTGGCAACCTTCGACCCCAACGACTACAAGGCCCAGATCAAGGCCGCGGCGAAGGAGCAGACCGGCCGCGAGCTGACCCTCGCCGGCCCCCTGGAGCTATCCCTGTTCCCCTGGCTCGGGCTGGAGCTCAACAAGGTCTCGCTCGCCAACGCGCAGGGCTTCGATGGCCGGCCCTTCGCCGCCATCGAGCGGGCCGACGTGAGCGTCGCGGTCCTGCCCCTGCTGCGCCGCGAGATCGAGATCGACACCATCCGCCTGCACGGCCTGGACCTCGACCTCCAGCGCCGCGCCGACGGCAGCACCAACTGGGACGACCTGGTGCAACGCTTCTCCGGCGAGAAGGAACCGGTCAGGGCCGAAAGCGGCGATGCCACCGGCGCCGGGCTGGCGGTCCTGGTGGGTGGCGTGGACCTGCGCGAGGCCAGCGTCCACTGGCGCGACGCCCGCGCCGGCACCGAGGTGACCGTGGCTCCCATCGACCTCGAGACCGGCACCATCCGCCCGGGTGAACCCGTCGACATCAAGCTGGGCCTGGGCCTGGAGAACCGCGAACCCCGGATCGAGGCGAGACTGGACCTGGAGGCGGTCGTCGAGGCCTCGGCCGACTTCCAGCGGCTGACCGTCACGGGTCTGGAAACCCGGCTGGAGGCCAGCGGTGCGGCGATCCCCGCCGATTCCGCGCGGCTGGAACTGGCCACGCCGACCATCGAGTTCGACAACGGCTCGGGTGACGTCGTGATCCGCGAGCTGACCGCCGAACTGCTCGCCGAGGGCGGCGAACTGCCCGTGGCCGGCCACCCCCTCCGGCTGGCCACCACCCTGCGCGCCAACCTGCAACGCGAGACGGCCTCGGTGGAGAACCTGGAACTCACTGGCCTGGAAACCCGCCTCAGCGGCGGCGCCACGGCCACGGGCGTGCTTTCCGACCCCCGCTTCCAGGGCCAGCTGCAACTCCACGAACTCGACCCACGCGCCCTGCTGGAACGCCTGGCCATCGAACCGCCGGCCAGCCGCGACCCGGACGTCCTCGCGCGCCTCGCCGCCCGCACGGACTTCCAGGGCAGCACCACCGCCGTCCGGCTGGAGAACCTCGACCTGGCCCTCGACGACAGCCGCCTGACCGGCGAACTCGAGATCAAGGACTTCGCCACCCGGGCCCTGCGCTTCGACCTGGCCCTGGACGCCATCGATGTCGATCGCTACCTGCCGCCGGCCCCCGAAGAACCGGAGCAGGCGGAGGCAAAGCCCGCCGGCGCCCCCATCCCCGTCGCCCTGCCGGTGGAGGTCCTGCGCGAACTCGACGTCCAGGGCCGGCTCACCGTCGGCAAGCTGGTGGCCTCGGGCCTGACCCTGAGCGAGATCAGCATCGACATCAGCGCCGAGGACGGGGTGGTCGCCGCCGACCCCATCAACGCCTCCCTCTACGAGGGCCTGTTCAAGGGCGCCACGCGCGTGGACGTGCGCGAGGATACGCCGGTCTTCCACCTCCGCGAGACCCTCACCGGCCTGGCCACCGGCCCCCTGCTCGAGGACCTCACCGGCGACGACAAGCTCCAGGGCACCGGCCGGGTGGAATCCGACCTCACCACCCGCGGCCAGACCGTGGACGCACTCAAGTCCGGCCTCAACGGCGATCTCGCGTTCGCCTTCACCGACGGCGCGGTCAAGGGCTTCAACCTCGCCGCGGCCATCCGCAAGGCCCGGGCGCGCATCGCCGGCCAGCCGCTGCCGGAGGAAGCCGAGGAGCAGAAGACCGACTTCAGCCAGCTCACCGGCAGCGCCTCGATCACCGACGGCGTGGTGAAAAACCGTGACCTGCAGGCCAAGAGCCCCTTCTTGCGGGTCAAGGGCGAGGGCGACATCGACCTCGGCCGCGAGCGCCTCGACTACCTGCTCACCACCACCATCGTGGCCACGCCCAAGGGCCAGGGCGGCGCCGAGCTCGAGGAGCTCAAGGGCGTGCCCATCCCCGTGCGCATCAAGGGCCCCTTCAGCGACCCGAAACCCTCCGTGGACCTCGCCTCGGTGCTCGAGGAACAGCAGAAGGCCCGGATCGAGAAGAAGGTCGAGGAGAAGAAGGAGGAGCTGCGCGAGAAGCTCAAGGAAAAACTCGTGCCCAAGGGCCGGGAAGGCGAAGAGGAAAGGCCCGAGGACCAGCTCAAGAAGAAGCTGATGGAGGGGCTCGGTCTCTGACAAAGCCGGAAGCTGGTGCGCCTGATGCGCCCCCGGTCTTCAAGCTTCGGGCTTTCAGCTTCGAGCTTTGCCCCATAACCCGACCCCCGCCCCGTTTTCAGGGACGCTGCGGGGGCCTATCATGCCGGCATGTCCATGGATGCCTTCGCCCGGCGGCTGCTCGACTGGTTCGACGAGCACGGCCGCCACGACCTGCCCTGGCAGGAACCGCGCACCGCCTACCGGGTCTGGGTCTCGGAGATCATGCTCCAGCAGACCCGGGTGAGTACCGTGATTCCCTATTTCCACCGCTTCATGCAGGCCTTCCCCGGCATCGCGGAGCTGGCCGCGGCCAGTGACGACGCGGTGATGGCCCACTGGGCCGGGCTGGGCTACTACTCCCGGGCGCGCAACCTCCACCGCGCGGCGGGCATCCTCGCCGAGGAGCACGGCGGCAGGTTTCCCCGCGACTTCGAGGCGGTGGTCGCTCTGCCGGGCATCGGCCCCTCCACCGCGGGCGCCATCCTCGCCCAGGCCTTCGGCCAGCGCCACGCCATTCTCGACGGCAACGTCAAGCGCGTCCTCGCCCGCCAGCACGCGGTGGAGGGCTGGCCGGGCCGGACCGCGGTGAACCGCGAACTCTGGGCGCTCGCCGAGGGGCACACCCCCGGCGAGCGCGTCGCCGACTACACCCAGGCGATCATGGACCTGGGGGCCACCATCTGCCGAAGCCGCCCGGAGTGCGAGCGCTGCCCCGTGGCCGCCACCTGCCGGGCCAGGGTGGAGGGACGCACCGCTGACCTGCCCACCCCGCGGCCCAGGAAACGGCTGCCGGAGCGCGAGAGCTGGATGCTGGTGGCCGCGGGGCCCGAGGGCGTGCTGCTGGAAAAGCGCCCGCCCTCGGGCATCTGGGGCGGGATGTGGTGCTTCCCCGAATTCCCCGGCCGCGCCGAGCTGGAAGACTGGCTGGCGAACAACGGCCTCGCCACCGGGGCGGCCCACGAGCGCCGGGCACTGCGCCACACCTTCACGCATTTCCGGCTCACCGCGCGGCCGCTGGTGGTGGAAACGGGCGGCCTGCCCCCGGCCATCGCCGATGACGACCGGCTCGCCTGGTACCGTGGCCAGAGCGACATGGGCCTGGCCGCACCGGTGCGCAAGCTGATCGATTCGCTGACCCGGGACGCCGGCCAGCGGGAAATGAACCTGGAACCCCGAGAGGAGAGAAACCCATGACCCGGACGGTCCATTGCGTGCGACTGAACAAGGAGGCCGAGGGCCTCGACCGGCCGCCCTATCCCGGCGAGCTGGGCCAGAGGATCTTCGACAACGTCTCCAGGGAGGCGTGGCAGGAGTGGCTGGCCCACCAGACCATGCTGATCAACGAGTACCGGCTGACCCCGGTGGATCCCAAGGCCCGCCAGTTCCTCGAACAGCAGATGGAGCAGTTCTTCTTCTCCGACGAGGAAGTGGACAAGCCCGAGGACTACGTCCCGCCCGAGGCGTAGACCGGGGCGCGAAGACGGCGGGAGGTCGCCGCTCCGCGACCCCGACAGGCACCCCGGTGCTGGCGCGCGTCTCAGCCGCCGCCCATGCAGGGCGGCGACTCGGGGACCTCGCCTCCGCGCTCGCGCCACTGCGCCGGCGTCCAGGCCCGCATCGACAGGGCATGCACGGGACCGGCCAGCTCGTCGGCCAGCAACGCGTTGATGCGCCGCTGGCGATCCAGCCGCCCCACCCCCTCGAAGGCCTCGGCGACCACGATCACCTTGAAATGCGATTCCGCCCCCTCGGGGACGTTGTGCATGTGGCTCTCGTCGATCACCTCCAGGCGCTCGGGGGAAAATGCCTCCACCAGCTTGTCGTGGATCCGTTGCCTGACGGTCATGCGTGACTCCTCGTCGTGTCGACCTCGCCGGGTACGCGGGACGAAATCGCGATCGGTTGGACGGAATGCAATAACCTACGGGCCGGGCGGCCGGGGACAAACCGGCGGCCTGCCGGGGATTGGGCCGGGCGGACCGCATCGACCATCGACCCCCACGGCCGTCGCCTCGCCGGCCCGACCGGCGAATCCCCCCGGCGCCCTTCGCGCCCTTGCGCGGGGCCGGTCAGTCTCTCCCGGGCCGGCGCGCCCAGAGCGCCGCCAGCGCCGAACCCGAGAGGTTGTGCCAGACGGAGAACAGCGCGCCGGGCAGGGCCGCCAGGCTGCCGAAGTATTTCGCCCCCAGGGCCACCGCCAGCCCCGAGTTCTGCATGCCCACCTCGATGGCCAGCGTACGGGCGATGCGCCGATCGCGGCAGGCAAGCCGGGCGAGACCATAGCCGGCGGCGAGGCCCAGGGCGTTGTGCGCCACCACCGCGGCCACCAGCAGCACCCCCACCTCGCCCAGCCGCTCGGCGTTCAGGGCCACCACGATGGCGATGATCATGACGATGCCGCTCATCGACACCAGCGGGGCCAGCCCCTGGACCGGCGCCACGAGCCGGTGCAGGAGACGGTTGACCACGACCCCGGCGAGCACGGGCAAAAGCACGATCCGGGCCACGGAAAGCAGCATGTCCAGGGCCGGAACCGGCACGCTCTGGCCGGCATAGAGGAGCGTGAGCCCCGGGGTGGCGAACACCGCCACCAGCGTGGAGACGGCCGTCAGCGTCACCGACAGCGCCACGTCCCCGCGGGCGAGGAAGACAATGACGTTGGAGGCCGTGCCGCCGGGGCTCGCCCCCACCAGCACCAGCCCCGCCAGCAGCAGCGGCGGCAGGCCCAGCACGACCGCCACCAGCCAGGCGGCGGCCGGCATCACCGCGTACTGCAACGCCACGCCCAGGGCGATCACCCCGGGCCGGCGCAGGGCGCGGCCGAAGTCGGCCGGGGTGAGGGTGAGCCCCATGGCGAACATCACCAGCGCCAGCAGGGGCACGATGCCCGGGGCCAGCCCGGCGAAAACCCCCGGCCACGACCAGCCCGCGGCGGCGGCGAGCAGCGCCGCGGCCGGAAAGAGCGCGGCCAGCCGGGCGGGATTCACGGGTGCAGCACCACGTGGTCGGATTCCACGCGCACGTCCAGCGGCTCGAGGTGATCGCCCTTGCAGGGCCCGGCCACGCAATGGCCGTCCTCGATCTCGAACAGGGCCATGTGCACCGAGCACTGGATCAGCCGGCCCTCGTCGTCGAGAAAGGCGTCCGGCTGCCAGTTGAGTTCGGCGCCGATGTGCGGGCAACGGTTCACGTAACCGCGAACCCGCCCCTCCTTGCGCACCACGAAGATCGGTTGCGGGCGCCCCTCGATCTCCACCTCGAAGCCGCGGGAGCCGGGGTCGGCGATCTCGTCCAGGCGACAGAGGACCTGCCCCTCGGTCCGGGGTCGACGGACCACCAGGCCGTCGAGGCCCTCCTGGCCCACCTTGCGCCCTGCCAGCCGGCAGCCCGCCTCGAGTGCCTCGGCCAGGGGGCGCCCCTCCGCCAGCCCGTCGATCAGCGCGGCGTTGAAGGTATCCCCGGCACCTACCGTGTCCACCACCTGACCGGGCGGGTGCGCGGGGGCATGCACCAGCAGGTCACCGTCCAGGGCATGGGCGCCGTCCTCGCCCCAGGTCAGGGTGACCCGCGCCCGCGGCGCCCACTCCCGCGCCTGCCTCAGGAAGGCCTCGGGCTCCTCGAAGCCCCGGCCGCGGGCGAAGGGACGCGAGAACATCAGCACGTCCGGGCCGTCGAAGAGCCGCTCGATCTCCCCGCGCTCCTTCTCGATCTCCACCGAGACGGGCGTGTCGGGGGCCAGGCTGCGGGCATACTCGATCATGGCGTGGACCTCGAGCACGTTGCGGCCCTCGAAATGCAGCCAGTCGAATGCCGACGGGTCGATGTCCATGAACCGGCCGAAATCGTACTCTGGCAAGTCGCGGTAGTGGACGATGGTGCGCGAACCACTCGCGCGGTTGAGGGTGATGTAGGAGGTGGGCGCGGCACCGTCGGCCACCCGCTGGCAGTGCTCGAGGTCGATGCCGCGGCGCTCGAGGTCCTCCGCGATGCGCCGGCCCTGCATGTCGCCGGCGAGCACCGCGGCGAGGCTCGCCCGGTGGCCCATGTCCCGCAGCAGCGAGAGCGTGTTGGCGGCATTGCCACCGCGGCGCACCGCGTGGCCCACCGCGCGCATCTCCTCGTCCTCGCGAGGGTAGTGTTCCACCGTGTTGATGATGTC
>JAAZVP010000104.1 GCA_018623495.1 Halothiobacillus sp. | reverse complement strand
TCGGTGGGGAAGAGGTGCTTGATGTCCTCGAACCCGTACCAGACGTAGGCGCCGGGGTTGCCGCCCACCGCGTGTATCGGGGTCTCCCAGAAACGCAGCATGGAAGGCGAGAACCCGGTGCCCAGGAAATCGCAGACTCGCCTGAGGGTCGGCTCGGGGTCGTAGGCGAAATCCTCGTAGCGGACGACCAGGTAGGGAACCCCGAGGCGGTTCAGCCGCCGCATGAGGTTGAACATGGCGGTCCGCCAGTCTCGTGCGGCGCGATCAGCGGTTGTTCCCGAGTTCTTCCTGGCACTGAAGGCGAACGCAAAGGGGTTGCGAACGGTCAGTAGCACCCGGGTATCGTTGCGGATTCCGCCCTGTTTCTGGATTTCCTCGAACCACTTGCTGGATTTTGACCCGTCGACCACGATGGGTGTCCCGAAAGCCTCCCGCAGGATGCCCATGGCAGAGGCCGGGCCGTGCGCCTCGAGTTGGCGGAGTGTCGAGGGCGAGAAAACCGGGCAGTCTTCATGACGGGCATGGCAAAGGAAACATCCCTCGAAAGGCACGCCTTCGCCGAAAAAGGGTAGTCGCGAGACTTCGCCGGCATAGCTCATTTCCGGGTGACCGTTCAGGGCGTTGCCGAGGAGCGTGGAGCCCGAGAAGCCGGTTCCAAGCAAGAATACGTCGCGTTGGGCTGCTGCCATTGCGGTCTCCAGTTTGATATTCCCGCCGCGCCTCGGCCAGCCATCCTGGTCGAATGGCCCGGCGAGCGTCATTTCTTCAGTTTTTGCTTCCAGTAGGCGAGCCGTTCCCGTTCGCACAGGCCCTGGACGAGCCGTCGGCCCTCGAATCGCAGCAGGTGGCGCAGGCCGGGGTTGAAGCAGTCCGGGCGGCGGCGGAACCAGAGGCGGAACGGCAGGGCCATCAGCCACAGCCGCAGCATGGGGATGACGGTGGTGCGTCGGCGGCTCATCGGCGTTTTCCCTTGCGCAGCTGGCGGATCTGGCGCAGCTGGGCCATCCGCAGGATGAATCCGGTGAACAGCGGGGGCAGCGGGCCGTGGACGCCGAAGCGCCAGGCCTGCTCGCGCAGGCGCTGGAAGGCCCGCCCGGGCCGGAAGAGGTCGGCGAG
This sequence comes from Halothiobacillus sp., assembly GCA_018623495.1. GTDB lineage: Bacteria > Pseudomonadota > Gammaproteobacteria > JAAZVP01 > JAAZVP01 > JAAZVP01. The sequence continues at coordinate 1,949 of JAAZVP010000104.1, read as the reverse complement.
GCCGAGGCGGATGCCGGAGATGTCGAGGGTGTTGTCGTGGCCGAAGTCCTCGGTGTGGACCAGCCGGCCGATCTCGCGCACCTCTTCCCGGTCGGGGTAGACCACCGCCCGTTCGACCAGCCCACGGGCGTAGGGCTTGAGGTCGTTGTGGCTGTAGCCGGTGAGGCGCCAGGCGGCGTGGAAGTGGTCGAGCTGCTTGAGCACGCCGGCCTGGATGGCCTCGATGATCGGGTTGCAGGCGATCTCTGCCTGGCGGTCGGGGGCGTCGTCCGGCTTGAGCACCGGGACGATGCGGCCGCCTTCCTCGGCGTAGCCCAGCGTGGTGGCCTCCGTGGCCCGGGCGCCCTGCTCGAAGATTTCCTCGAAGTCGAGTGGCGCTCGGTCGCAGGGGCGGCCGTTGCGGGCGTCCATCATCAGCCCCTCGGTGTCGGCCAGGCTGCCGTGGATGGCGGCGGCGAAGGCGAAGTACCAGCCGAGCACGCCGGGGTAGTCGTCGCGGTGGCCGAAGGAGCTGCGCAAGAACTTCTGGATGGTGCCGTTCCAGCCGATGTCCACCAGTGCCGCGGTCTGGCAGTCGAAAAAGCCCACCTGTTCGAAGTAGCGCTCCATCCGCTCGCGCGCTGCCTGCCCGTACTCGGCCACCCGGGCCTGGACCGCGTCGTCCTCCAGGAAGGCCATCAGCCGCGGGTCCTCCCGGTCGCGGATCTTCTGGTCGAGGCGTTCGAAGCCGTGGCGGCGGGCCGCCTCCTGGAAGGCCTCGGGCGGCAGGCCGAAGGTGCGCAGTACCGACAGCAGCCCCTGCTGCTTGGGATTGAAGAAGGCCATCCGGGCCTGCTCGCGGGTCAGGCCATCGGCCACCGAGGCGCAGGCCACCACCCGCCGGGAGGCGTAGATGTAGACGGGTTCGGGGAGGGTGCCCTCCTCGGTGTCCAGGGCCTGCCAGCGGCGATACATCCGCTCGAAGAGGTGGCCGTCGCGCGCCAGGAAATAGACCTTGTCGGGCCGATGGCGCTGGCAGCGCTCGATCACGCCGAGCATGAAGGTGGCGAAGGCGGGGCCGAGGACGTTGGCGCCGTAGTGGTAGAAGAAGTCCCCGGCCTGCTCGCGGTACCGGGCGTCGTGCTGCATGCGCAGATCGACGACCTCGAAGAAGCGGCGCCCGCGCCAGGGCCCGCCGAGGCGGGCCATCTGCGCGGAGACGGCCTGTCGGCGACGCCGGCGGCGCTCGGCGCGTTCGTTGAGGAAGACGCCCTGGATGCCCTGCTGCAGCGGTGCCCACAGGTCCGAGACGCGGTTGTCGCCCACGTGGACCATCTGCCCGGGGGCGAGCCCTTCCTCTTCCAGGACGCGGGCATGCAGCCGGCCGGAGTACTTGGCCAGGCCGAACTCCGAGGAGACGTAGAGCCGGTCGAGATAGCCGTCGATGCCGCTCTGCCGCAACAGCTCGGCGATGTGGTCGTGGCTGAGGTACATGTCGGAGACCGCGATACAGCGAACGTCCCGTGCGTGCAGCCAGTCGAGGGTCGCCAGCGCCTCCGGCTTGGCATCCAGGGCGCAGCCCTCGAGTTCCAGTTCGACGCGATGGACGAATTCCACCAGGCGCTCGTCGGTGTGGCCCACCAGTTCCCGCACCCAGCCCTCGACCAGCGGGTCGAAATGGCATTCGTGGTCCTGGCCGTCGCGTACCGCCGCCCGGCGCAGCCGCTGTTCTACCCGCTGGCGCGCGGCCAGGACCTGGTCGGTGGTGCGATGGCCGATCTCGGCGGCCAGCAGCGTGGCGACGCGCCGGTGGAGTTCGCCCGGTGGCTCGATGCAGCGGAAGAGCAGGGTGTCGAAGACGTCGAAGGAGACGCACTCGACGCTGGCCAGGCGTGGCTCGAGCCAGGCGCGCAGGCCGCGGAAGTCGTCGACGCGGACGGTGCGAGGGGTCGTCATCGGTCGCGTTCACC
>JAAZVP010000103.1 GCA_018623495.1 Halothiobacillus sp. | reverse complement strand
GGCTGACCTTCAAGGATCCCTGCAACATCCGCTACACCAACCAGCACGCCGGGGTGGTGCATTCCTCCACCCTCTGCACCGAAATTACCTTGCACACCAACGACGACGAGATCGCCGTGTGCAACCTGGGCTCGGTCAACCTGGCCCGGCACGTGGACGCAAACGGCCTGGACCGGGAAAAGCTCCGGCGCACCATCCGCACGGCCATGCGCATGCTGGACAACGTCATCGAGTACAACTACTACTCGGTGCCCCAGGCCAAAAACTCCAACCTGCGCCACCGCCCGGTGGGCCTGGGCATCATGGGCTTCCAGGACGCCCTCTACCGCCAGCGGCTGCCGTATGCCTCCGAGGGCGCCGTGGCCTTCGCCGACCGCTCCATGGAGGCGGTGAGCTACTACGCCATCCAGGCCTCCTCGGATCTCGCCGCCGAGCGCGGGCGCTACGAGACCTTCGAGGGCTCGCTGTGGAGCCAGGGGATCCTGCCCATCGACTCGCTGGAAAAGCTGGCCGAGGAGCGGGGCGCCTATCTCGACGTCAACTTCGAGCGGACGCTCGACTGGGACGCCCTGCGTGAGCAGGTGAAGGGTCAGGGCATGCGCAACTCCAACTGCTTGGCCATCGCCCCCACGGCGACCATCTCCAATATCTGCGGGGTCTCGCAGTCCATCGAGCCCACCTACCAGAACCTGTTCGTCAAATCGAACCTGTCCGGGGAGTTCACCGTGGCCAATCCCTACCTGGTCGCCGACCTCAAGCGGCATGGCCTGTGGGACGCGGTCATGGCCAACGATCTCAAGTACTTCGACGGCAGCGTGCAGCCCATCGACCGCATACCGGACGAGCTCAAGGCCCTCTACGCCACCGCCTTCGAGATCGACCCCCGCTGGCTGGTCGAGGCCGGCTCCCGGCGCCAGAAATGGATCGACCAGGCGCAGAGCCTCAACCTCTACATGGCCGAGCCCTCCGGGCCCAGGCTGGACAACCTCTACAAGCTCGCCTGGGTACGGGGGCTGAAGACCACCTACTACCTGCGGGCCATGGGCAAGACCCACGTGGAAAAGAGCACCCTCAAGGGCACCGACGGCAAGCTCACCGCCGTCCAGGCCACCCCGTCGGCCTGCGCCATCGACGACCCCGAGTGCGAGGCCTGCCAGTAAACCCGTTCACGAGCGAGCCGAAGCCCGCGTCAGAAGGCCTTCGGCTCCCGTCCAACCGATCACAAGGAGAAGTCGACATGCTCAACTGGGACAACCCCCTGGGCGACGGCAAGACCGAGAACCCCGCAACCGGCCGCCGGGCCGATCACCGATCGGCAGGAGAGCCGATCGAGGCGCCTGCAGGGCGCCCGGAGGGCGAGGGCAAGGATGGCCCGAGTCAGCCCGCCCCCGAACCCGAGGCCCAACCGGCCCCCGCGGCCACCCCGCAGCCAGCCACGGCACCGAGCGCCGCACCCGTCACCCCGGGCGAGGGCGACGCCACCGGCCTGGGCGCCATCGAGGTAGGCGCGGCGCGCCCCACGGTGGAAGACAAGCGGATGATCAACGCCCGCGCCGACGTGAACCAGCTCCTGCCGCTGAAGTACCACTGGGCCTGGGAAAAGTACCTCGCCGGCTGCAACAACCACTGGATGCCCACCGAGGTGGCCATGCAGGCCGACATCGCCCTGTGGAAGGACCCCAACGGCCTCACGGATGACGAGCGCTTCATGATCATGCGCAACCTGGGCTTCTTCGCCACCTCCGAGTCCCTGGTGGCCAACAACATCGTGCTGGGGATCTATCGCCACCTCACCAACCCCGAGTGCCGCCAGTACCTGCTGCGCCAGGCCTTCGAGGAAGCGGTGCACACCCACACCTTCCAGTACATCGTCGACTCCCTGGGCCTCTCCGAGGGCGAGGTCTTCAACATGTACCGGGAAGTGCCGTCCATCACCGACAAGGCCGCCTGGGCCCTGGAACACACCAGGAACCTGGAGACCGGCCAGCACGACACCTCCACCACTGAAGGGGCCCAGGATTTCCTCCGCGACCTGGTGGCCTTCTACGTGGTCTTCGAGGGCATGTGGTTCTACACCGGCTTCGCCCAGATACTCTCCATGGGCCGGCGCAACAAGATGACCGGGATCGCCGAGCAGTACCAGTACATCATGCGCGACGAATCCATCCACCTGAACTTCGGCATCGACGTGATCAACCAGATCAAGATCGAGAACCCGGAGCTGTGGAGCGAGGCCTTCCAGAAGGAATGCGTGGCGATGCTGGTCGAGGCCTGCGAACTGGAAGTGGCCTACGCCCGCGACACCATGCCCAACGGCATCCTTGGCCTGAACGCCGACATGTGCGAGCAGTACATGCACTTCATCACCAATCGCCGCCTCCAGCAGCTCGGCCTCCCCGAGCAATGGCCCGGCACCGAGAACCCCTTCCCCTGGATGAGCGAGGTGGTGGACCTCAACAAGGAAAAGAATTTCTTCGAGACCCGGGTGACGGAATACCAGACGGGTGGGGCGTTGAGTTGGGATTGAATGTCCCGCGGCGACGTTTTCGGTCGCCGTTTTTCGTTTCGACCTCGTACTGGTGATAAAAGGGGGCGGTGACACATGTAGTGCATTCGCATTTTTTGCCGACCCTTTTGGTTCTAGCGGCAACCGATATCGTCCACCGTCACGCGCGATATTTCGAAGCACATCCGTATCCGGTACCGCTGGGCGGTTTCCCCCGCCCGTCGGGCACCGCGGTCCAGTTGGGTCGGACGGTCCGGCCGTCCGCCATCCGCGCAAAAAATCGTTCCCGCAGGTCGGCCTTGGTCGTGTTGCTGTCCAGGATCTTTCCGTAGTAGCCCGGCAGGGTCACCACCACCGATGCGCACTGCGTCGTGCGAATCCCGCGCCGGTCTTGGCTGATCTCGAACGGCTTCTGGGAGCTTGTCGGGGTCGGACCTCGGCAAGTGTCGGAGTTAAGGGCGTAAATGGTGCAAAAAGGCTGCTTGTGGGGACTTGAAAGCCTGGTTTTGGGCGCAAGACCGGCACTCCAAGGAGGGAGCGTATGCCACGAGCGAAGCGTTATTCCCT
>JAAZVP010000102.1 GCA_018623495.1 Halothiobacillus sp. | reverse complement strand
TCGAGGGGATGGGCGATGATCTTGCCGTCCGTGTCGACCAGGAAGCCGTAGCCGCTGGCCCCGAAACCGGCCGCGCCCACCAGGGTGGAGATGTCGTCCAGGGCCAGGTCGACGTTGAACACCGCCATCGGCTCGCCGCCGGGACCGGGCACCGGTACCGCGTAGGTGGCCATCATCGAGCCGCCCGCCTCGCCCCAGTAGACCGGCACCCAGCCGGCGCCGGACTCCAGCGGCCGGTGGAACCACGCGTGCCCGGGATCGGTGTAGTCGTAGCTCTCCTCGATGCGCACCAGCCGCACGCCGTCGTCGCGGATGGCATAGGGGGCGTAGAGGCCCGCCTCGGCGGGGTGGCGCCCGGGCAGGAAACTCAGGCCTGCACCGAACAGGCGCGGGTCCTCCCAGAGCAGGGTCTGGAGCTGGAGCTCGATGTCGTCACGACTGGCGGGCGGGCCGGCGAAATCCCGGGCCAGCACCCGCGCCCGGTCCTCGATCGCCGCCAGCGTGGCGCCGATCTCGTCGGCCCGCTCGCGGGTGGCGGCGACCGCCGTCTCCAGGGCCTCGCGCTCGGCGGCTCGGTGGGTGGACTGGCGGTCGACGGCGGCGAAGGCCAGCCACAGGCTGGCGGCGACGAACAGCAACAGGACGATCGGGCGGCTGACGGGAAACGAGCGATGCATGACCGAAGACGTGATGGGACCCGCAGGGAAGTCTAACCCGGCCACGTTGCCGGTGCGTTGCAGCGAGCGCCGGGCCCGTCCACGAGGCCAAACCGCACCCTTCACCACGCCATCCCCGACCGGCGACGCGGCGAACCCCGGTCAACCGCACCGATGCCCGGGCCATCCTGCGACGCGGTCCACGACCGTTGGGCGCATCCCGCGGTCCGCGAGAGGGCGATTCTGGCCCCGGGGACCGGGAAATCCCTTGAGAACCGCGCGGCTTCGACGCATGCTGGGCGGGCCAGGAAGGCACGGTGCCGGCGGGAGGCCGCTGTTGCACCCGATCATTGACGCGACGCCCGGGCCCCGATGCTGCTGACCTTTACCCTGCTGCTCCTGCTGGTGCTGTTGTCACGCTTTCTCGAGGAGCGCTTCAAGCTGCCCTTTGCCCTGGGGGCCATCACCCTGGCCTACGTGGCCGACTCCGGTTTCCACCTCGAGATCCTCGGCGAGCATTTCCCCGAGGTGGTCTACCTCATGCTGCCGCTGATCCTGATCCCCGACGTGCTGGGCGTCTCGCGCGCCGAGATCCGCGAGAACCGGGGCGCCCTGCTCTATCTCGCCCTCGTCGCCGTGGTGGTCTCCATCGGCGCGGCGGCCGGCATCACCTACCTGGTGCTGCCCGAGAACGCCCCCGGCTTCGCCGCCCTGCTGGCCCTGTTCGCGCCGCTGATGGCCACCGACGTGGTCTCGGTCTCCTCGATCTTCGCCCGCTTCCGGCTCCCCGAGCGGCTCAAGGTCTATGCCGAGGGCGAGAGCCTGTTCAACGACATCGTGGCGATGACGCTGTTCTTCTTCATCGCCCTGCCGCTGCTCGAGGGCCAGACCGGCAGCCTGCCCGCCCTGCAGCTGACCCTGGCCAAGACCGTGCTGCTCTCCCTGGCCATCGGCGTCCTGGTCGGGCTGGCCGGCTACTACCTGTTCAAGTTCTTCAACGAGAGCCTCGAGCAGTTTCTCACCATCTACCTGATGGCCACGCTCGCCTTCGCGCTCTGCGAGCACTACGGGGCCTCGGGCATCCTCGGCGTGGTCGTGGCGATCCTGTTGTTCCGCTACCTCTTCGACAAGGAAGGGCACTACAAGCGCATCAGCCTCGACCGGCTCTACCGGTCCTTCAACCACGAGAGCGCCTCCGAGCGCAACTTCCGCGCCTACCGCAAGGAGGCCCACTACATCGGCCTGTTCGCCAACGGCGTGGTCTTCATCGCCATCGCCAGCGTGGTCGACCTCGGGCTCATGGCCGCCCACGCGGTGGAGATCGTCGCCGTCTTTTTGCTCACCACCTGGGTGCGCTTCATGGTCATCGCCCCGATGATGGCCTGGAAGGACCACCCCATGCGCTGGACGACCGCGCTGACCCTCGGCGGCATGAAGGGCGGGCTGGCCATCATCATGGCCTTCGCCCTGCCGGAAGGCTACGCCTACCGGGAGGAATTCATGGCCATCATCGTGGGCGTGGTGATCCTCTCGCTGTTCGTCAACACCCTGGCGCTCACCCTCTTCCTGCGCTTCCAGGCCGACGCCTTCGCCCTCGACAAGGCCAGCGAGATCTACGCCAATCCCGGCGACCACTACGGCCACCGGCGCCTCAAGCACACCCTGGCCGTGGACCCCGACTCCGGCGCCTACAACGCCCTGCTGTTCGAGGAGATGATCGAAAAGCAGATCGCCGAGGCCCAGCGCTACCACACCGACTTCGTCCTGCTGGCCTTCGACCACCCCCGCCCGGCCACCGTGGCCCGCGACGCCCTGCCACTGCTGCGCCAGTCCGACCTCGTGGGCCGCCTGGGCAACCAGCGCTACGCCATCCTCGCCGGCCACACCGACCTCGAGGCCGCCATGAACATCGCCCAGAAGCTCCGCCGCTGTCTCAACGGCCGCCACATCGGCATCGCCGAGTACGCCCCCGGCGACACCCTGGGCATGCTCTACGACAAGCTCGAGGACGCCCTGGCAAGCGAAAAGCCCATCGACGTGGAGGTTTGACGCGCCCGGGCGAGCCGAACCCGAACCACCGGCGACGCCCGGGGCCTAGTCGGAACCGGCCGAAGCGTCCGCGGAGCACACGACACCGTATTCCCGGATCGCGGCGAGGCGCCGGGGACCGATCCCGTCGATGTCGCGCAAGGCCTCCAGCTCCCGGATCGGGCGCATCGCCACCACCGCCCGGGCCCGCTCCGGGCCCAGGTGGGGAATCGCCTGGAGCGCCTCGAGCGAGGCGGTGTTGAGGTCGACGGGACCGCCCGCCGCGGGGGCATCCGTCTGCGCCGTCCCGGTCTCCGGGGATGGATCGTCCACCGGCTCGGGCTCGAGGCGCAGCCCGGCGAAATCGGCGAAGACCTCCAGCATCCGTCCCTGGAGCACCGTCCGTTCCCCGTCGGCGATCACGGCGCCGTCGATGGCGAACAGCACAT
>JAAZVP010000025.1 GCA_018623495.1 Halothiobacillus sp. | reverse complement strand
GGGCGCCCAGTGGGCGTGCAACCCGGCTTTCCTGCCGGGTTGTGCCCGGTCCTCGACGGGCAATCAGCCCGCCTCAAACCGGCGCCTCGATTGCGAACAAACCCGCAAGCCAGAGGCGCCATCGATTCGTGCAGAGGTTCCCTAGGCCGGCGCGTCGCCCCGTTGCGGGGCAACTGCTAGTCTCGGGGCTGGGGCGGTCGCTGTTTCCTTCGCCGCCCCGACCGACCCAGTCGCGGGAGGCAGTCATGACCACGAACGTGTTCATCATCGGCCTGGACGAATTCAACCTCGCCCAGCTCCGGACCATCCGCAACGCCGAGGGCTATGCCTTTCACGGCCTGCTGCCCTTCGACATGGTGGTCAACCCCGAGAGCTACCCGGTCGACGAGATGATCGAGCAGGGCCGGGAGGAGCTGCGCGCCAGCGGCGTCTCGGTGGATGCCATCATCGGCCACTGGGACTTTCCCACCACCGCTCTGCTGGCGGTCTTTCGCCGGGACCTCGGCCTTCCCGGGCCGAGCCTGGCGGCTACCCTGATCGCCGACCACAAGTACTGGGCCCGGCTGCGCCAGGCCAAGGCGATCCCCGAGAACATCCCCGATTTCCAGAGCCTCGACCCCTTCGATCCCCGGGCCGAGGCCAGGGTGGAGATGGATTTTCCCTTCTGGATCAAGCCCAACATCGGGTTTTCCTCGCAGATGGTCTACCACGTGAGTGACTCCTGGGAGCTCCACGACGCGCTGGCCGGCATCCGCCAGGGCATCGGCCGGTTCGGCGATCCCTTCGCCCGCTTCATGGAGCGGGCCGAGCTGCCGCGCGACATCCCGGCCGGGATCGATGCCCACCACTGCGTGCTGGAAAAGCCCATCGGCGGCTGGCAGTGCACCCTGGAGGGCTTCGTCCAGCAGGGCGAGCCGGTCATCTACGGGGTCGTGGACTCCATCCGCGAAGGGGCCCTGCGTTCCTCCTTCGCCCGCTACGAGTTTCCCTCGCGCCTGCCCGAGTCGGTGCGCGAGCGCATGGCCGAGATCGCCCGCCGCACGGTGCTGGTACTGGGCCTGGAGGAGACGCCCTTCAACATCGAGTTCTTCTGGGACCAGCAGGCCGACCACATCTGGCTGCTGGAGGTGAACACCCGCATCTCCAAGTCCCACTCGCCGCTGTTCGCCGACGTCTGCGGCGCCTCCCACCACGAGGTCGCCATCGACGTGGCCCTCGGGCGCCGGCCGGACTTCCCCCGCTGGGAGGGTCGCTACAACGTCTCCACCAAGTTCATGCTGCGGCGTTTCGAGGACGGCATCGTCACCCGCGTGCCCACCCGCGAGGAGATCCGCGAACTGGAGTCGGCCTTTCCCGGCACCCGCATCCAGGTGGAGATCGAGGAGGGCGACCGGCTCTCCGAGCTGCGCGGCCAAGAGGTGTACAGCTTCGAGGTGGCGGTCATCTTCATGGGCGGACAGGACCGCCACGAGCTGGAGGCCCGCTACCGGGAGGTGGTGGAGCGACTGCCGCTGGAGTTCGCGCCGGCCGGGAGCGGGGACGGATGACCCGCAACGTCTTCGTCGTCGGCCTCGACGACTCCGACCGCGACCTGCTGGAGCGGCTGCCGGAGGCGGGCGGGCTCGCCTTCCACGCCCTGTTCACCGCCGACGAGGTCCGCCACCGGGACGTCTTCCCGGTGCGCCGGCTGCTGCGCGAGGCCCGCGAACGCCTGCAGGCCTTCCCCGGCTCCGTGGACGCGGTGGTGGGCTACTGGGATTTCCCGGTGAGCACGTCGCTGCCGATCATCCGCCGCGATGCCGGCCTGCCCGGGCCGTCGCTGGAGGCGGTGCTCAAGTGCGAGCACAAGTACTGGTCGCGCCTAGAGCAGCAGGCGGTGATCCCGGAGTGCATTCCCGCCTTCCAGGCCGTGGATCCCTTCGATCCCGCCAGCATCGAGGCGTTGGTGATCGACTTCCCCTTCTGGATCAAGCCGGTCAAGTCGGTGCTCTCCGACATGGGCTTCCGGGTCGCCGATGCCGCGGGGTTGCAGGCCGCCCTGGAGCGCATCCGGGCCGGCATCGGTCGCTTCGCCGAGCCGTTCAACTACCTCTCGGGTTTCGCCCGGCTGCCCCGGGAGGTGGCCGCGGTGGACGGCTACCACTGCATCGTCGAGGGGCTGATCTCCGCCGGCCACCAGTGCACGCTGGAGGGCTACGTCCATCGCGGCGAGGTGGTCGGCTACGGGCTGGTGGATTCGCTGCGCGAGGGGCCGGCCGGCTCCACCTTTTCCCGCTACCAGTACCCCTCGCGGTTGCCGGGGGCGGTGGCCGAACGGATCCGGGCCGTCGCCGCCCGGGTCATGGGCCACATCGGTTATGCCGACGGGCCCTTCAACATCGAGTTCTACTGGGACCCCGACAGCGACCGGCTCCGCCTGCTGGAGATCAACACCCGCCTGTCCCGGTCCCAAGCCCCGCTGTTCGAGATGGTGGACGGCATCAGCCACTACCACGTGATGCTGGCCTGCGCCCTGGGCGAAGACCCCGCCATGCCGCGGGGAGAGGGCGAGCACGCGGTGGCGGCCAAGTTCATGGTCCGTCGCTATGCCGACGCGCGGGTCGTGGGGGTGCCCGACGCCGACGCGATCCGGGCGCTGGAACGCGCGGTGCCCGGCAGCCGGATCCGGCTGCACGTGCGCGAGGGGCAACGCCTCTCCGCGCTGCGCGACCAGGACAGCTACAGTTTCGAGGTGGCCACGGTGTTCGTCGGTGGCCGCGATACCGAGGACCTGGAGGCCCGGTACCGGCGCTGCCTGGAGGGCCTGGGGCTGGAGTTCCGACCGCCGGCGGGCTGAGCCGCCGTGCATCGCTGATGTTTGCGTCCACAGGAGGCATGCCGTGAAGATCGTCGATCCCCTGCCGCGCCCGGTGCGCGAGATCGAGCACTGCTGGATACCCCTGAGCGACGGCACCCGGCTGGCCGCGCGCATCTGGCTGCCGGAAGACGCCGAGGCCGAGCCGGTGCCGGCGATCCTGGAATACATCCCCTACCGCCGGCGGGACAACACCCGCCCCCGCGACGACGTCATGCACCCCTGGTTCGCCGCCCACGGCTACGCCTGCGTGCGGGTGGACCTGCGCGGCAGCGGCGATTCCGAGGGCGTGCTGGAGGACGAGTACCTCCAGCAGGAGCTCGACGACGGCGTGGAAATCATCCGCTGGCTCGCCGGCCAGGACTGGTGCAGCGGCCGGGTGGGCATGATCGGCATCTCCTGGGGCGGCTTCAACGGCCTGCAGATCGCCGCCCTGCGCCCGCCGGGCCTGCAGGCGGTGGTCAGCGTGGCCTCCACCGACGACCGCTACGCCGACGACGTCCACCACATGGGCGGCTGCCTGCTGGGGGACAACCTCTCCTGGGCCTCCACCATGTTCGCCTTCAACTCCCTGCCGCCGGACCCGGAGGTCGTCGGCGAGCGCTGGCGGGAGATGTGGTTCGACCGCCTCCGGGGCAGCGGCCTGTGGCTGGAGAAGTGGCTGCGCCACCAGCGCCGGGACGCGTACTGGCAGCACGGCTCGGTCTGCGAGGACTGGGATGCCATCCAGTGCCCGGTGATGGCGGTCTCCGGCTGGGCCGACGGCTATACCAACTCGGTGTTCCGGCTGATGGCCAACCTGCGCGTGCCCCGGCTGGGGCTGGTGGGTCCCTGGAGCCACAAGTACCCCCACCAGGGCGTACCGGGGCCGGCCGTCGGCTTTCTCCAGGAGTGCCTGCGCTGGTGGGACCACTGGCTCAAGGATCGCGAGACCGGGATCATGGACGAGCCCATGCTGCGGGCCTGGATGCAGGACCACATGCCGCCCACCACCTTCTACAGCGAGCGGCCGGGCCGCTGGGTGGGCGAGCCGGAATGGCCCTCGCCCAACATCCGCGAGCGCGCCCTGACGCTGGCCAGCCCGGGCACGCTGGAGCCCGCGGGGCAGGCAGTGGGCGAGGCGATCATGACCAACCAGTCACCGCTTTCGGTGGGGCTGTTCGCGGGCAAGTGGTGTTCCTACGCCGCCACCCCCGACCTGCCCCACGACCAGCGCGAGGAGGACGGCGGGGCCCTGGTCTTCGACAGCGAGCCCCTGGAGGCGCCGATGGAGATCCTCGGGGCCGCGCGCCTGGAGCTGGAGGTGGCCGCCGACCGGCCGGTGGCCATGGTGGCGGTGCGGATCTCCGACGTCGCCCCCGACGACAAGGCCACCCGGGTGACCTACGGCCTGCTCAACCTCACCCACCGCGACAGCTCGGAGCACCCCGAACCGCTGGAGCCGGGCAAGCGCTACCGGGTGACCGTCGAGCTCAACGACATCGCCCATGCCTTCCCCGAGGGCAACCGGCTGCGCCTGTCCATCTCCACCTCCTATTTTCCCCTGGCCTGGCCCGCGCCGGAGCCGGTCCGGCTGACGGTCTTCACCGGGACCTCGCGGCTGGTGCTGCCCGAGCGGCCCCGGCGCGACGCCGAGGACCAGACCATCGGCTTCGCCCCGGCGGAAGGCGCCCGGCCCACGCCCACCGAGCGGCTGCAGGCGGGCGAGCACAAGTGGCGGGTGATCCGCGACCTGGAGACCGACGAGTCCACCCTGGAGGTGATCAACGACGACGGCACGGTCCACCTGGGCCCGGTGGACCTGGAGATGCAGCGCGCCGCCCGCGAGTGGTACTCCTACCGCGGCTACGACTACCACTCGCCGCGCGGCGAGACCCTCTGGGAGCGGGGCTACCGGCGCGGCAACTGGCGGGTGCGCACGGTCACCCGCACCGTGCTCACCTCCAGCCCCGAGGCCTTCCACATCCACGCCGAGCTGGATGCCTACGAGGGCGACCGCCGGGTGTATGCCGACAACTGGGACGTGAGCATTCCCCGCGACCTGGTCTGAGGATCAGCGGGCCGGGTCGGGCAGGCCGGCGGGATTGCGCCGGAACCAGCCGGCGATGCTCGCCCGGGCCCGGCGGGTGGGACGCACCTCGTGGGGGATCCGCTCGCTGAAAAAACTCACCAGCGTGCCCGCCCGCGGCCGGACCTCGGCCATCGGCCGGCCGTCGTCCGGGTCGTAGAGCACCAGCTCGCCGCCGTCCTCCGCGCGCCAGTCCGGCGTCAGGTAGACCACCGTGGTCACCACCCGGGCGTTGCTGCCGCGGAAGCTGTCCAGGTGGCGCTTGTAGAAGCTGCCGGGCGGGTAGAGGGCGAAGTGGGCCTCGTAGTCGAACAGCCCCAGCATCAGCTGCCGGTTGATGGCCAGGCGCAGGGATTCCATGCGCTCGAGGAAGGCCAGTTGCGGCGCGGAGTCGGCACGCAGCCAGCGGGTGCGGTCGCCGCGCACGGTCTCGGCCACGGTGTGCTCGCTGCCGCGGCCGATGCCGGCACGCTGCAGCTCGCCGCGGGCGTCGGCGGACTCCACCTCGGCCAGGAGTGTCCGGCAGAGCGCGGCCGGGACGAAACCCGGGCCCACGAACCAGCCGCGCTCGAAGAGGGCGTCGACCACCGCGGCCGGGTCCGCCCCGGGGGCGGGATCGATGATGGCTTCCATTGTCGGTATTCCGGAAAAGCGTGTCGCCGGGGCGACGGGACCGGGTGCCGGGGACGGCACGGCGGCAGGTTTCGATCCTGGGACCGGATCGGCAGCGATTATATCCCCATGCCCGGGGCGGGGGAACGAATCCTTCCCCGGCGTGTCGATTTCGTGTAATGTCAATCAGTTATCCAACGCCCGCCGGATCGAGACCCATGGACTATCCCGAGTCATTCGACGTGATCGTGGTCGGCGGGGGGCACGCCGGCACCGAGGCCGCCCTGGCGGCGGCGCGGACCGGCGCGCGCACCCTGCTGCTGACCCACAACATCGACACCCTCGGCCAGATGAGCTGCAATCCCGCCATCGGCGGGATCGGCAAGGGCCACCTGGTCAAGGAGATCGATGCCCTGGGCGGGATCATGGGCCGCGCCATCGACCGCGCGGGGATCCAGTTCCGCACCCTCAACCAGCGCAAGGGTCCGGCGGTGCGCGCCACCCGCGCCCAGGCCGACCGCGTGCTCTACAAGGCGGCCATCCGCGAGGCCATCGAGAACCAGCCCGGCCTGTGGCTGTTCCAGCAGGCGGTGGACGACCTGGTGGTGGAGGGCGAGGCCGTGCGCGGGGTGGTCACCCGGATGGGCCTGCGCTTTCTGGCCCCCACCGTGGTGCTCACGGTGGGCACCTTCCTCGGCGGGCGCATCCACATCGGCCAGCAGAACCATTCCGGCGGCCGGGCCGGCGATCCGCCGGCCATCGCCCTGGCCGAGCGCCTGCGCGAGCTGCCCTTCAACGTCGAGCGCTTGAAGACCGGCACGCCGCCGCGCATCGACGCGCGCTCCATCGACTTCTCGGTGATGGAGGAGCAGCCCGGCGACACGCCCGTGCCGGTGTTCTCCTTCATGGGCTCGGCGGACGAGCACCCCGAGCAGGTGAGCTGCTTCATCACCTACACCAACCCCGAGACCCACGCGATCATCGAGGGGGGACTGGCGCGCTCGCCGATGTTCTCCGGCGAGATCGAGGGCATCGGGCCGCGCTACTGCCCGTCGATCGAGGACAAGGTGGTGCGCTTCGCCGGCCGCGACCGCCACCAGGTGTTCGTCGAGCCCGAGGGGCTCACCAGTCGCGAGGTCTATCCCAACGGCATCTCCACCTCGCTGCCCTTCGACGTGCAGGTGGCCCTGGTGCGCTCCATCCCCGGCTTCGAGAACGCCCACATCACCCGGCCGGGCTATGCCATCGAGTACGACTTCTTCGACCCCCGCGACCTCCAGGCGAGCCTGGAGACCCGTTTCATCGGCGGGCTCTACTTCGCCGGCCAGATCAACGGCACCACCGGCTACGAGGAGGCCGGCGCCCAGGGACTGATCGCCGGACTCAACGCCGCCCGGCGCAGCCGCGGCGAGCAGCCCTGGACGCCGCGGCGCGACGAGGCCTACATCGGGGTGCTGATCGACGACCTGATCACCCAGGGCACCCGCGAGCCCTACCGCATGTTCACCAGCCGCGCCGAGTACCGGCTGATGCTGCGCGAGGACAATGCCGACGCCCGGCTCACCGAGCACGGCCGCGCGCTGGGGTTGGTGGACGACGACCGCTGGGCCGCCTTCGTCGCCAAGCGCGATGCCCTGGAGGCCGAGCAGTCGCGCCTGGAGGACCTGCTGGTACGCCCGGGCAGTCCCGCGGCCGCGGCCCTGGAGGCCGCCTCGGGCCAGCGCGTGGCGCGCGAGGCACGCGCCAGCGAGCTGCTGCGCCGGCCGGAGCTGGATTACGCCACGCTGACGGCGGTGGAAGGGATCGGCCCGGGAGTGGACGACCCCGCGGTGGCCGAGCAGATCGACATCCGTGCCAAGTACCACGGCTACCTCGAGCGCCAGCAGGCCGAGGTGGTCAAGAACCGGCGCCACGAGGAGACCGAGCTGCCCGAGGACCTCGATTACGCCCGGGTCGACGGCCTGTCGGCGGAGATCCGCGAGAAGCTGGCCGCCCAGCGGCCGGCCACCGTCGGCCGGGCGGCGCGCATCCCGGGGGTCACCCCGGCGGCCATCTCGCTGCTGCTGGTGCATCTCAAGAAGCGCGCCTGGCGCCGCGCCGGCTGATGGCGGACTTCCCCCGCGAGTCGCTGGCGGCGGACCTCGGCGCCGGCCTGGAGGCCCTGGGCATCGGGCTGGCGCCGGCGGCCCGCGAGCGGCTGCTGGACTACCTGGCCCTGCTGGCGCGCTGGAACCGCGCCTACAACCTCACCGCGGTCCGCGACCCGGCGGCGATGGTGCGCCTGCACCTGCTCGACAGCCTGGCGATCCTCCCCGAGACCGGCGAGGGCCGGCTGCTGGACGTGGGTGCCGGGGCCGGGCTGCCGGGCATACCCCTGGCGATCGCCCGCCCGGCGCTGGCGGTCACCCTGCTGGATACCAACGGCAAGAAGACCCGCTTCATGGGCCACGTGGTGCGCAGCCTGGGGCTGGCCAACTGCGAGGTGGTCCAGTCGCGGGTGGAGGCCTTCGAGCCGCCGGCCTGCTTCGACACGGTGGTCTCGCGGGCCTTCTCCAGCCTGGCGCAGATGCTCGAATGGAGCGGCCATCTCGCCTGCCGGTCTGGTAAACTGCTGGCCATGAAGGGGAAATACCCCGCCGAGGAACTCGCCGAACTGCCGGACGGCTACCGGCTGGAAGCGGTCCGGGCGCTGGACGTGCCCGGGCTGGATTCCAGCCGCCACCTCGTGATTCTCCGACACGACTGATCCGGTCCCGGCCGGGAACTGCCATGCGAAAGATCATTGCCGTCGCCAACCAGAAGGGCGGGGTGGGCAAGACCACCACCGCCGTCAACCTCGCTGCCTCGCTGGCGGCGATGCGCCGGCGCGTGCTGCTGATCGACATGGATCCGCAGGGCAATGCCACCATGGGCAGCGGCGTGGACAAGAACGGCCTGGAGCGCTCGGTGACCGACGTGCTGCTCGAGGAGGCCACCCTGCGCGAGGCGGTCATCCCGCGGCCGGGCGAGTCGGGCTTCGACCTGCTCGGGGCCAACATCGATCTCACCGCCGCCGAGGTCCAGCTGGTCTCGCGCATCGGCCGGGAGATGCGTCTCAAGCGGGCGCTGGCCGGCATCGGTGACGCCTACGACTTCGTCATCATCGACTGCCCCCCGGCGCTCAACATCCTCACGGTGAACGCCCTGGTGGCTGCCGAGGGGCTGATCATCCCCATGCAGTGCGAGTACTATGCCCTCGAGGGCATCTCGGCGCTCATGGACACCGTCGAACAGGTGCGCGAGTCGGTGAACCCCGACCTCGAGGTCTACGGCGTGCTGCGCACCATGTTCGACGCCCGCAGCAATCTCTCCAACGAGGTCTCCAGCCAGCTGGAACAGTACTTCGGCCGGCGGGTCTTTCGCACCCTCATCCCGCGCAACATCCGCCTCGCCGAGGCCCCCAGCCACGGGCTGCCGGCGCTGCAGTACGACCGCGGCTCGCGCGGGGCGATGGCCTACCTGGCGCTGGTGGGCGAGATGCTGCGGCGCGAGGAGCAGGCGGGCGCGGCCGAGCGGATATCCTGAGGAACGGGCATGGCAGGCAAGAAACGACTGGGCAGGGGACTCGATTCACTCTTGAGCGGGGCGCGCGAAGGCGCGCCCGCGGGCGGCGACGACTGGAGCCTGCGGCGCATCGCCGTCGAGCGCATCCATCGCAGCCCCTACCAGCCCCGGCAGCAATTCGACGACGACGCGCTGGCCGAGCTGGCGGAGTCGATTCGCCGCCAGGGCGTGGTCCAGCCGGTGGTGGTGCGCGCCCGCGGCGACGGCGACTTCGAGCTGATCGCCGGTGAGCGTCGCTGGCGGGCCGCCCAGCAGGCCGGCATCGAGCGTATCCCCGCGGTCCTGCGCGAGCTCTCCGACCGCGAGGCCGCCGCCCTGGCGCTGATCGAGAACATCCAGCGCGAGGATCTGAACCCGCTGGAGCAGGCCACCGGCCTGCGCCGCCTGCTCGACGAGTTCGGCTTCACCCATCGCGAGGTGGCCGAGGCCGTGGGTCGCTCGCGCTCGGCGGTCTCCAACATGCTGCGCCTGCTCGAGCTGGCGCCGGCGGTCAAGGAGATGCTCGCCGAGGGGGCCATCGAGATGGGCCACGCCCGGGCCCTGCTGCCGCTGGGGCCCGACGAGCAGGTCGAGGTCGCCCGGCGTATCGCCCGCCGCGGCTTCACCGTGCGCGAGATCGAGCGCCTGGTGCGCGAGCGCCTCGAGGGCCGCGGCGAGTCCCCGGCCCCGAAAAAGGACCCCAACATCCAGCGGCTCGAGGAGCGCCTGTCCGAGCGCATCGGGGCCGGCATCGACATCCAGCACGGCAAGAGTGGCCGCGGTCGCCTGGTGATCCGCTACTCCAGCCTCGACGAACTGGACGGGATCATTGACCACTTCGACTGATTTCCCTGGCCCGCGCGGTTGGTTGTGCCCCCCATGGCCCGGTGATAGAATCCAGCGCGGCGCGGGGGAGTGATGTCCAAATCGAACAGCTTCAATGTCCCTCTGCTGGGGGCGGGCAACCTGTTCGCCTCCATGGTGATCGCCGGCTTCGTCCTGGGCTACCTGGTGGACGACTGGCTCGACTATCACCCGATCTTCATGCTGGCCTTCGGCGGGCTGGGCATCGTGGGCGGCATTCTCAAGGCCCACGCCATGCTGAAACAGCTGGAGAAACGTTGAACAACGCATTCACGCGAGGAATCGACGCCCAGGCAGGACAGCTGTACCGGGCACAGGGCATCGCCGGGCTCATCGCCGCCGGCGGTTTCCTCGCGTGGCGGGGCCCCATGGAAGGGCTGGCGGCGCTCTTCGGGGCGGCCGTCAGCCTGCTCATGGTCTGGCTCCTGCGCCGGGGCGTCACCAGGGCGACCCAGCTGGCGCAGCACGACCCGAAGCGGAGCATGCTGGTCCTCTACAGTGGCGCCGTCATCCGCTTCGTCCTCGTGCTCGCCCTGCTGGGCCTGGGCCTCGGCCTGCTGAATCTCGACCCGCTGGCCGTGTTGGTCGGCTTCGGGCTCGCACAGTTCACCAATATCGTTGCGGCGCGCGTGAAGCGCCGACAATCCACAGTTGGAGGGGAGTGATCGTGAGTGCAGCGGAAGGTTCAGGCAGCGGTACAGTTGCCTACATCCAGCATCACCTGACGAACCTGCACGTCGGTGAGGGCTTCTGGCAGCTCAATATCGATACGCTGTTTTTCAGTGCGCTTCTGGGGGCGTTGATCATCTTCGCCGCCCGCAGCCTCGGCAAGCGTCTCGAGGCCGGCACGCCCGGCGGGTTCCAGAACTTCGTCGAGAGCGTGCTGGAATTCGTCGACGAACAGGTCAACGACAGCTTCCCCAGCCGGGACAACAAGCTGATCGCGCCGCTGGCGCTGACCATCCTGGTCTGGGTCTGGCTGATGAACTTCATGGACCTGATCCCGGTGGACCTGCTGCCGGCGATCGCCCATTCCATCGGCATCGAATACCTCAAGGTGGTCCCCACCACCGACCTCAACACCACCCTGGCCCTGGCCCTGACGGTGTTTGCCCTGACGGTGTACTACAACATCAGGATCAAGGGCCTCGGCGGGTACCTGAAGATGTTCCTGTTCCACCCCTTCGGCAAGTTCATGATCCCGGTCAACATCGTGATGACCGCGATCGAGGAACTGGCCAAGCCGATCAGCCTGGCGCTGCGTCTCTTCGGCAACATGTTCGCCGGCGAGCTGGTGTTCTTGCTGATCGCGCTGCTGGGTGGTGCGACCGCCATCGGTGCGGGCCTGCTCATCTTCTTCCCGCTGCAGGTGGTGCTGGACCTGGCGTGGCTCATGTTCCATATCCTGATCATCACGCTGCAGGCCTTCATCTTCATGGTCCTGACCATCGTGTATCTGGGTATGGCGCATACCGAGGACCACTGACGACCGCTTTCTTTTCACCCTTGTTCTCAACCGCAATCTAGGAGATCGACCATGAACGCTGATATGCTCGCGATGATCTATGCCTACACGGCTGTTGGTGTTGGTGTGATCCTGGCCGCCGCCGGCCTGGGCTCTGCCATCGGCTGGGGCCTGATCTGTTCCAAGACCCTGGAAGGCATCTCTCGCCAGCCCGAGATGCGCCCGCAGCTGATGACCAACATGTTCATCTTCGCGGGTCTGATGGAGTCCTTCCCCTTCATCATCCTGGCATTCGCCATGTGGTTCCTGTTCGCTAACCCCTTCGTTGGCGCTCTGCAGGCGGCCATCGGCGCCCTGTAAGGCCGATCGCTTGCTGAAAGCCCCGCCCCGCACGCCCGGGGCGGGACGTCCGAGCCCAGCATAGAGGAAGCGAACCGTGAATATCACAGTCACCCTGATTGCCCAGATCATCGCGTTCGTGATCATGGTCTGGCTGGTCAACAAGTTCCTGTGGGGGCCTGTCTCCTCGATTCTCGAGGCCCGCCGCAAGAAGATCGCCGAAGGGCTCTCCGCTTCCGAGCGCGGCAAGCACGAGCTGAAGCTTGCCGAAGAACGGGCCACCGAGATCCTCAAGGAATCCAAGGAGAAGGCCGCCGAGATCGTTGCCCAGGCCCAGAGCCGCCACAACGAGATCCTCGACGAGGCCAAGGAGAACGCCCGAGCCGAGGCCGACCGCATCATCGACGCGGGCCGTGCCGAGGTGGAGCAGGAGCTCAACCGGGCCAAGGAAGATCTCCGCGCCCAGGTCGCCCGGCTCTCGGTCACCGGTGCCGAGCGGGTGCTCAAGCGCGAAGTGGATGCCAAGGCCCACGAGAGTGCTCTCGACGATCTCGCCGCGCAAATCTAGGGATTGAATCATGTCCGAATTGACCAAGGCAGCCCGACCCTACGCCCAGGCGGTTTTCGACCTGGCACAGGAGAAAGGCGAGCTGGACCGCTGGTCCGACATGCTCGCCTTTGGCGCAGCAGTCGTCAGCAATCCCGAGATGGAAGCCGTGCTGGACGACCCGTCCGTGTCCGGCGAGCGGCTGGCCGAGCTCTTCATTTCCGTCTGCTCCGAGCAGTTCGACGAGCAGGGCAACAATCTGGTCAAGGTGTTGGTCGAGAACGACCGGCTCGCCCTGCTACCGGCGATCGCCGAGCGTTTCGAACAGCTCAGACACGAACAGCAGGGCAAGTTGACCGCCCGGGTCGTCTCCGCACAGGCGCTGACCGACGAGCAGAAGACCAAGCTCGCCGACCGTCTGGCCAAGCGCCTGAGCGCCGAAATCACGATCGAGAGTGAAGTCGACGAATCCCTCATCGGCGGTGCCATCGTTCGCGCCGGGGACCTGGTTATCGACGGCTCGATCCGGGGCAAGCTGGCCAATCTTGCCACCTCCATGAGTCGGTAAGGGGAAGAACAAATGCAGCTGAATCCATCCGAAATCAGCGATCTGATCAAGCAGCGGATCGAAAGTTACGAATCCAAGGTGGAGGCGCGTACCGAGGGTACCGTGGTCTCCGTCTCCGACGGCATCGTCCGCATCCACGGCCTCGACGAGGCCATGCTGGGCGAGATGCTGGAATTCCCGCAGGAAACCTACGGCCTGGTCCTCAACCTCGAGGCCGATTCCGTCGGCGCCGTGGTCCTGGGCGACTACGAGCACATCCAGGAAGGCGACACGGTCAAGTGCACCGGCCGCATCCTCGAGGTGCCGGTGGGCGAGGACCTGCTCGGCCGCGTGGTCAACACCCTCGGCCAGCCCATCGACGGCAAGGGCGCGGTCGATCCGGCCGGCTACGAGCCGGTCGAGAAGATCGCCCCGGGCGTCATGGCCCGCCAGGAGGTGGACCAGCCGATGCAGACCGGCATCAAGTCCATCGACTCGATGGTGCCGATCGGCCGCGGCCAGCGGGAGCTGATCATCGGCGACCGCCAGACCGGCAAGACCGCCATCGCCGTGGACGCGATCATCAACCAGAAGGGCAGCGGCGTGAAGTGTATCTACGTCGCCGTGGGCCAGAAGAACTCCTCCATCGCCAACGTGGTGCGCAAGCTCGAAGAGCACGGCGCGATGGAATACACCACCATCGTCAACGCCTCCGCCTCCGATCCCGCCTCCATGCAGTACCTGGCGCCCTATGCCGGCTGTGCCATGGGCGAGTACTTCCGCGATCGGGGCGAAGACGCGCTGATCATCTACGACGACCTGACCAAGCAGGCCTGGGCCTATCGCCAGGTTTCCCTGCTGCTGCGTCGTCCGCCGGGTCGGGAAGCCTACCCCGGTGACATCTTCTACCTCCATTCGCGTCTGCTCGAGCGTGCCGCGCGCATCAACGCCGACGAGGTGGAAAAGCGCACCAACGGCGAGGTGAAGGGCAAGACCGGTTCCCTGACCGCACTGCCGATCATCGAGACCCAGGCGGGCGACGTTTCCGCGTTCGTTCCCACCAACGTGATCTCGATCACCGACGGCCAGATCTTTCTCGAGACCGAGATGTTCAACAAGGGCCAGCGCCCGGCGATCAACGCCGGCCTGTCGGTGTCCCGGGTCGGCGGCTCGGCGCAGACGAAGGTCATCAAGAAGCTCGGCGGCACCATCCGCCTGGCCCTGGCGCAATACCGCGAGCTCGCGGCCTTCGCCCAGTTCGCCTCGGATCTCGACGAGAGCACCCGCAAGCAGCTCGAGCGGGGCAAGCGCGTCACCGAGCTGATGAAGCAGAAGCAGTACCAGCCCCTGTCCATCGCCGAGATGGCGCTGTCGCTGTTCGCGGCCAACGAGGGCTACCTGGACGACGTCGAAGCCGAGAAGATCGTCGACTTCGAGGCGGCGCTGCACAGCTACGCCAAGCAGAACGCCAAGGAGCTGCTCGACAAGATCAACGAGTCGGGTGCCTTCGACGACGACATCAAGGCCGGCTTGAAGAAGACCGTCGAGGACTTCAAGTCCAACAGCGTCTGGTAAGGGGAAGGATATGGCCGGTTCCAAAGAGATCCGCAATCAGATCAAGAGCACCCAGAATACGCAGAAGATCACCAAGGCCATGGAGATGGTGGCCGCGAGCAAGATGCGTAAGGCTCAAGAGCGGATGGAGGCAACCCGTCCGTACGCCGAACGGATGCGGGCGGTAATCGGCCACCTGGCGAACGCGCATCCCGAGTACCGGCACCCGTACCTCGTCGATCGCGAGGTCAAGCGTGTCGGGGTGATCGTCATCAGCAGTGACCGCGGTCTCTGCGGGGGTCTCAACACCAACCTGTTCCGGGAAACCGTCAAGGCCATGGAGCAGTTCGACAACGACGACGTCGATGTCGACATCTGCACCATCGGTTCCAAGGGCACGGCGTTCTTCAAGCGCCTGGGCGGCAACATCGTCGCCGACAAGTCCAAGCTGGGTGACCGGCCGCACCTGACCGACGTCATCGGCGCGGTCAAGGTGATGCTGGACGCCTATGACGAGGGCCGGATCGACGCCCTGCACCTGGCCCGCAACCACTTCGAGTCGGCCATGGCGCAGCGCCCCGAGGTGGCCCAGGTGATTCCCGTGCCGCAGGTCGAGGAAGAGTCGCTCAAGCACCACTGGGACTACATTTACGAGCCGGAGGCGAAGGAGGTGCTCGACACCCTGCTGACGCGCTACATCGAGTCCCAGGTCTACCAGGCCGTGGTGGAGAACGTCGCTTGCGAAATGGCTGCGCGAATGATCGCCATGAAGAGCGCCTCCGACAACGCCGGCGACATCATCAAGGACCTGAAGCTGGCCTACAACAAGGCGCGTCAGGCGGCCATCACCCAGGAGATCGCCGAGATCGTCGGCGGCGCGTCGGCCGTTTGATCCTCCGCTTCGACCGAGTCACGAATTTGATTGCTTGAGGGGAACTGATCATGAGTTCTGGAAAGATTGTCGAAATCATCGGCGCGGTGGTGGACGTGGAGTTCCCGCGCGACTCCGTGCCCAAGGTGTATGACGCACTGAAGGTCGACGAAAACGGCCTGGTTCTCGAGGTGGAACAGGAGATCGGCGACGGCATGGTTCGCTGCATCGCCATGGGCCCCTCCGAGGGCCTCAAGCGCGGCCTGTCCGTGACCTCCACCGGCGAGCCGATCAAGGTCCCGGTGGGCAAGGGCACCCTGGGCCGCGTGATGGACGTGCTGGGCAACCCGGTGGACGAGGGCGAGGCCGTCGAGGCCGAAGAGCGCCACTCCATCCACGCGCGTCCGCCGAGCTACGACGAGCAGTCCGCTTCCTCCGAGATCCTGGAGACCGGCGTGAAGGTCATCGACCTGATCTGCCCGTTCGCCAAGGGCGGCAAGGTCGGGCTGTTCGGCGGTGCCGGCGTGGGCAAGACCGTCAACATGATGGAGCTCATCCGCAACATCGCGGTCGAGCACTCCGGTTACTCCGTCTTCGCCGGCGTCGGCGAGCGGACCCGCGAGGGCAACGACTTCTACTACGAGATGAAGGACTCCAACGTCCTCGACAAGGTGGCCCTGGTCTACGGCCAGATGAACGAGCCGCCCGGCAACCGCCTGCGTGTCGCGCTGACCGGCCTGACCATGGCCGAGTACTTCCGCGACGAGGGCCGTGACGTGCTGATGTTCATCGACAACATCTACCGTTACACCCTGGCCGGGACCGAGGTTTCCGCCCTGCTGGGCCGCATGCCCTCCGCGGTGGGCTACCAGCCGACGCTGGCGGAAGAGATGGGCATGGTCCAGGAGCGCATCACCTCCACCAAGACCGGCTCCATCACCTCCGTCCAAGCGGTCTACGTCCCCGCGGACGACCTGACCGACCCGTCGCCGGCCACCACCTTCGCCCACCTGGACGCGACCGTCGTCCTGGCGCGCTCCATCGCCGAGCTGGGTATCTACCCGGCCATCGACCCGCTGGATTCCACCTCCCGTCAGCTGGATCCCCAGGTCATCGGCGAAGAGCACTACAACGTCGCCCGCGAGGTCCAGAAGACCCTGCAGCGCTACAAGGAGCTCAAGGACATCATCGCCATCCTGGGCATGGACGAGCTGTCCGAGGACGACAAGCTGGTCGTCTCCCGGGCGCGCAAGATCCAGCGCTTCCTGTCCCAGCCGTTCTTCGTGGCCGAGGTGTTCACCGGCATGCCCGGCAAGTTCGTCCCGGCCAAGGAGACCATCAAGAGCTTCAAGGGCATCGTCGAGGGTGAATACGACGACCTGCCCGAGCAGGCCTTCTACATGGTCGGCACCATCGACGAGGCCGTCGAGAAGGCGAAGGACCTCAAGTAACGGAGGCCGGAAATGGGCAAGACGATGAATGTGGAGGTGGTCAGCGCCGAGGCGCCGATCTTCTCCGGCAAGGCCAGCTTCGTGGCGGCCCCCGGGGAGAACGGCGAGCTCGGGATCACCCCCCGCCACACCCAGCTCCTGAGCCGCTTGCGGCCGGGCGAGGTGCGCCTCACCGACGAGAGCGGGGAAGACCGGTTCTTCTTCGTCTCCGGCGGGGTGATCGAGGTGCAGCCGCACGTGATCACCGTGCTGGCCGACACCGCGATGCGCGCCGAGGACGCCGACGAGGCGGCCGCCAAGGAGGCCAAGCAGAAGGCCGAGGAGGCGATGGAACAGCGCAAGGCCGACTTCGACTACGCCCGGGCCAAGTCCGAGCTGATCGAGGCCGCCGAGCGCCTGCGCTGGATCCAGGAGCTCCGCCGTCGCGGCGTGAAGGACCGCCGCTGAGCGGCACCTTCGCAGGATGACCAGGAAAAAGGGGCTTCGGTGCCCCTTTTTTGTTGCCGATTCCCGGGAGAGACGCTTGATGCAGCTGGAAGTGATCATCCTCGCCGCGGGCCGGGGCACGCGGATGCGCTCGCGCCTGCCCAAGGTGCTCCACCCCATTGGCGGGCGGCCCATGCTGGCGCATGTCATCGACACCGCGCTGGCCCTCGAGCCCCGGGCCGTGCACGTGGTCCACGGCCACGGGGCGGAGCGGGTGCGGGCCGCCTGTGACGCCCCGGGGGTGGACTGGGTGGAGCAGGACCGCCAGCTGGGCACCGGTCACGCGGTGGAATGCGCCATGCCGCGGGTGCAGGCGGACAGCCACGTGCTGGTGCTCTACGGCGACGTGCCGCTGACGCGCCCCGACACCCTCGGTACGCTCCTCGGCGGCCTGGAGGACGGCCCGCTGGCCCTGCTCACCATGGAGGTGGAGGCCCCCACCGGCTACGGGCGGATCGTGCGCGACGATGCCGGCCAGGTCTGCCGGATCGTCGAGGAGAAGGACGCCAGCCCCTCGGAGCGGGCCATCACCGAGGTGAACACCGGCATCCTCGCGGCGCGTGCCGAGCCGCTGCGGGGCTGGCTCGACCGCCTCGATGCCGACAACGCCCAGCAGGAATACCTGCTCACCGACGTGGTGGGCCTGGCGGCGGCGGCCGGAGAGTCCGTGGCCGGCCGCCGGGTGGCGGATCCCACCGAGGTCAGCGGGGTGAACAACCGGGTCCAGCTCGCGGCGCTGGAGCGGGCCTACCAGCTGCGGGGCAACCGCGCGCTGATGCTCGCCGGGGTGGGCATGGCCGATCCCGCGCGGGTCGATATCCGCGGGCGGCTGGAGCACGGCGAGGACGTCTGGATCGACGTCAACGTGGTGATCGAGGGCGACTGCCGCATCGGCCCGGGGGTGACCGTGGGGCCCAACTGCGTGCTGCGCGACTGCGAGCTGGCGGCCGGTGCCCGCGTGGAGTCCCACAGCGTGGTGGACGGCGCCCGCGTGGGCCCCGACTGCCGGGTGGGTCCCTTTGCCCGCCTGCGCCCGGGGACGCGCCTGGACGCCGGTGCCCGCGTGGGCAACTTCGTCGAGACCAAGGCCGCGGCCATCGGCGAGGGCTCCAAGATCAACCACCTGAGCTATGTCGGCGACGCCGAGCTCGGCCGCGGGGTGAACCTCGGCGCCGGGACCATCACCTGCAACTACGACGGTCACGCCAAGCACCGGACCGTGATCGGCGACCGGGCCTTCATCGGCTCCGACACGCAACTCGTGGCGCCGGTGGTGGTGGGGGCAGGGGCCACCGTGGGTGCCGGGTCCACCATCACCCGCGACGTGGGGGAAGGCGAGCTGGCCCTCTCCCGCCCGCGACAGCGCCACGTCAGTGGCTGGCGGCGCCCCGGGGAGCGGGATTCGGAGGCCTGAAACCGGCCGGTCCGGCCGCGGTGGATGCACGGGCCACAATGTTGCACTACCATGAGGTCTCGAGCCCCAACCGTCGGACGCCGCCGAGATGGACCTCGCCGAACGCCTCAACCTCTTCGAAGCCGCCATCGAGCATTCCGGTCACGGGGTGCTGATCCTCACCGACGGGCCTTCCGGGCCCACGGTCCACTACGCCAACCAGGCCTTCAGCGACCTGCTCGGCACCCGGCCGGGGGCGTTGCGGGGCCGGGCGATCACCGACCTGCCGCTAGGGAACCTCTGCACGAATCGATGGTGCCTCTGCGGGACCGCCAAGGGTCCAGATGCAAGGCGCAACTCGCAGTGAATGGCCGTCGCCCTTTACCAGAGCTGCAACACAGCAGATGGGCCCTTGGCGGCCCGCCCGAATGGGGCTTGCGGGTTTGCCCGCACTCTTTGTTGCCGGTCCTCGACGGGCAATCAGCCCGCCTCAAACCGGCGCCTCGATTGCGAACAAACCCGCAAGCCAGAGACGCCATCGATTCGTGCAGAGGTTCCCTTAGAGACCCCGGACCGGCGGGCGACCCTGCGGGCCCGGTCCTGCGTGCGCCAGGGCGAGGTCTGCGAGCTGGATGCCATCCTCCGGCCCGCGCAGGGCCCGTCCCGCTCGGGGCGCTGGCTGCTCTCCCCGCTGCGGGGCGGAGCGGACGGCCAGCGGCGCTTCGCCATGATCCAGCAGAGCGCCCTGCGGGCGGAGACCGCCTTCGCCCCCGACGTGCTGGCCTCGGCCGTCGATTCCTCGGGCGATGCCATCATGGTCACCGACACCGAGGGCCGCATCCGCTACGTCAACCTCGCCTTCGAGCGGATCACCGGTTATCGGGCCGCCGAGGTGGTGGGGGAGAATCCCCGCCTGCTGCAGTCGGGGGAGCATCCGCCGGGCTTCTACGAGGCCCTCTGGCGCGCCGTCGGTGCCGGCGAGTCCTTCCGCGAGGTGTTCCTCGACCGCGCCAAGGACGGCCGCCGGTTCTACATCGAGCAGACCATTTCCCCCATCCGCGACGCCCACGGCGACGTGAGCCACTACGTCGCCGTGGGCGGGGACATGACCGACCGGGTGGAGGCCGAGCGTGACCTCTACCGCCATGCCACCACCGACCGGCTCACCGGCCTGGCCAACCGCTTCCAGCTCGAGACCACGCTGGAGCGCGAACTGGCGCGCACCGAGCGGTACGGCTCGTCGGTGGGCCTGGCGATCATCGACCTGGACCATTTCAAGCAGGTCAACGATACCCACGGTCACCTCGTGGGTGACCAGGTGCTCGCCGAGGTGGCGGAACGGGTGGCCCGGGCCGTTCGGCGCAGCGACATCGTGGCCCGCTGGGGCGGGGAGGAATTCGTGGTGCTCGCCCCCGAGAGCGACCCCCGGGCCGCGCGGGAAATGGCGGAAAAACTGCGCCGGCGGATCGCCGGCCAACCCTTTGCCGGTGTGGGCCGGGTGACCGCCAGCGTGGGGGTCACCGCCTCGCTGGCCGGCGAGGGGGTCGATGCCCTGCTCGGCCGCGCGGACCAGGCCCTCTACCGGGCCAAGGCGGAGGGGCGCGACCGGGTGCGTTGTGCCCGTCCCGGCCTGGCCCCCTGCCGGCCCACGCCCCCGACTCAGCCCGCCACCAGCCGGCGCAGCTCGTCGAGGGTGTAGAGCCGGCCCCCGCCGCCCCAGCGGCCGTCGGGGATCTCGTGGAAGAGCACCCACACCCGGCCGGCATTGAGGGGGTTGAAATCGCTGCCCTCGGTCTCGAGGACGGCCCGCGTCATCGCCTCCACCACCGAGGCCCGCACCGGCGCTTCCATCACCCCCGCCATCAGCGTCACGTCCAGCCGGTAGTGCGGCCTGGGGGCGGCCCGGCCGGCGACGAACAGTCGCTCCTCGCCGAGCGGGTTGAACTGCGTCCAGATCAGCGCCCGAGCGCGCGGATTGCGTCGCGAGAGCTCGCATTGCATCAGCGCGTCCGTGAGCCGGGCGGCCAGGGTGTCCCGGGCCCCGTCGTCGATGGCGTCCTGCGGATAGGTCAGTTCGATCAGCGGCATGGCCGTGTTCCTCCCGGTCGGCCTGCCGGCGCCGGATTGTGCCCGCGCCCCGAAGGCCTAGAATGAACCGTTTCGCCACCGAGCCTAGCGGCTGCCCATGACGCCCCGCTGAAATCGTCGGCGAACCGCGGGGTGTAATTCCCCGCCGGGCGTGCATACTGGCGGCCGAGGAACCGCAACGAGGGAGTCGACATGCGCTGGATAGGGCCCGTCTGGGGACTGCTGGGGGTGACCGCCCTGCTGGGTTGGGCGATCTATCGCCTGGGGCTGATCGGCCTGGAGGGCCTCGCCGTGGCCTGGGATCCGCTGCACTGGGCGGTGTTCGCGCTGTGGCTCGCGGTGACGGCCGTGGGCAAGGGGCACTTCGCCCTGCGCCGGGGCTGGTCGCCGCGGATCGCCGCGCGGGTCCGCCACCTCCACGACCACCCGGCGGTGATCCGCACCCTGCTGGCGCCGCTGTTCTGCCTGGGCTTCTTCCACGCCCCGCGCAAGCGGATCATCATCTCCACGGTCATGGTGATCGTGATGATCGGCCTGGTGATCGCCGTCCAGGGCCTGGTACAACCGTGGCGGGGCATCGTCGACCTGGGCGTGGCCGTGGGGCTGGCCTGGGGCCTGGTCTCGCTCTGGCAGTTCACGCTGCAGGCCTGGAGCCCGGCGGGGCTCGATCATTCGCCCGAGGTGCCCGGCGAGGAAGGCCCGGCGGCAACGGGCTGAACGTGAGGGCCCAGCGCCCTCGACCGACGATCGAGCAGACGAGGACGCGAACGCCCCGTCGGCCGCCGGCCGCGGGGCGTTCTGCCCTCGGGGGAGCGTGGCTCGGTCCTTCCCGCTCAGGGCCGTGCCAGGCTGGCCTCCACCGCGTCGCGCTGGTCCTTGCCCGCCAGGATCTCCACCAGCCGCAGGGCGAAGTCCATGGCCGTACCGGGACCGCGGGAGGTAATCACCCGCCCGTCCTCCTCGATGGGCGAGCCGGTGACCTCCGTGTCCCCGACGCGGATGGCGTCCTGCACCGTGGGGAAGGCGGTCACCCGCTTGCCGGCCAGCAGGCCGGCGGCCGACAGGGCCTTGGGGGCGGCGCAGATGGCAGCGGTGTAGCGGCCCTGCTCGGCCATCGACCTGAGCAGCCGCTGGATGCGCGGATCGTCGCGCAGGTGATCGGCCCCCGGCAGGCCGCCGGGGAGGACCACCATCGCGTAATCGTCCTCCAGGGCCGCGTCCAGCGAACGGTCGGGGATCACCGTGAGCCCGCGGCTGGCCCGGACCGGCCCGTCCGCCAGGCCGGCGGTGACCACGTCGATCCCGCCCCGGGTGAGCAGGTCGGTGATGGTGACGGCCTCGAGTTCCTCGAAGCCCTCGGCAAGCGGAACCAGAACCTTCGCCATGGATCTCTCCCTCGCGCTGTTCACGGTCCGGGTCTCCCCCGGATGCCGGGCTGAAAGGACAGAAGCCCGGGCTTGCGGGGCTTCCCGTTCGGCCGGTCAGGAACCGGCGGAGTCCCTGCCCAGCAGCGCCATGCCCTTGAGCAGGTTGAGTGCCTGGAAGAGCGTGAAGTCGCGCTCGGCCAGCGATTCCCCTTCCGCGGCCTGTTGGTCGCCGGTGCCGCCGGCCTCGCCTTCCCCGTTGGGGTTGTCGAGGTGGTTGTTGAGATCGGCCTCCTTGAGCGGGCGCGGCCCGCTCTTCACCCCGGCGACCTTGAGCGGGTCGAGGGCGATATCCGGGTGGATGCCCTCGGCCTGGATCGAGCGGCCGCTGGGGGTGAAGTAGCGCGCGGTGGTCAGCTTGACCGCGCCGCCGTTGGCGAGCTCCTGGATGGTCTGCACCGAGCCCTTGCCGAAGCTCTGGCTGCCGACGATCACCGCGCGGCCGTGGTCCTGCAGGGCGCCGGAGACGATCTCGGAGGCCGAGGCGGAGCCACCGTTGATCAGCACGATCAGCGGGGCGCCGTCGAGGACGTCGCCCGGCTTGGCGGCATAGCGCAGCTGGGAATCCTCGATGCGGCCCTCGGTGTAGACCACCAGTCCCTTCTCCAGGAAGGCGTCGGAAACGCCCACTGCGCCCTGCAGCACGCCGCCGGGATTGTTGCGCAGGTCGAGGACCATGCCCTTGAGGTGGCCGTCGGCCTTTTCCTGCAGGGATTCCACGGCGTCGTAGAGGTCGCGGGTGGTGCGCGACTGGAACTGGGAGATGCGCACGTAGCCGAAGCCGGGCTCGAGCATCCGGCTCTTGACGCTCTTGACCTTGATCACGTCCCGGGTGATGGTGATGCGCAGCGGCTTGTCCTCGCCCTCGCGGACCACGGTGAGCTCGATGTCCGAGCCCGGCTCGCCGCGCATGATGTCCACCGCGTCCGACAGCGACATGCCCTTGACCGGCTTGTCGTCCAGCCGGGTGATCAGGTCGCCGGCCTGGATGCCGGCCTGCTCGGCCGGGGTGTCGTCGATGGGCGCGATGACCTTGACGAAGCCGTTCTCCATGCCCACCTCGATGCCCAGCCCGCCGAACTGGCCGGTGGTGCCGATGCGCAGCTCCTCGTATTCCTCGGCGTCGAGGTAGCTCGAGTGCGGGTCAAGGCCCGAGAGCATGCCGCGGATGGCGTTGTCGAGCAGCTTGTCGTCGCTGACTTTTTCGACGTAGTCGCTCTTGATGCGCGCGTAGATGTCGGAAAACGTGCGCAGCTCGTCGAGCGGGAGGGCCTCGGCCGGCGGCTCCTTCTCGGCGAGCACGCCGGTGGCCGTGGTCAGTCCCGCACCGAGGCTCACGCCGACGAAGAGGAGGCCCAGGGCCCGCATTCTGTAACTCATTGGCTTGCCACTCCGAAACTCGATACCTGTATCAATTCGGTTCATCCTAGCATCTTGCGCGTCGTTTTCCCGTGCCGGGCTAGCGCCTGCACCACTGCCGCGGATCCACCGGCTCGCCCTGGTGGCGGATCTCGAAGTACAGCCCGCTGTCGCCCAGCCCCCCGCTGCGTCCCGCGGCGGCCACGGGTTCGCCGGCCACCACCTGCTCGCCGACGTCGGCGAACAGGCTGTCGTTGTGGCCGTAGAGGGACATGTAGCCGTCGCCGTGATCGACGATCAAAAGCAGCCCCATGCCGTTGAGCCAGTCCGCAAAGACCACCCGGCCGTCGGCGACCGCCCGCACCGGGTCGCCCCGGCCGGCGTCGATCAGCCAGCCGCGCGAGCGCAGGCCGCCACCCAGGCGCTCGCCGAAGTTGCGCCGGATCGCACCCTCGAGCGGCGGCTGCAGCTCGCCCTTGAGCCGCGGGAAGGGCGTCTCCGGCCGGGCCCGGGCCGCCTCGTCCGCCACCGCCCGGTCGATCGAGGCCACCAGGGCCTCCAGTTCCTCTTGGTCTGCCCGCAGCTGCTCGAGTTCCTCCGCCTGGTCTGCCACCCGGGCATCCAGCCGGGCCACCAGGGCCGCCCGACGGTCGCGCTGGTCGGCCAGGCTGGCGCGTCGCTCGCGGGTCTCGCGCTCGAGCCGCGCCAGCCGACGGGTGGTCTCGGCCTGTTCCGTGCGCAGCTCGGCGAGCGCGGCCTGCTCCCGGGCCAGGTTCTCCAGTGCCCGGCCCTGGTGGGCGGAGAGTCGCCGGGCGTATTCCAGCATCCGTGACAGCTCTCCCGGTGATTCACCCCCCAGGAGGATGCGCAGCACCGGCTGGCGGCCGGCGGTGTAGGCACCCCGCAGTTGCGCGGCCAGCGACCGGCGTTGCTCGGCGATCCGCGCGGCCAGGGTCTCGGCACGCTCGTCGAGCGTCTCCAGGCGTTGCTCGGCGGCGTCGGTGCGTTGGGCCAGAGTCCGCAGGCGACGGTTGAGTTCGCCGATGGCGGTCTCGGCCTCGGCCAGCTCGGCGCGGGCCGCGTCGCGCTCCCGGCGTTGCTCGCGGTGCGCACGGGCCAGGGCCTCGATGCGTGCCTCGAGGGCCTCCAGTCGCTCCGGTGCCGGGCGCTCGTCGGCCGCCCCGGTACCGGCGGCGAGGCAGAGAAGCATCAGGATTGTCGCGGCATGGCGGGACATGGTCGGCACGGGCCTCGGCGGATTGCGGCTGTAACTTTGCTTGAGGATTCTCTAATATTTGAGGGATGACCGCGATCGAAAAAGAATCCGATTCCATGACTTCCAGCATCCCCGAGTTGATGTCGCGCGAGGAGGACATCCAGCGGGCCTCGCGCTCGCTCAAGGCCATGTCCCATCCGCTGCGGCTCAAGATCCTGTGCGTGCTGGGCGCCGACGAGCGCAGCGTGCAGGAGATCGTCGCCGCCGTGGGAACCTCCCAGAGCAACATCTCCCAGCACCTGGCCATCCTGCGCGACAAAGGCATCCTCGCGTCCCGCAAGGAGGCCAATCGTGTATACTACCGCGTCGGCGACAACCGTACCCTGCGGTTGATCGAAATGATGCAGGACGTCTTCTGCACCATCCGATCCTGAGCGGTTTCCGCGACTCACCTTCACCCAGCTTTCATCGGGAGACCCGATCATGACCACCGATCGTATCGTGCGTATCGTGGCCGGTTTCTTCATCATGGCCACCCTGGTGCTCGCCCACGTCTTCAACGAGCAGGTCGATCTGACCCGCTTCGGCTGGCTGTGGTTCACCTTCTTCGTCGGGCTGAACCTGTTCCAGAGCGGCTTCACCCGCTTCTGCCCGCTGGACTCGATCCTCGAGAAGATGGGCGTGCGCCGCGCGCAGTGAGCACCGCCTGATCCCGCGCCGCCGCGCCGGGCATGGAGCCGATATGGAGCGCTTGACCGAATTCGCCGGCAACCACCCGTTCCTGGTCCTGGCCCTGTTCGTCATCCTGGGCCTGCTGATCGGCGGCGAGATCCGCCGGGCCACGCGCAAGTACAAGGAATGGGGACCGCAGCAGATCGTCCCGGTGATCAACCGCGACGAGAGCGTGATCCTCGACGTGCGCCAGCCCGAGGAATTCCGCGAGGGCCACATCGCCGGGGCCCGCCAGGTCCCCATGGGCGAGCTGGGCGACCAGCTGGGCAAGCTGGCCCGTTTCAAGGACAAGCCGGTGGTGGTCTACTGCCAGACCGGCAGCCGCTCGGCGCGTGCCTGCTCGCGGCTGGTGGGCGAGGGCTTCGAGGATGTCTACAACCTCGCCGGCGGCATCCGCGCCTGGCAGAGCGACAAGCTCCCGGTCAAGAAGAAGTGACATGAGCGCTCCCGTGGTGATCTACACCACCCGCTGGTGTCCCTTCTGCATCCTCGCGCGCCGCCTGCTGCGAAAGCGCGGCGTGGCCTTCGAGGAGCGCCGCGTCGAGGGGCGTCCCGAGCGGTTCGCGGAGATGGAGCGCGCCAGCGGGCGGGCCACCGTGCCCCAGGTCTTCGTCGGCGACACCCACGTGGGCGGCTTCGACGACCTGCAGGCGGCCCACCGCTCGGGCGAGCTCGACCGGCTGCTGGCAGGGGGCACCGGGGCATGAAGGGTGCGCGCCGCGTCGTCTGCCCCGGCTGCGACAGCGCGGTGCGCGCCGCCCCCGGCGAGGATCGCTGCCCCCGTTGCGGCGACCGCCTGTTCACCGGCAAGCCGCTGACCGTGGATCGCCGCGGGCTCGATCAGCACCTCAAGAAGAGCGACGTGCCGGTGCTGGTGGACTTCTGGGCACCGGGTTGCGGGCCCTGCAAGATGCTGGCCGGGGTGCTGGCGAAGCTCACGCCCCGGCTCGAGCCGCGCCTGCGGGTGCTCAAGGTGAATCTCGCCGAGACCCCGCAGGTGGCGCGCCGGCACCGGGTGCAGGGCGTGCCCACGCTGGTGCTCTTCCGCCGTGGCCGCGAGCTCGGCCGGCGCAACGGCGCACTCGACGCCCGCCGGCTGGAGCAGTGGCTGGACAAGACTTCCCACTAAACCGAAGGAATCGACATGGCCGAGAACGAATCCGCAAGCAACGAGGCCCAGGGCAAGCAGTTCGTGGTCCAGAAGCTCTACACCAAGGACGTCTCCTTCGAATCCCCGCGGGCGCCGGCGATCTTTCGCGAGGAAGGCTGGAACCCCGATGCCAACGTCCAGGTGGAGACCGCCACCCAGGACCTCGGTGACGGCAACCACGAAGTGGTGCTCACCGTCACCGTGACCGTCAAGTCCGGCGAGCAGACCGCCTACCTGGTGGAAGTCCAGCAGGCCGGCATCTTCGGCATCCGCGGCTTTTCCGACGAGGAGCTCGGCCACATGTTCGGCAGCTACTGCCCCGGCCTGCTCTTCCCCTATGCCCGCGAGGTGGTCTCCGACCTGGCCGGCAAGGGCGGCTTCCCGCAGATGATGCTCCAGCCCATCAACTTCGACGCCCTCTACGCCCAGCACCTGCGCCAGCAGCAGGAACAGGCCGAGCAGGCCAGCCACTGAGGCGCCGATGGCAGGGGGCATGAACGTCGCCGTCTTCGGGGCCGGTTCCTGGGGCACGGCGCTGGCGATCCTGCTGGCCCGCCACGGCCAGCGCGTGCGCCTCTGGGGCCGGCCGCAGGACGGCGTGGAGGCGATGCAGGCCGAGCGGGTCAACGTCCGCTACCTGCCCGAGCACCCCTTCCCCGACGGCCTGGAGGCCACCAGCGACCTCGAGTACGCCCTCGAGGGCTGTGACCTCGCCCTGGTCGTCGTCCCCAGCCACGCCTTCCGGTCCTTCCTGCGCAGCGCCGGCGCCGCCCTGCGGGCCTGCGGGGCCCCGGTCGCCTGGGGCACCAAGGGCCTGGAGCACGATTCGGCCAAGCTGATGAGCGAGGTCCTCGACGAGGAGCTGGGGCCCGGGGTGCCGCGCGCGGTGATCTCGGGTCCCACCTTCGCCGGGGAGGTGGCCGCGGGCATGCCCACCGCCGTCACCGTGGCCTCGCCCGACGCCGAACTGGCCACACGGGTCGCCCGCGCCATGCACTGCGAGACCTTCCGCGCCTACACCGTCGACGATCTCGTCGGCGTGCAGCTGGGCGGCTCGCTCAAGAACGTCCTGGCCATCGCCGCCGGCGCCGCCGATGGTTTCCACTTCGGCGCCAACACCCGCGCGGCGGTGATCACCCGCGGTCTGGCGGAGATCATGCGGGTGGGCGATGCCCTGGGTGCCCGGCGCGAGACCCTGATGGGGCTGGCCGGGCTGGGCGACCTGGTGCTCACCTGCACCGACGACCAGTCGCGCAACCGCCGCTTCGGCCTGCTGGTGGCCGAGGGTCGCGGGGTCGAGGCGGCCATCGAGCACATCGGCCAGGCCGTGGAGGGCGTCAAGACCGCCGCTGCCGCGCACCGGCTGGTGGAGCGCCTGGGGGTGGACGCCCCCATCATTGAGCAGGTCTACCGGGTGATCTACGAGGACCTGCCTGCCAAGGCCGCGGTCCACGAGCTGCTGACCCGGGAACAGAAGCCGGAAAATCTCTGAATTTAATAGCTTGAAGCTGGAAGAGGGGTCTGCTGGACTGACCCCTGCTTCTGTCCTCCGGGTCACGAGACGTGATGCGCCCGGGATCTTGTTTCCCGGTCAAGGCGCCGAGCTCATTGCGTTCAGCCCAACCTGCGGGGCTGCGGTGGTGGCTCGCAGTAGATGCCCGGGTCGCTTTCTGGCGAGGTATGGCGATGCACCCTGATCGCTTGCCACTGCGTCTTGGGGTGCCCGCCATCATTGGCTTCCAGCTTCCGGCGGTCACCCTTCCCGGCGCTCGTCTTCCAGTGACAGGACGGTGATCCCGTCCTCGTCCATCCGCCATTGCAGGTCGAAATCGTGGAGGCGCATGCCGAAGCGACGACGCTGGTGGACGTGGCCGAAGTAGGCCGGCCGGGGGTCGTGGC
Source organism: Halothiobacillus sp. (assembly GCA_018623495.1). Lineage (GTDB taxonomy): Bacteria > Pseudomonadota > Gammaproteobacteria > JAAZVP01 > JAAZVP01 > JAAZVP01. Next base: position 6,548 of record JAAZVP010000025.1, on the reverse strand, counting down.
GCAGGATGGACTCGATCAGCGCGCGCAGCTCGGGGAGGTCCGCCTCCCTGGCCCGCACGGCGGCGTCGGCCTCGGCGGTGTAGTGCACGGGTAGCGCCTCGGTGGCCGGGGCGCGGTCGGCGAAGCCCCCGCGGGCGCCGGGCACCACGTCGGCGTAGGGGAGGTAGGGCTTGATGTCCACCACCGGGGTGCCGTCGAGCAGGTCCACGCCGCCCAGCTGCAGCCGGCAGCGCTCGCGATCGATGCCCTCGAGCGAGACCACCGACAGCCCCAGGGGATTGGGCCGGTAGGGCGAGCGGGTGGCGAAGACCCCCTGGCGCCGGTTGCCGCCCAGCCGGGGCGGGCGCACCGTGGGCCGCCACTCCCCCTTGATGGCCTGGTGGAAGATGAAGCTCACCCAGACGTGGGAGAAGCCCTCCAGCCCGTTCAGGGCCTCGGGGCGATCGAAGGGGGCGAGCAGCTCCAGCTCGGCCCGCGCCTCGCGGATCAGCCCCGGCTGGCGCGGGATGCCGAACTTCTCCTTGAAACAGGAGTGGATGACGCCGATGGTCTCGAGCTCGATGTGCATGGGGGTGACTCGTTTCGATGGTCGCGCCTACGACCACGGCGAGGTGTCCACCACGGGTTCGAGGCCGTGGAGGAACGCGGGCAGGGAGTCGGCGATCTCGCGCAGCGGCTTGAAGCCGGGTCTTTCCAGCAGCACCCGGCCGCTGTCGTTGTCCACCGACAGGAACAGGTCGGGGTCGTCGGTGGTGGCGAAGAACAGCGTCAGGGGCTGGCGCATCTGGCGCTTGGCCAGGGCGTGGCCGATGAGGTTCTCCTGGAGGCGCTCGAAGTCGCGCTCGTTCCAGACCTGGAGCAGGAACAAACCGCCGTCGTCGGCGCGGGCGTCCATGCCCTCGGACCAGAAGGTGGTGTAGTAGGCGCGGATGTCGGGATGGAAGGCGGTCTCCAGCGCCTCCTCGAGGCGGGCGAAGTCGCCATGCGGTTCCCGTCGCACCGGTTGCCAGCGGATTCGGCGGTCGTCCTCCGGCTCGCCCACCTGGCAGGGCGAGGGCCAGTCGGGGTCCCAGTCGGTTTCCGGCAGTCCGCCGAAGCGCTCCCGGTGGGCCGCCAGGAAGCGGTCCATGAAGGCCTCGAGCTCGCTGAAGGTGGCCATCCAGCTCATCGCGCCACCCTGCCCTCGGCCGGTTTCACGTTTTCCTGCTCGGGGTCGGACTGTTTCATCAGGCTGATCACGGTCCAGCCGGCGCCGGGTCGCTTCTGTTCCTCGGCCGAGCAGATCCAGAGCTTCTTGCGCGGGTCGACGAAGAACAGCGGCACGGCGTTCTTGCCGTGCTGCTTCTGGAAGTCGAGGAAGCTGTAGTCGCGCGTGAGCGGCGTGGTGTGGATGCGCGCCCCCTGGCTCAGCAGGCTCGCCAGGCGATGGTAGCTGGCGTTCTCGCCGAACAGGGTGTTCTGGCTGCCCTGCTGCGGCAGGGTCTCGCGCTTCTCCCGGGTATCGCTGGTCTGGGCCGACTCGGGCAGGCGATAGACGTTGTTCTTGCCCAGTTCCCCGCGGAAGTGGAGCACGGCGAGGTCGGCGAGGTCCGACTGCGGCGTGATGGCCAGCATGTAGCCGATGCCGGTGAGGTCCATGTACAGGCTGGCGTGGGTGGACACCGGGTTGCCGTAGTAGGTGGGGATGCCCCGCATGTGGCTCTTGTGGATGCCCTCGGGGTTGCGGTCGGCGATCATCACCGTGCGCCCCTGGTCCTTGAGGGCCACGCCGATCTCGCGCGCCAGCGGGTTGGAGCCCACGATCAGAAAGCCGTTGGGAGGCGGCTGGGCGATCCCCAGCAGGCGGCCGATGGGCCGGGCCGTCACCCCCTGGACCACCACCGTGCCGACGATGATCATGAAGGTCAGCGGCACCAGCAGTTCGGCCTGGGCATAGCCCAGCTGCTCGAGCTTGATGGCGAACAGCGAGGCCACCGCGGCGGCGACGATGCCGCGCGGGGCGATCCACGAGAGCATCGCCCGCTCCTGCCAGCTGAGCGACGAGCCGGCGGTGGAGACGGCGATCTTGAGTGGCCGGGCGATGAACTGGAAGACCAGCAGCAGCGGCAGGGCGGCCCAGCTCAGGGTGGCCACCTGTTCGAGGTCGATGCGCGCGCCGAGGATGATGAACAGCCCCGAGATCAGCAGCAGGCTGAGATCCTCCTTGAAGCCGCGGATGTCGTCGAGGTGCAGGCCCCGCATGTTGGCCATCCACACGCCCATCACGGTCACCGTCAGCAGCCCGGACTCGGCCTGGATCATGTCCGAGAGCGAGAACACGGCGAACACCAGCAGCAGGGTGGTGGTGTTGTGCAGGTATTCCGGCAGCAGGTGGCGGCGCAGGATCACGCCCAGGCTGTAGCCGGCCACCGAGCCCACCACGATGCCCACGGCGAGCACCTGGGCGAAGGTGAACAGGGTGTGGCCGATGGCGCCGTCGCCGGTGCCGCGGGAGACGATGAACTCGAACACCAGCACCGCCAGCAGCGCCCCCAGCGGGTCGATGAGGATCCCTTCCCAGCGCAGGGTCTTGGCCACCCGGTGGCTGGGCCGGACGGTGCGCAGCATGGGCTCGATCACCGTGGGCCCGGTGACCACCATGATCGCCCCGAACAGCCAGGAGAGGCTCCAGGGGAAGTCCATCAGCCAGTGGGTGGCCAGCGAGATGATGATCCAGGTGATCACGATCCCCACCGAGACCATGTTGCGGATCACCCGTTCGAGGCCCCTGATCTCGCGGAATTTGAGCGTCAGGCTGCCCTCGAAGAGGATCACCGCCACCGCGAACGAGATGATCGGGAACAGCAGCTCGCCGAACAGGGCGTCCGGGTCCAGCCAGCCGGTGGCCGGGCCGGCCAGGATGCCGGCCAGCAGCAGGTAGAGAATGGCCGGCAGGTGCGTGCGCCAGGACAGCCACTGGCAGACGATGGCCAGCACGCCGATGCCGGCGAGGGCCGCGAGGGCATGTTCGCTCACGAGTCGCGCTCCGTGTCGATGGCGGCCGGGTCCACCGGGCCGACGGTCTCCGGTCGGTGGGCCAGCCAGTGGAGATAGTAGCCCCCGAGGGCCAGCGACAGCAGGGCGGTGCCCCCGAGGGCGTACATCCCCAGGGCGCGGTAGGCGAACACGCCCCCGAGCCCGCCGACGAAGAAGCCGCCCAGCAGGGTGATCAGCAGCCACAGCTTCCAGACGTGGATGCGCCGCCCGCGCAGGCGGTGGCCCAGAAACACCCCGATGTCGGTGACGATGCCGGTGACGTGGGTGGTGCGCAGCACCAGGCCGCGGTAGCTCGCCGCCATGGCGTTCTGCAGCCCGCAGGCGGTGGCGCCGAAGGCCACGCCCCACTGGACACCCAGCACGCCCAGCGCGGTCGCCGCGGCCACCAGCAGGCCCTGGAAGATCAGCGCGTAGCCGTAGCGGGGGTTCTCCTGCATGGTCTGCGGCCCCACCACCAGCCCCGAGAGGATCGCCCCGAGCAGAAAGCCGAAGAAGATCGAGGCCACCAGCAGCAGGTCGTCGACGCGCAGGCTGCCCAGGTCGCCCGAGAGCCGGGTGGTCGCCCCGGTCATGTGGCTCACGGGCACCTGGAACAGGTTGAGCATGATCAGGTTCAGGTAGCCGGCCATGGCGGCGAGGATCGCCCCGATCCAGAACACCCGCTGGTTGGAGAAACGTCGGTCGGTCCCTTCGAAGATCGCGTAAGGCATGGCAGCGGCCGGTCAGGGCGTGGGCGTATCGGCCGCCCCGGCGAAATCCTGCCGGCGCCAGGCCTCGTAGAGCACGACCGCGCAGGCATTCGCCAGGTTGAGGCTGCGGCTGCCCGCGCGCATGGGGACGCGGATGATACGCGAGCCGCCCAGCCCGGCCAAGAGGTCGGCGGGAAGCCCGCGGCCCTCGGGGCCGAACAGCAGGATGTCGTCTTCGGCGTAGTCGGGTTCCACGTGGCTGCGCCGGCCGCGGGTGGACAGGGCCCAGATGCGCCGCTCGCCCGCCCAGCGGCCAAAGGCCGGCCAGTCGGCGTGCTCGCGGACGTCGGCCAGGGCGTGGTAGTCCAGGCCGGCGCGGCGCAGCTGGCGCGCGTCGGTGGAGAACCCCAGCGGGTGGATCAGGTGCAGGCGCGCACCGGTGTTGGCGCACAGGCGGATGATGTTGCCGGTGTTGGGCGGGATCTCGGGCTGGTAGAGGGCCACGTGCAGCATCGCCCTATTCTAGCAGCCGGTGTTGTTGCGTCGTGCCGGTGCGCGAGAGACGGGGCCGGGCCCCGGCGTGGTGCAGGGGCCGAGTCGGGAAGGTCCCCGGGGACGGACAACCCCGGGCCCGCCTGGGACTGGAGCGGATATTGCAAGGGCATTCGCTCACCGATCCGGGGGGAGAGGGAGGATGCTGAACAAGCAAAAGCTCCAGCTGCTGATTTCGCTCAAGCGGGGGCTGGAAAGGGAACTGGGCGTGACCATCGACGACGACCTGGGCCAGCTGGAGGCGCGCCTGCTGCGCCTGGTGGCGGTGAGCGAGGATCCCGACCTGCGGGAGCTCGGCGAGATGCTGCGCGCCCCGCGCGTCTACCGCGGCCGGACGCCGGCGGAGGACCCGGCTCCCGGGTCGGCCTCGCAGCCGGCTCCAGGGGGTCGGCGGATCAAGGGCTACTACCGTGGCAACCCGGTCTACGAGTGACGGGTCACAGCGAGCGGTCGTAGCCCGTCCAGGGTTCCTCGGCCAGGCGTTGTTTCTCGGGCGTTCGGCCGGCGTAGCGTTCGCGCTTGAGCTCGCGGATCAGGCCGACGGTCATCAGCACGATGATCACCGAGAAGGGAAAGCCGGCGAGCACCACCGCGTCCTGCAGCGTGGCCACGCCGCCGGCCAGCATCAGGATGGCGGTGAGCACGCCGATGCCCAGACCCCAGGCCAGGCGGTGGGCGCGGGGCGGGTCGGGGTCGCCGTTGGAGAGGATGGTGTTGATCACCAGGGTGCCGGAGTCCGCCGAGGTGACGAAGTACACCGCGATCAACAGGATCGCCACCAGGCTGGCTGCCTGGAACAGCCACCGCGAGTCGGTCATGGCCTCCATGGTCTTGTAGAGCGCGGTGCTGACGTCGGCGGTGACGGCCTCGGTGATGCCACCCGCCCCGAACAGCTCCTGGTGGATGGCGGTGCCGCCGAGGCTCGCGATCCAGATGAAGGTGAACAGGCTGGGGACGAGCAACACCCCGAAGGCATACTCGCGCAGGGTTCGCCCGCGCGAGATGCGGGCGATGAACATGCCGACGAAGGGCGACCAGGCGATCCACCAGCCCCAGAAGAACACCGTCCACTCGCGCTGCCAGGCGTGGATGCCGTTGGCGTTGGTGTAGAAGGTCATCTCCACCAGGTGCTGGAGGTAGTCGCCGGTGGTCTGGATGAACACGTTCAGCTGGTAGTTGGTGGGGCCCACGGCCAAGAAGAAGAGCAGCAGCAGCAGGCTCAGCCAGATGTTGAACACCGACAGCCGGCGCACCCCGCGGCGCAGACCGGACATCACCGAGAGCGTGGCGATCACCGTGACCACGGCGATGATGATCAGCTGGTTGGTCTCGTTGACCGCGATGCCGAAGACGTAGTCGAGGCCGCGGTTCATCTGCTGCACGCCCAGTCCCAGGGTGGTGGCGATGCCGAAGACCGTGGCCAGCACGGCGAAGGTGTCCACCGCATGGCCGAGCGGTCCGTCCACGCGCCGGCCCATGATGGGGAAGAGCGCGGCGCGCACGGTGAGCGCCTGGCTGCGGCGGTAGCCGAAGTAGGCCAGCACCAGCCCGACGATGCCGAAGATGCACCAGCCGTTGAAGCCCCAGTGGAAGAAGGCCAGGCGCAGGGCCACGGTGGCGCCCTCGGGGCTGCGGGCCGACTCCACGAACGGGTTGCCGGCCATGTGGCTGATGGGTTCGGCGATGCTCCAGAACAGCAGGCCGATGCCGGTGCCGGCGGCGAACAGCATCGAGATCCAGGGAAACAGGCCGAATTCCGGCCGCGAGTCGTCCGGGCCCAGGCGCACGTCGCGGTAGCGGCCCATCCCCAGCCAGATCATCAGCGCCGAGAAGAAGGCCACCAGCGCCACGTAGAACCATTCCAGCATCGGGGTGACCGCCTCGCGGGCCGCGGCGATCGCCCGGCCGAAGCCCTCGGTGTAGACCAGCCCGGGGATCATCAGCGCCAGCAGGATGACGATGGAAGCCACCGAGGTGGAGGGGTTCATCCCGCGGAAGATCCCGCGGCTGGCGCGGTTGGGGAACAGCGGCCGGGGCATGATCATCGGGTCGGGTGCTCCTGAGGGAACCTCTGCACGAATCAATAGTGTCTCTGCGGGACCGCCAAGGGTCCAGATGCAAGGCGCAGCTCGCAGTGAATGGCCGTCGTTCCAGCTCCGCTGCGCTCCGCGCTCCGGCAGCATGCGGAGCAACCCGTGTTGCTCCGGTCTGCCTGCGCCCTTTACCAGAGCTGCACAAATCCGCCGGGACCGATTCGCCAGGAGCGAATCG
>JAAZVP010000061.1 GCA_018623495.1 Halothiobacillus sp. | reverse complement strand
CGCCATCGCCATGGGGGCCCTGGTCAAGGCAGGCAGCCAGCAGGCGGCCAGCCTGGACTACCTGCGCGAGCAGACCCTGGCGCACTGGGTGGCCGAGAACCGGCTGGTGGAGCTGCAGGTGGCCGACGACTGGCCGGAGACCGGTCGCAGCCAGGGTGAGGCCGGGATGCAGGGCCGTGACTGGTTCTGGACCACCGAGGTCGAGGCCACCGAGGACCCGGCGCTGCGGCGCGTGGAGGTCGCCGTCTGGTCCGACGAGGCGCGCGAGGGCAGCGCCCTGGCCCGGATGACCGGTTTCCTGGCGCGGCCCGGGGGGGGCGCATGATCCGGGCACGCGGGTTCACCCTGCTCGAGCTGCTGGTTGCCCTGGCGATCTTCGCCATCATGGGGGCGATGGCCTACGGCGGGCTCAACAGCGTGCTGCGGGCGGCCGACGGCAGCCGCGAGGCCGCCGACACCCTGGGCCGGCTGCAGCTGACCTTCGGCCTGTTGCAGCGCGACCTGCTCCAGGCCGTCGACCGGCCGGCGCGGGACGCCTACGGCACCGAGCAGCCGGCGATGGCCCGGGGGCGCGACGGCGAGACCCTGATACGCTTCACCCGCCTGGGGCAGCGCAACCCGGCGGGACTCGCCCGCGCCAGCTTGCAGCGGGTGCGCTACCGCCTGGTGGGCGGTGACCTGCTGCGCGAGTGGTGGGCCCATGCCGACCGCGGCGACGAGGCGCCCACCGGCCGCCGGCGGCTGCTGCGCGAGGTGGAGACGGTGGAACTGCGGTTTCTCGACGGTGCCGGCCGCTGGCAGGACCAGTGGCCGCCGCTCGACAGCCCCGACAGCGCGGGCCTGCCCGCGGCCGTCGAGCTCCGCCTGACGGGCAAGGGCGGCGAGCTGCGCCGGCTCTTCCGGGTGCGTTGATGAGGCGCGAGCCCATGGACCGATCAATGGCAGGGGCCCGCCCGCGGGGCGGGGGAAGGCCCCGCGGAGAGCGGGGCGTGGCGCTGATCACGGCCATGCTGGTGGTGGCCCTGGCCACCGCCACGGCGGTGAGCATGGCCACCCGCCAGCAGGTGGACATCCGCCGCAGCGAGAACCTGCTGCACGGCGGCCAGGCCTGGCAGTACGCCCTCGGGGCCGAGGCCTGGGGCCGGGCGGTGCTCGACCGGGACGCCCGCGACAGCGAGCATGACGGTCTCGACGAGCCCTGGGCGCAGCCGTTGCCGGCGATCCCGGTCACCGGTGGCAGCATCGCCGGCGAGCTGGTGGACCTCCAGGGGCGGTTGAATCTCAACAACCTCCTGGACGAGGAGGGCAAGGTGGACCCGGTGGCCCTGGGTCGGCTCCAGCGCCTGCTCACCGCGCTGGAGCTGGACCCGGGACTGGCCGACCGGATCGCCGACTGGATCGACCGGGACACCCGCGTCCGTCCCGGCGGGGCCGAGGACGCGGTCTACCTGGCCCGGCAGCCGGGGTACCTGGCCGCCAACCGGCCCCTGCGCTCGATCAGCGAGCTGCGGCTGGTGAAGGGCGTGGGCGAGGAGGCCTTCGACCGGCTCCGGCCGCACGTGGCAGCGCTGCCCGCGCGCACCGCGGTGAACGTGAATACCGCCTCGCCGGAGGTCCTGGCCAGCCTGGGCGAGCCCTTCACCGCGCCGGTGATCGAGGCCCTGCTGGCCCGCCGTGAGCGGGCCGGGCTGGAGAGCCTCGAGCGGCTCGAAGAGCTGGCGGGCTTCGAGGGCGAGGCCGGCGACCTCCAGCGCCTGGACGTCGCCAGCGACTATTTCCTGGGCGTGGCCCACGCCCGGATCGGGGCCATCCGCCTGCGCATCGAGACCCTGTTCGAGCGCGGGGCGGGCGGCACCCGGGTCCTGCAACGATCGGAAGCGATGATTTGAGTACGCGTCGAACACTGCTGATCCGCCCCCGCGATCCGGGGGCCGAGACCGTCGACTGGATGCTCGCCGGTACCGGCGAGGGCGGCCTCGATGTTCCCCCCGAGGCCGTGGTGGAGGCCGTGGGCGGGGGTGCGGCAACGCTCGTGCTGCCGGGGGAGTGGCTGCACCTGCTGACCGCCGAATTCCCCTCGCGCTCGCGCCAGAAGGTGCGCCAGGCCGCGCCCTTCGTGCTCGAGGAGCAGCTCGCCGAGGACATCGAGGCCCTGCACTTCGCCCTCGGGCCGCATCTCGGCGAGGGGCGCTTCCCGCTGGCGGTGGTCAACCGCGACCGGCTGGCCGGCTGCCTGGAGGGCCTGGGCCGGGCCGGCCTGCGGGTCGAGCGGGCGATGGCCGAGCCGCAGGCGCTCCGCCACCAGCCCGGCGCGCTCACCGTCTGGCTGGACCACGGCCGCGCGGTCGTGCGCCGGGACGAGTGGCGCGGTTTCGCCTGCGAGACCGAGCTGCTGCCCGCGCTGCTGCGTCCGCTGGCCGGTGAAGACGGTCCTGCCGTCCACGTGCATGCCCGCGACGCCGAGACCATCGACGCGGTAGCCTGGCCGGCGGGTCTCGAGCGCATCGACCATCCGCGGCCCGACCTGCCCGTGATCCCCGACCAGGAGACCGTGCCCCGCCTGGACCTGCTCCAGGGCGAGTTCGAGCGCAGTGACCGCGTCCGGGCCCTGGTGCGCGCCTGGCGGCCGGCGGCGATCCTGGCGGTCGTCGCGGTGGGCGCGCAGACCGCGGCCATGGCCTGGGAGGCCCGCCAGCTGGCCGGCGAACTGGAACGCACCCGGGCACAGGTGGAACAGGTCTTTCACCAGGCCCTGCCGGACACCCGGCGCATGGTCAACCCGCGGGTACAGGTGCAGCAGGCCCTGGATCGCGGGCAGCGTCCCGAGGTGGCCTCCACCGGTCTGCTGGCACTGCTGGGGCGTGCCGCGCCGGTGCTCGGGCGGGAATCGTCGGTGGCCGTGGAGGGCCTGGAGTACGCCGGCGGCACGCTCACCCTGCGCGTGACCACCCGCCGCTACGCCGACCTCGAGGGCCTGCGCGAGGCGCTCGCCGGGGCCCCGGGCCTGGCCGTGGCGATCCGCGACGCGGCCACCCGCGACGGGCGTACCGAGGCCGCGTTGCGCATCCGCGAAGCGCAACAAGGAGGACAGGCCGATGCGTGAATGGTGGCTGGGTCTCGAACGCCGGGAACGGCGCCTGCTGGCGGGAGGGGCGCTGTTTCTCCTGGCCGTGGGCTATTACGTCCTGCTCTGGTCGCCGCTGGCCGAGCGCCACCAGCGCCTCGAGCAGTCCCATGCCGAGTCCGTGGAGCTGCTCGCCTGGCTGGAGTCCGCCCGCGACCGGCTCCAGGCGCGCCGGGGCGAGACCGCGGGTGCCACCGGGCCGAGTCGTGCGGGCGTGTCGCCGATGCTGGCCGTGGAGCAGAGCGCCCGCGGCCACGAGGTGCTCGAGGCGGTGAAGAGCCGGCGGCCGGACGGCGAGCGCGCGGTGGAGGTGGTGCTCGAGGACGCCGCCTTCGACCGGTTGCCCGCCTGGCTGGCCGAGCTGGAAGGGCGCTATGGGCTTTCTGTGCAGCGGCTGCGGGTGGAGCCGCGTGACGTGCCGGGCCGGGTGGATGCCCGCATCCGGCTGGAGCGCGAGGCATGAGGCGGTTCGGCTTTTTCCTGTTTGCCCTGCTGGCCTACGCCGTGGCCCTGGGCCTCACGCTGCCGGCCGAGCGCGTCTATGCCTGGCTGGGGCCGGTGGACGGCGTCCAGGTGGGCGGGCTCTCGGGTACGCTCTGGCGCGGCGAGGCCCAGCTGGTGGCCGGTGGTCAGCGCATCGAGCGCCTGCAATGGCGTTTCCGGCCGGCCGCCCTGCTGGGCGGGCGGGTGGCCTTCGCGCTGGAGGCCGAGCACGCCGCCGGGCAGGTGGCGACCGTCGCCGCCCTCGGCCCCGGCGGCGAGCTGGTGCTCCAGGACGTGAGCCTCGACCTGGACGCCCACACGCCCGCGCTGGCCGATCTTACCGGTTTCGACTGGCACGGCCGCATCAGCGGCGGATTCTCGCGCATCACCTTCGACGGCGAGCGGATCGGCTCCGCCGAGGGCCGGCTGATGTGGCAGCAGGCGGGCGTGGAACTCGCCGAGGTGGTGGAACTGGGCGACCTGGTCGCCGACGTCGGCGACCGTGACGGTCGGCTGACCATCCGCCTCTCCGACGCCGGCGGCCCGCTGGCCGTCGAGGGCGAACTGGTCCGCGGCCAGCCCGGCCAGCTGTCCGCCGACGTCGAGATCACCCCCCGCGCCGAGGCCCCGCCCGTGCTGCGCGATTCCCTCTCGCTGATGGGCCGCACCGAGCGCGACGGCAGCGTCCGCCTCCAGGGACCGGTCTCCGTGCCGCTTCTCTGAGCCACCGGGTTCCCCCTCACCGGTGGCCCGTCGTCCCGCACGGGCCGCCTGTTCCCTTCCGGCGCCGGCAGCTCCCGGAGCCAGGGCGGCAGCCTTCCCCGGAGAAGGTCCGGGGAGACCTCGCGCCTCGGGAGCGGCCCGTTCCATGCCCATTCCGGTCATCGTGGCTTTCCCCCTCGTCGTTGCCGGCTGCACGGCGGCAACGGCAACCCAGGACCATGGTGGCCTCCCCACCGGACCCGGTTCACACCCCTTCCCGGGGCGCCAGTATGGCAAGGACGCAGCCGGATGGCGTGGCGCGATCACGGCGGAACGTCCCCGCTTACGATCCGCTCACGGTCGGTTGGTAGGCTCCGTCCCCGGAACCCATCGGCCAATGGCGCCGGCGTTGACGTGCAAGGACTCACGGGGAGGACAGGGCCATGAATCGTATCTACCGCACCGTCTGGAATGCCGCCAGGGGATGCTGGCAGGTCGCCGGCGAGCTCGGCCCGAACCGCGGCAAGCAGCACGCGCGAGGTCGTCGTTTGGCGCGATCGGTCTTCGCCGGCGTGCTGGTCGTGTGGGCACTGCCGTTGTCGGCGGCGGAGTTGCCCACCGGCGCGGCGGTGCAGGCCGGCGAGGGGCATGTCGAGCGCACGGGGGACACGCTGACCGTCCACCAGGCCAGCGACCGGCTCGCGATCGACTGGGAACGCTTCTCCGTCGGGCGTGACGGCGTTGTGCGCTTCGAGCAGCCGGGGCGGGACAGCGCGGCCCTCAACCGCGTGATCGGGGGCGATGCCTCGCGGATACTCGGCGACCTCCAGGCCAACGGGCGGGTGTTCCTGGTCAACCCCGCCGGCATCGTCTTCGGGCCGGAGGCGAAGGTGGACGTGGGCAGCCTGGTCGCCTCGACGCAGGATATCGCCATCGAGGACTTCATGGCCGGTGACCTGCGCTTTGCTGGCGAGAGCGACAACCCGGTCATCAACCGTGGCGAGATCCGGGCCGGCGAGGGTGGCACCGTGGCGCTGATCGCCGCCCGGATCGAGAACCACGGCCGCATCGAGGCCCCGAAGGGCCAGGTCCTGGCCGGGGCGGGCCGGCGCGTGACCCTGGACCTCGGCGGCCCGGTGAAGATCGAGGTCGAGGAAGGCGCTCTCGAGAGCGTGATCGAACAGGGCGGTGCCATCCGTGCCGACGGCGGCACGGTCTACCTCACCGCCCGCGCCGCCGGAGACCTGGCTGCCAGCGTGATCAACCACGACGGGATCACCGAGGCGCGGACACTTGCCGAGGGGGAAAACGGCGAGATCCTGCTGATGGGCGACCCGCAACAGGGCGAGGTCCGCGTGGGCGGCACGCTCGATGCCTCCGCCCCCGAGGGCGGCGACGGCGGCTTCATCGAGACCTCCGCCGCGCAGGTGTCCGTCGATGACGAGGCGACGATCACCACCCGTGCCCCCGCGGGCGAAGATGGCATGTGGTTGATCGACCCCTACGATTTCACCATCGCCCCGTCCGGCGGGGATATTACCGGCTGGAAGGTATCTGATTCCCTAAGCTACGGTACCCTCGTCATCAAAACCACCAGTTACGGCGTCCAGTGCATAGGCAGATATGTCTGCGGCAAAGGCGACTCGTCCGGCGAGGGTGACATCTTCGTCAACGATAGGCTCAACTGGAGTCAGAACACCCTCATCCTCTCGGCCTACCGGAATATCGAAATCAACGCGGAGATGACCGCCACCAACACGGCGGGGCTGGCACTGGAGTACGGCCAGGGAACCACCGATGGCGCGATCGACGGCACCAAGGCAGACTACATCGTCAACGCCCCCGTCAATCTTGATTCCTCGGGCAGCTTCTCGACGAAGCTCGGTAGCGGCGGCAGCGCCATTGACCACACCATCATCACTAGCCTGGGCGCGTTTAAGAGCGCCACCGGCACTGACCTGCAGGGTATCAACGGCGACCTCTCCGGGCATTACGTACTCGGCGCCGATATCGATGCCTCGGCCACATGGGACACCTCGGTCTGGCAGGCCTGGGGCGGCAACTACGGCTTCATCCCCATCGGCAGTTCATACAAAGCCGATTCAACCAACGAATTCACGGGCACCTTCGACGGCCTGGGCCACTCCATCTCGAACCTCTACATCGATTGGACGAACGAGTTCAACGTCGGTCTCTTCAGCCATGTGAGCGGCGGCCTCGTCCGCAATGTCGGATTGGAGAATATTGACGTGGGTGGTCTCGCAAACGTCGGCGGGCTGGTGGGTCACAATGATGCCAACGCCACCGTCGACAACGCCTACGCTACCGGCAGTGTGCATGGTGCCGGCAAGGTCGGCGGACTGGTGGGGTGGAACGATGGCGCAGAAATCCGCGACGCCCACGCCACCGCCAGCGTGAATGCCAGCGCATCGAATGGCACCAACGAGAACGTTGGCGGGCTGGTGGGTTATAACGACAACGGCGCCACCATCCGCAACGCCTACGTCACCGGTAACGTGCAAGGCTACGAGCAGGTCGGCGGGCTGGTGGGGCGGAACCATCAAGCCACGATCAGCGACGCCTACGCCGCCGGAGACGTGACTGGCAACAACACGGCTGTCGGCGGGCTGGTGGGGTACACCTACTCCGGCAAAATCACCAACGCCTACGCCACCGGCAGCGTGCACGGCGACAGCGACGTCGGCGGGCTGGTAGGGCGTAACAATAAATACGCCACCATCAATAATGCCTACGCCACCGGCAGCGTGAGTGGCCAAAATAATGTCGGCGGGCTGGCGGGGGCCAACGAAGGCGGCGCCACCGTTAGCAACGCCTACGCCACCGGCGGCGTGAGTGGCCAAAATAATGTCGGCGGGCTGGCGGGATGGAATGGCGCTAATATCCGCGACGCCTTCGCCACCGGTAGCGTGACTGGCAGTAGCAGTCATGTTGGCGGGCTGGCGGGTTACAACAGCGGCACCATTAGCAACGCCTACGCCACCGGAAACGTGACTGGCAACGACAACGTCGGCGGGCTGGTGGGCGATAACCACGTACGGGCAACCATCAGCAACGCCTTTGCCAGCGGCAGCGTGAGTGGCCGAAATAAGGTCGGCGGGCTGGTGGGATACAACTACTACTATTATGCAACCATCAGCAACGCCTACGCCACCGGCAACGTGCAAGGCGACAGTGACGTCGGAGGGCTGGTGGGGTACACCCACTTCGGCAAAACCACCAACGCTTACGCCACCGGCAGCGTGAGTGGCCAAAATAATGTCGGCGGGCTGGTGGGGCACAACTACTACGGCAAAGTCACTAACGGCTACTGGAGCACCACTACTTCGGGAATAGGCACCAGCGCTGGTGGCATCGGCGTGAGCACCGTCGAGATGGCGTCGGGGCTTCCGAGCGGCTTCTCGGACAGTGTCTGGGACAATGCGGGCGGCCGAATCACGCCTTATCTGAAAGCCCATGCCGGCCTTGGCCCCGTGAGCGGTTCGGTCTACGTGGGCAGTGATACCGCCAATCGGCGTTACGGCGTCATCAGCAACATGACTCAGCTGCAAAGCATCAGCAGCACGGGGCTTTCCGGTAACTACGTGCTCGGCGGGGATATTGCCGACACGGCAAGCGAGGGGGCGGGTTTCAACCCAATCGGTAACGATACCAACAAATTCACCGGCATCTTCGACGGCCTGGGTCACACCCTCTCGAATCTCTACATCAATAGGCCAGACATGGATTATGTCGGCCTGTTCGGCTATCTGGACAACGCCACCGTCCGCAATGTCGGATTGGTGGACGCCAGTGTGCATGGCGATAGCTTTGTCGGTGCGCTGGTGGGAAAATCGCGCTCCAGCACCATCACCAATGCCTTTGCCGTCGGCAGCGTGAGTGGCAGCAAGCGAGTTGGCGGGCTGGTGGGCAAGAACGATCGCGCCACGATCAGCGACGCCTACGCCACCGGCAGCGTGCACGGCGACAGCGACGTCGGCGGGCTGGTAGGGGGTAACAATAAATACGCCACCATCAATAACGCCTACGCCACCGGCAGCGTGAACGGCGGCGGCACCCAAGTTGGCGGGCTGGTGGGAAAGAACGAGTCCGGCGGGGGTGTCAGTAACAGCTTCTGGGACACCGAGAGCTCCGGCCAGGCGGCCAGTGACGGGGGCACCGGTCTGACGACCTCCGAGATGAAGGAGCCCTTCACCTTTATCGACGCCGGCTGGGACTTCGCCGATGTGTGGGGCAAATCGCGCACGGGCGAGAATGCCGGCTACATGACCCTGCGGGCCTTCGACGACACCGCTTACGAGCATTACGTCCGCCTTTCGGACACCGATCTGCACAAGACCTACGGCGACGCAGCGAATCCGGCCCTGAACGGAGTCGTCCTCGACGGTCCCGGAGCGGCCAACGTCACGCTCGACTGGGGCAACGCGATCACGGCAACCACGAATGCTGGTCGTCATGGCTACGGCGATCCCGATGTGATCGCACCGGCCTTCAGTGCGGGGGCCGCGGACGACTACTTCATCGACTATGGCAACGGTGCACTCGTCATCGACCCGGCCCCGCTGACGTTGACGGTGGAACCGGTCAGCAGGGTCTATGATGGCGGCTATGGCCCGGAGAATTCACCGGTGGCGGTGACCAGTGGCCAGTTCTTTGGCAGCGACCGGCTGGACGACTGGCTGACTCTCTTTGACGACCCGAACGTCGGCACCGGCAAGACGGTTAGGCTTCTCGGTGTGCGCATCGATGACGGCAACGACGGCAACAACTACGATGTCACCCTTGAGGGCAACACCAGCAGCGAGATCACCCCGGCCCCGCTGACGGTCACCGCCAACGATGATGCCAAGACCTACGACGGTCAGGCCTATGCCGGCGGCAACGGCGTGACCTACCAGGGCTTCGCGCCGTTCGATGACGAGAGCGTGCTGGGCGGAAGCCTGGTCTACGGTGGCGATGCCCAAGGCGCGGTGGACGCGGGGGACTACCACATCCGCCCCGAAGGCCTGACCGCCCGCAACTACACGATCGACTACGTCGACGGCACCCTGCACGTCGATCCGCGAGGGATCGCGCTTGCCGGTCTTTCCGTCGAGGACAAGACCTACGACGGGACCGTGGATGCCACGGTCACCAGCCTTGGCAGCCCCGACGGGGTGATCGGCGGTGACCAGGTAGCAGTCGATACTGCTGCCGCCACCGTTCGCTTCGTCGATCCGAATGCGGGCAGCGACAAGCCGGTCACGGTGGACGGCGTGACCATCTCCGGGCGCGATGCCGGGAATTATCGCCTTGATGTTTCCGCTGTCTCGGCCGATATCACTCCGGCCCCGCTGACGGTGACGACCGATCCGGTCCGCAAGGTCTACGACGGCACCACGGATGCGCCGGGGACGCCGGTGGTGACCAGTGGCCAGCTCTTTGGCAGCGACCGGCTGACCGGCGGGGATTTCGCCTTCGCCGACCCGAACGTGGGCACCGGCAAGACGGTGACGGTCAACGGTGTGACGATCGACGACGGCAACGCCGGCAACAACTACGCCGTCAGCCTTCAGGACAACAACAGCAGCGAGATCACGCCGGCCTCGTTGACGGTCACGGCCCATGACGATGCGAAGACCTACGACGGCCAAGCCTATGCCGGCGGCAATGGCGTGACCTACCAGGGCTTCGTGTCCGGCGAGGACGCGAGCGTGCTGGGCGGGAGCCTGGCCTACGGCGGCGACGCCCAGGGCGCGGTGGACGCGGGCGACTACCGCATCCGCCCCGAAGGCCTGACCGCCGGCAACTACACCATCGACTTCGTCGATGGCACCCTGCGCATCGACCCGGCCCGGCTCACGGTCACGGCCAATGACGATGCCAGGACCTACGATGGCCAGGGCTATGCCGGCGGCAACGGCGTGACCTACGCGGGCTTCGTGCCGGGCGAGGACGCGAGCGTGCTCGGTGGGAGCCTCGCTTACGGTGGCGATGCCCAGGGGGCAGTGGACGCGGGGGATTACCGCATCCGTCCCGAGGGCCTGACCGCCGGTAACTACGCCATCGACTTCGTCGACGGCATCCTGCACGTCGACCCGGCCCCGCTGACGGTGACGACCGACCCGGTCCGCAAGGTCTACGACGGCACCACGGATGCGTCGGGGACACCGGTGGTGGCCAGTGGCCAACTCTTTGGCGGTGACCGCCTCAGCGGTGGCGACTACGCTTTCGCCGACCCCGACGCCGGTTCGAACAAGACGGTCACCGTCAGCAACATCACCGTCAGCGACGGCAATGGTGGGGGCAACTACGCGATCGGCTACCTCGACAACACCACCAGCACCATCGAGCCGCGTGCGCTGGACGTAACCGGTAGCCGCACCTACGACGGCACCACATCGGTGGATGCCTCCGTGCTGAGTTTGGGTAACCTGGTCAGCGGCGAGAGCCTGACTCTTGGCGGCAGCGGGGAGATGGGCGACAAGCACGTGGGCAACGACAAGTCGCTGGACGTGACCAACCTGAGTCTTGGTGACGCCACTGGCCAGGCCGGCAACTACACCTTCAGCGGCGGCAGCCACACGGTGGACATCACCCCGGCGGTGCTGGAGCTGAGCACGACCGATGTGGTCAAGACCTACGATGGCACCACCGCCGCCGACGGCACGGCCACGGTGGATGCCGGCCAGCTCTACGGTGGCGACACCATCAGCGGCGGCAGTTTCGCCTTCGCCGACCCCAACGCCGGCACGGGCAAGACGGTGAGCGTGAGCAATGTCACGGTGAATGACGGCAACGGCGGCGACAACTACGCGGTCCGCTTCCAGGACAATACCAGCAGCGAGATCACGCCGGCCCCGCTGACGGTCACCGCCAACGATGATGCCAGGACCTACGACGGCCAGGCCTATGCCGGCGGCAATGGCGTGACCTACCAGGGCTTCGTGCCCGGCGAGGACGCGAGCGTGCTGGGCGGAAGCCTGGCCTACGGCGGTGATGCCCAGGGCGCGGTGGACGCGGGGGACTATCGCATCCGCCCTGACGGCCTGACCGCCGGCAACTACGCCATCGACTTCGTCGACGGCACCCTGCGCATCGACCCGGCCCCGCTAACGGTCATCGCCAAGGATGATGCCAGGACCTACGACGGCCAGGCCTACGCCGGCGGTAAT
>JAAZVP010000024.1 GCA_018623495.1 Halothiobacillus sp. | reverse complement strand
GCAGCTGGCTCTTGCCGCTGCCGGAGGGGCCCGAGAGACAGGTGGTCTCGCCGGCCTCGAGGTCGAGGTCGATGGGGCCGAAGTTCGGCCCGCGGAGATCGCGCGCGGATAGCATCCGCGTATTAGAACATACCCGCCTCGCTGCCGGTCTTGGGCGTGGCGCTGATGCGGTGGATCGCCAGGTCGGCGCCCTCGTACTCCTGCTCCTCGTCCAGCCGGATACCCACGGTGCGCGCGAGGATGCCGTAGACGGCGAAGCCGCCGAGCAGGGCGATGGCGATGCCGGCCACGGTGCCGATCAGCTGGACCAGCAGGTTCACCCCGCCCAGCCCGCCCAGGGCCTCGAGGCCGAAGAGGCCGGCGGCCAGCGCCCCCCAGGCGCCGCAGATGCCGTGCAGCGGCCATACGCCCAGCACGTCGTCGATCTTCCAGCGGTTCTGGGTGAGGATGAAGGTCCAGACGAAGATGGCCCCGGCCACCGCGCCGGTGGCCAGTGCCCCCAGGGGGTGCATCACGTCCGAGCCCGCGCAGACCGCCACCAGCCCGGCCAGCGGGCCGTTGTGGATGAAGCCCGGGTCGTTGCGGCCGGCCACCAGCGCGGCCAGCACCCCGCCCACCATGGCCATCAGCGAGTTGATCGCCACCAGGCCGGAAACCGCCTCTACCGATTGCGCCGACATCACGTTGAAGCCGAACCAGCCCACGGTCAGGATCCAGGCGCCCAGGGCGAGGAAGGGGATGCTCGAGGGCGGGTGGGCCGACATGCCGCCCGCCTTGCCGTAGCGGCCACGCCGGGCGCCCAGCAGCACCACGGCTGCCAGGGCGATCCAGCCGCCCATGCCGTGCACCACCATGGAGCCGGCGAAGTCGTGGAAGCCCGCGCCGAAGGTCCGCTCCAGCCAGCCCTGCAGGCCCAGCCGGCCGTTCCAGACGATGCCCTCGTAGAACGGGTAGACGAAGGCGACGATCACGAAGGTGGCCGCCAGCAGGGGGTAGAACTTGGCCCGCTCGGCCACGCCGCCGGAGACGATGGCGGGGATCGCCGCGGCGAAGGTGAGCAGGAAGAAGAACTTCACCAGCTCATAGCCATTGCCCGCGTTGAGTTCGCTTGCCGCGGCGAAGAAGTCCATACCGTAGGCCACCGTGTAGCCGATGAAGAAGTAGGCGATGGTGGCCACGGCGAAGTCGCCGATGATCTTGACCAGGGCGTTGACCTGGTTCTTCTCGCGTACCGTGCCCACCTCGAGAAAGGCGAAACCGGCGTGCATGGCCAGCACCATGGCGGCACCGATCAAGAGAAAGAAGGTGTTTGCACCATTCTGGAAAGCGTCCATGGGGTCTCCCGAAACGATTTGGTGCATGCCGATGCAGGATGCGGGCCAGGCGGTGTTCGGGCGGTGGATCCGCCCATTCCGGGTCCGGTCGTGCACGGATGCGGTGCAGGGCCCGGCGGGCGGGCACCAGGATGGGGCGTTGCCGGGGCCGGGGATCGCGTGTTGCGAGGAGGGGAGCTGACCGGCGCGGGAGCGGGCGGGGGGAGCGGCCACAGGGGGGCGTTTCTTGCCCTTGCGCGACCCCATGACGGAAAAAGCGGGCCGGAGCCCGCTTGCCTTCCAGGAGATGACGCTCGGGTTACTTCTGCGAGCCGAACTCGGGGTAGGCCTCCATGCCGCACTCCACCAAGTCCACGCCCTCGTACTCGTCTTCCTCGGAGACCCGGATGCCCATGGTCTTCTTGAGGATCATCCAGACGATGAAGGAGGCGATGAAGACCCAGGCGAAGATCACGATCGCACCGATGACCTGGGTGACGAAGCCGGCGTCGGGGTTGTTGAACGGGACGGCCAGCAGGCCCCAGATGCCGACCACGCCGTGCACGGAGATGGCGCCCACGGGATCGTCGATCCGGAGCTTGTCCAGGCCGATCACGGAGAGGACCACGATCACGCCGCCCACGGCACCGATCAGGGTGGCCCAGCCGGGGGAGGGGGCCAGGGGCTCGGCGGTGATGGCCACCAGGCCCGCGAGCGCGCCGTTGATGGTCATGGTCAGGTCGGCCTTGCCGAACATCAGCTTGGCGGTGATCAGCGCGGCGATCAGGCCACCGGCGGCCGCCATGTTGGTGTTGACGAACACCTTGGCCACGGCGTTGGCCTCGTCGATGTTGGAGATCATCAGCTCCGAGCCGCCGTTGAAGCCGAACCAGCCGAGCCAGAGGATGAACATGCCCAGTGCGGCGAGCGGCATGTTGGCACCCGGGATGGCGTGCACCTCGCCGTTGGGGCCGTACTTGCCCTTGCGTGCGCCGAGCAGCAGGACACCGGCCAGGGCCGCGGCGGCACCGGTCATGTGCACCACGCCGGAGCCGGCGAAGTCCTGGAAGCCCATCTGGTCGAGGAAGCCGCCGCCCCACTTCCAGAAGCCCTGGACGGGGTAGATGAAGCCGGTGAGGACCACGGCGAAGACCAGGAAGGCCCACAGCTTCATCCGCTCGGCGACCGCGCCGGAGACCACGGACATGGCGGTGGCCACGAACACGACCTGGAAGAAGAAGTCGGACAGGTTGGAGTAGTAGATGTCCCCGCCGCTGCCCACGACGTCCGCGACGCTGTTGTCACCGCCCAGCAGGAAGCTGACGGACGGGATCAGGCCGCTGTCGGAGCCGCCGTACATGATGTTGTAGCCGACGAACATGTACATCACGCAGGCGATCGCGTAGAGGGCGACGTTCTTGGTAAGTATCTCGGTGGTGTTCTTGGACCGCACCAGCCCCGATTCGAGCATCGTGAAGCCGGCGGCCATCCACATCACCAGGGCGCCGGATACCAGGAAATAGAAGGTATCCAGTGCATAGGACAGTTGAATGATTGGGCTTTCCATGGGGTTACCTCTTTGTGCTGCGGCCTAGAGTGCCTCGGGGCCGGATTCGCCGGTGCGGATCCGGATGGCCTGCTCGATCGGGCTGACAAAGATCTTGCCGTCGCCGATCTTGCCGGTGGTCGCGGCCTGGGCGATGGCCTCGGTGACCTGCTCGACCTGGTCGTCGTCGACGGCGATGTCGAGCCGGACCTTGGGCAGGAAGTCGACCACGTACTCGGCGCCCCGGTAGAGCTCCGTGTGGCCTTTCTGGCGGCCGAAGCCCTTGACCTCGGCCACCGTCAGGCCGGAGATGCCGATGTCGGAGAGCGCCTCGCGCACGTCGTCGAGCTTGAACGGCTTGATGATTGCGGTGATCAGTTTCATTGCATGCTCCTGTTGGGGCCTGGCACGCCGGCGGTGCTCAGAGGTCGAAGCTCTTGCCGATGTTGAACACCAGCGCCTCGTCCTCGTCGCCACCGCCGAGATCCTCATCCGCGAAGATAGCCCCTGCGCCGACGTCGAACCCGCCGATCTCGGTGCCGTAGCCCACCTCGAAGTAGCTGCCCTCGAAGTCGTCGCCGTGGCTGCCGAAGGTGCCGTAGAAGCCGGCGTACTCCACGTTCACCGCGGTGAAGGTGTAGTCGGCCTCGTCGCCGTAGCCGTCCCAGGTGCCGATGGAGTGTTCCAGGCTCACCGGGCCGAAGCCGGCATAGAGGTTGACTTCCTCGTAGGAATCGTCGAAAGCGTCGTCGGTGTAGTAGTAACCGGTGACGCCGGCGCCCACGTGGAAGTTGTCGGCGGAATAGACGTAGCCGCCGTAGAGGTCGTACTCCAGGCCGGTCTCCACGTCCGCCGCCCAGGTGCCCACGTAGAGGCCCGAGTCGTGCTCGTAGTCGAGGCCCGCCGAGGCCGAGGCACTCTCGGTCTGCTCGATGCCGCGGAAGTAGTAGTTCGAGGTCAGGCCGATGTTGGCCGAGGCCCCCGCCTGGGCGATGCTCGGTACGGCGATGACGGACAGGCCGAGGGCGGAAGCGATGGCGGTGGCAGTGAGGGTCTTTTTCATGGTCGTGCTCCGTGAATGAGCGATGGGGTTCGCCGCCCTGATTGCAGGCTCCGTGCCATTCTGGAAAATGGTCGCTAAAACAACGGGATAGGGTTTTTTCGAGGGGCCCGTGGTGGGCCGGGGGCTGGGCGTGCCGCGCCGTGTTGGTGCCTGGCGTCCACGGTGGTGCGCCGTGGTGGTGCAGCGGGTCTGCGGCAAAATCCGATACACTCGGGGCAACGGGAAACCGAGCGAGGAAGGACGATGATCAAGCCCCAGGTACTCGACGACATGGCCCGGCGCATCAGCGAGGCGCTGCCCGAGGGCATGCAGGAACTCAAGCAGGACATCGACCGCCAGGTCCAGATCAGCCTGCAGAACGCCTTTCAGCGGATGGACCTGGTCACCCGCGAGGAATTCGACGTCCAGGCAGCGGTGCTCAGGCGCACCCGCGAGCGGCTCGAGGCCCTGGAAAAGCGGGTGGCCGAGCTGGAAGGCAGGGACGCGGAGCGTACCGCGGACCACTGACCACCAACGGGGCGCAGCCCGTCAGAAACCACCGGGGGAAGGGAAGCCTCATGTCGCTGGCCAATGTCACCAGCCGCGCCCAGAGCGGCGTCGACGCACCGCCCGTGCAGGTGGAGGTGCATGCCTCGGGCGGCCTGCCCGCCTTTTCCATCGTCGGCCTGCCGGAGGCCGCCGTGCGCGAGAGCCGCGACCGCGTGCGCTCCGCCATCCTCAATGCCCGCTTCGAGTTCCCGCCACGGCGCGTCACCGTCAACCTCGCCCCCGCCGACCTGCCCAAGGAGGGCGGCCGCTTCGACCTGCCCATCGCCCTGGGGGTGCTGGCCGCCACCGGCCAGCTCGACCCGGCCGCGCTCGCGGGCCACGAATTCCTCGGCGAGCTCGCCCTGGACGGCCGGGTACGCCCGGTGCCCGGCGTCCTGCCCGCCGCGGTAGCGGCCCGCGATGCCGGGGCCACGCTGGTGGCCCCGCCGGCCAATGCCGGCCAGGCGGCCCGCCTCGACGGCCTGGACGTCCTCGCCCCGGAATCGCTCGTCGAGGCGGTCGCCCACCTGGCTGGCGAATCCGTGCTGCAACCCGCGGCGGCCGAGCCCTTCGACGCCGCGGCGGCCGATCCCGTGGGCGACCTGGCCGAGGTGCGCGGCCAGCACCAGGCCCGCCGGGCGCTGGAGGTGGCCGCGGCCGGGGGCCACAACCTGCTGATGGTAGGCGAGCCCGGGACGGGCAAGAGCATGCTCGCCAGCCGCCTGCCGGGCATCCTGCCGCCGCTCACCGAGGCAGAGGCCCTGGAGGTGGCCATGGTCCGCTCGCTGGTCGCCGGGGCCGAGGGCGACCGGGCCTGGAGCCCGTGGCCGCCGTTTCGTGCCCCCCATCACTCGGTATCCGGCACCGCGCTGGTGGGCGGCGGTTCCCATCCGCGCCCCGGCGAGATCAGCCTGGCGCACCGGGGCGTGCTGTTTCTCGACGAGTTGCCCGAGTTCGAGCGCCGTGCCCTGGAGGTGCTGCGCGAACCCCTGGAGACCGGCCGGATCACCATCTCCAGGGCGGCCCGCCAGGCCGAGTTCCCGGCGCGCTTCCAGCTGGTGGCGGCCATGAACCCCAGCCCCGACGGCGCCGGGGGAGACGAGCGGCGTGCCCAGCGCTACCGCAGCCGGGTCTCCGGTCCGCTGCTCGACCGCATCGACATCCAGGTGGAGGTGCCGCCGGTGGCCCGCGAGGACCTGCGCGCCGACCGGGCCGTGCCCGGCGAGTCCTCGGCCGCGGTGCGCGAGCGGACCGTTGCCGCCCGCGAGCGCCAGCTGGCCCGCCAGGGCCGGCCCAATGCCCACCTCGGTCCGGCCGACCTGGATCGCCACTGTCGCCTGGGGCGGGCCGAGGCCGACCTGCTGGAGGCGGCCATCGGCCGGCTGGGCCTGTCGGCCCGGGCCCGCGACCGCATCCTGCGCCTGGCCCGCACGGTGGCCGACCTGGAGGGCGCCGAGGCCATCGGCAGCGCACACCTGGCCGAGGCCATCAATTACCGCAGCCTCGACCGGCTCTACCGCTGAACAAGCGGCCGGAAAGGCGATGCCACGGCCCCGGGCAGCGAGGGCCTCCAGCGCGCGGCGGGCCCGGCCCGGTCAACCGTGCGATTCCCGGATCGCCGCAGCCGCAACGGCTCGGCTCGAGGTCACCGGGTGTTCGAGGAACCCCGGGCGATCCTGCTGGAGGCGCACAAAAAAAGCCGCCGGGGGTGCCGGCGGCCTTGTTCGGTCCCGGGGCGGGGTCCGGGATCAGAGCTGGCCGATGAAGGCCGCTAGGTCGGCGATGTCCTCGTCGGAGAGGCTGGCGGCGTTGGGGGCCATCATCGCCGTCTGCGGGCCCACCTGCTCGCCGGCGCGGTAGGCCTCGAGCTTGCCGGCGGCGTCGGCCGCGGACAGCCCGGCGACGGCGGGGAACATGCCCTGGCCGGCGCCCTGCATGCCGTGGCAGCTGGCGCACTTGGCGGTGAACATGTCCTTGCCGGCGGACACGTTGCCGGCCGGGGCCGCGGCCGCGTCGGCGGACGCGCCGTCATCCGCGGCGGCCTTGCCACCGCCATTGCCACCGGAGAGATGGGCGGCGAGGTTGGCGATGTCGGCATCGGAGAGGTTGGCCGCGTTGGGCGCCATCAGCGCGGTCTGCGGACCGACCTGCTCACCCGCGCGGTAGGCCTCGAGCTTGCTCACGATCTCGGAGTGGGCCAGGCCGGCGACCTTGGGGAAGGTGCCCTGGCCCTGGCCGTCGGCGCCGTGGCAGCTGGCGCAGCTGGAGGCATACAGGTCGGCACCCGCCTGGGCATCGCCACCGCCGGCGCTTGCCGCCGCGGCCGGCTCGGCCGCGCCGCCGGAGCCGCCGTCACCCGCGAGGTGCAGCGCCAGGCTCTCGATGTCCTCGTCGGAGAGGTTGGCGGCGTTGGGTGCCATCATGGCGGTCTGCGGACCCACCTGCTCGCCGGCGCGGTAGGCCTCGAGCTTGCTCACGATCTCGTCGTGCGGGAGACCGGCGACCTTGGGAAACATGCCCTGGCCCTGGCCTTCGGCGCCGTGGCAGCTGGTGCAGCTGGTGGCGTACAGGTCGGCGCCCTTGGCGGCGGTGGCGCCGCCGCTGGCGCTCTCTTCGGCGGCGGGTGCCGCCCCGGTCTCTGCCGCCGGCTCGGCGGAGGCCGTCTGGGTGACCGCTTCGGCCGCGGCCTGCTCGGTCTCGGCTTCCGGTGCCTTGGGGTTGGTGGCGACCTCGTCAGGCAGTGTGTTCTTCTTGATCGTGGCCTGGAAGGAAACGGCGAAATAGCCGAGGGTGATCAGCAGGGCCACGCCGCCGAGCAGCGCCGCGAGCTTGGAAATTGGATCGGTCTTGGGGGCCTGGTGGTCTCCCATAACGGTCTCCTCGATGGGGTTTGCTAATTGTTATGGCCCGGGTGGGCGACGGGAATACCGGGCTATTATAGATGTGCGGCGTCAATGGTTGAAGGCCATTGCGGCGTCAAGGGTTTTGCGCTGCCGCTCGGGGGATGGAATCGTGGTCGCTTGCGGGTTATAATCCTGCGCCTCGATCGGTTCGCACGGTCGACACAAGGCGCCCGTAGCTCAGCTGGATAGAGCGCCACCCTCCGGAGGTGGAAGTCAGAGGTTCGAATCCTCTCGGGCGCGCCATATTCACACGAAAGGCCACCCATCGCGGTGGCCTTTCGTGTGAATGGGAGTCCGAAGGCCCTGGTTCGGGCCTCGCGTCCGCTGTGCGGTTGCGGCCCGTGTCGGCGAACGGGCTCGGAGCGATGAGTGGCTTGGCGTCCTGGGGCCGAGAGGTTCGACCGATCGGCAGGAGGGCGGATCGGGACGTCGTCGCCTGGCGACGACGCCCGGAGGGTCGCGGCCAGGGACGGCCGCGATCCAT
This sequence comes from Halothiobacillus sp., assembly GCA_018623495.1. GTDB lineage: Bacteria > Pseudomonadota > Gammaproteobacteria > JAAZVP01 > JAAZVP01 > JAAZVP01. The sequence goes on along the minus strand of JAAZVP010000024.1, from coordinate 27,349 downwards.
CCTCTCGGGCGCGGCGGCATATACACACGAAAGGCCACCCCTCGCGGTGGCCTTTCGTGTGTCCGGGGGTACGGGCAGGCGCGAAAAGGGGCCGGCCGGGCCGGCCAATCGCCGCGGGAGGAAGGGAGACCTCGCGGAGTGGAACGATCATTCTACCCGGTGGTGTCGCCGGCGACCAGTCTCCCGGGCCGGCATGCATTTCCGGCGCCGAAAAATTATCATCCCGGGCAATGCAGGGCTGTCCCGGTTCGAGCGCGGGGCGGGTCGCCAACCAGTCGAGAGGGGAATGCGGATGAACATCCTGGTGATCGGGGCCGGCGGGCGCGAGCACGCGCTGGCCTGGAAGCTGGCGCAGTCGCCGCGGGCGAACAAGGTGTTCGTGGCACCGGGCAACGCGGGCACGGCGCGGGAACCGGGCCTGGAGAACGTGGCCATCGACGTGGAGGCGATCGAGGAGCTGGTGGCCTTCGCCCGCGACCACGGGGTGGACCTGACGGTGGTGGGCCCCGAGGCCCCACTGGTGGCCGGCGTGGTGGATGCCTTCCGCGAGGCCGGGCTCGCCATCTGGGGCCCGACCCGCTCGGCCGCCCAGCTGGAGGGTTCCAAGACCTTCTCCAAGGGTTTCATGCGGCGCCATTCCATCCCCACGGCCCGTTACGCCACCTTCACCGACGTGCGCCCGGCGTTGGCCTACGTGCGCGAGCAGGGCGCGCCCATCGTGATCAAGGCCGATGGCCTGGCCGCGGGCAAGGGCGTGGTGGTGGCCGCCAGCCTGGAGGAGGCCGAGGCGGCGATCACGGACATGCTCGGCGAGGGCCGCTTCGGCTCGGCCGGCAGCCGGGTGGTGGTCGAGGAGTGCCTGGAGGGCGAGGAGGCCAGCTTCATCTGCCTGGTGGACGGCGAGAATGTCCTGCCCATGGCCTCCTCCCAGGACCACAAGCCCCGCGACGATGGCGATACCGGGCCCAACACCGGGGGCATGGGGGCCTACTCGCCGGCGCCGGTGGTCACCCCCGAGGTGGAGGCGCGGATCATGGACCAGGTGATCCGCCCCACCGTGGCGGGGATGGCCGCCGACGGCCGTGCCTACACGGGGTTCCTCTATGCCGGGGTGATGGTGGATGGCGAGGGCCAGCCCAGGGTCCTGGAGTTCAACTGCCGTTTCGGCGATCCCGAGACCCAGCCCATCATGATGCGCCTGCGCTCGGACCTGGTGGAGCTGTTGCACGCGGGGGTCGAAGGACGCCTGGATGGCCAGGCCGTGGACTGGGACCCGCGGGCCGCGCTGGGCGTGGTGATGGCCGCCGGCGGCTATCCCGGCAGCTACCGCAAGGGCGACGTGATCGAGGGCCTGGACGCGGCCGACGGGCCGGACTGCAAGGTCTTCCACGCCGGTACCGCCGAGCGGGGCGGCGAGGTGGTCACCAGCGGCGGCCGGGTGCTGTGCGTCACCGGCCTGGGCGAGACCGTGGGCGAAGCCCAGCAGCAGGCCTACACCGGCGTGGGCAGGATCCGCTGGCAGGATGCCTATTACCGCAGCGATATCGGTTACCGGGCGATCCAGCGGGAGAAGGGGGAGTAGAGGGTTCGGCGTTCAGTGGGTTGTGCGTAGAGAATGCGGGGTGGGGCTCCGGTTTATCCTGCGCTTTTTCTACCGACTGAACGCGACTTGCTGAACGCTCGACGGCGTAGCGCCCCTCACCCCTGGCCCCTCTCCCGGGGGGAGAGGGGAACCGGGGGGCCGTCGATGGATGGGCGGCAGGATCTGGGCCACGGCAGGAAGAAAGCCGGCGGGGCCATGAAAGCCCCTCTCCCCGCCGGGGAGAGGGGTTGGGGTGAGGGGGAGCGAGGGTTCGGTGTTCAGGGGGTAGCGCGTAGAGAATGCGGGGTGGGGCTCCGGTTCATCCTGCTCTTTTTCTATCCACTGAACGCGACTTGCTGAACGCTCGACGACACAACACCCTCACCCCTGACCCCTCTCCCAGGGGGAGAGGGGGACCGGCGGGCCGTCGATGGATGGGTGGGGTCATCGAAGCCCGTCTCCCCGCCGGGAGAGGGGGACCGGACTCTGGAGAGTCTCGAGAAGGCGAATCGTAACCGTCTCCCCGCCGGGAGAGGGGGACCGGGGGGCCGTGGATGGCAGGGCGGGTCGATCAAAGCCCCTCTCCCCGCCGGGGAGAGGGGTTGGGGTGAGGGGGTGCGCCTTTTCTGCCCGCTGAACGCGACTGGCTGAACGCTCAACGTCGCAGTGCCCCGCCCGGCATCAGGTCGCGGAAGTCCTCGATGGCGGGGAAGCCGCGGGTGTCCTCGATCCGGGGGCGGCTGGTGTCGGGGTGACGCACGGCAACCGCCTGGCGGATGCCGTAGTCGCGCGCCGAGGCCAGCACGTCGAGGTTGTCGTCGACGAACAGGGTGCGTTCGGGGTTGAAGGGGTAGCGCTGGCGCAGCGCACCCCAGAAGCCCGGGTCTTCCTTGGGGCGGCGGAACTCGTGGGAGCAGATCAGGCGGTCGAAGTGGCCGCCCAGCCGGGTACGCTCCATCTTCAGTTCCAGGCTGTCGAAGTGGGCGTTGGTCACCAGCCAGACCCGCTTGCCGTCCAGGCGCGCGGCATCGAGGAACTCCACCACGTGGGGGTGGATGGCGATCAGGTGCTCCACTTCGCGCTTGAGGGCGACGATGTCGAGCTCGAGCAGGTCGCGCCAGTGGTCCAGGCAGTACCATTCCAGCTGCCCCGACAGGCGCTCCATGTGGCCGCGCAGCCGGTCGCGGGCCTCGCTCTCCGGCAGGCCGCGCAGCTGCGCATAGCGCCGGGGGAGGTGCTCGAGCCAGAAGTGGCTGTCGAAGTGCAGGTCGAGCAGCGTGCCGTCCATGTCCAGCATGACGGTGTCGATGGGCTGCCAGTCGATCTTCATGGTCGTCTTCCCGGGTTCGGCGAGGGGTTGGGCGGATTGCGGTCACCGAGTATGCAGGGGGTGTGAACTGAGCGGCAAGCTTCTCCAGGGCACGGCGGTGGTCGGCGGGATGACCATGCTCTCGCGCGTGCTGGGTTTTTTGCGCGACATCCTCTTCGCCCGCCTGTTCGGGGCCGACGGCGGCACCGATGCCTTCTTCGTGGTCTTCAAGATTCCCAACTTCCTTCGCCGGCTGTTCGGCGAGGGGGCCTTCAACCAGGCCTTCGTGCCGGTGCTGGCCGACTACCGCGAGCACCGCCGCGCCGAGTTGCGCGAGTTCATCGACCGCATGGCGGGCAGCTTCGCCGCGGTGCTGCTGCTGGTGACCACCCTGGGCGTGGCGGGCGCGCCCCTGCTGATCCTCGGCTTCGCCCCGGGCTTTCACGACGACCCCGGGCGCGCGGCGCTGGCCGAGGAGATGCTGCGCATCACCTTCCCCTACCTGTTCTTCATCTCGCTCACCGCCTTTGCCGCGAGCCTCCTGAACAGCGCGGGACGGTTCGCGGTGCCGGCCTTCACCCCCGTGCTGCTCAACCTCGCGCTGATCGGCGGTGCCCTGTGGCTCTCCCCGCGAATGGAAGAGCCGCTGATGGGCCTGGCCTGGGCGGTGTTCGTCGCCGGGGTGGTCCAGCTGGCCTTCCAGCTGCCCTTCCTCGCCCGGGCGGGGCTCTTGCCGCGTCCCCGGCCGGGGTTCGGCCATCCCGGGGTGCGGCGCACGGCCCGGCTGATGCTGCCGGCGCTGTTCGGTTCCTCGGTGGCCCAGATCAACCTGCTGCTCGACACGCTGATCGCCTCCTTCCTGGCGGCCGGCTCGATCTCCTGGCTCTACTACTCGGACCGGCTGATGGAGTTCCCGCTGGGGGTGTTCGGCATCGCCCTGGGCACGGTGATCCTGCCCAGCCTGTCGCGCCAGCACGCGCAGAAGAGCGCGGAGGAGTTCGCCCGCACGCTCGCCTGGGCGGTACGGCTGGTGTGGCTGGTGGGCCTGCCGGCGACCCTGGGGCTGATGGTGCTGGCCGGCCCCATGCTGGCCACCCTGTTCCAGTACGGCGCCTTCGATGCCGAGGACACGCGCATGGCCGCCCTGAGCCTGGCGGCCTACGCCCTGGGGCTGCCGGCCTTCCTGCTGGTCAAGGTGCTGGCGCCGGGGTTCTACGCCCGCCAGGACACGGCCACCCCGGTGCGCATCGGGGTGATCGCCATGGCTGCCAACATGATCCTCAACCTCGCCATCGTCGGGCCGCTGGCCCTGGCGGGGGTGCCCGGGTTGCACATGGGGCTGGCCCTGGCCACGGCGCTGGCGGCCTGGGTCAATGCCGGGCTGCTCTATCGTGGGCTGGTGCGTGACGGCATCTGCGGGCGGCGCGCGGGCCCGTGCTTCGGGCGCGCTGCGGGGCTGGCCGGGGGGCTGATGGTGGCGGTCCTGCTCGGGTCCGCGCCCGGCCTGCATGCCTGGTTCGACTGGTCGGCCTGGCAGCGGGCGGCGGCCCTGGCCGGGCTCATCGGGCTGGGGGCCGGGACCTACGGCGTGGCGCTCGGGGTGCTGGGGCTGCGGCCGCGCCACTTCCTGCGCCCGTGACTGCTTTGCTTTGCCACCGGGCTTCGCGCTATCTTTGCGGTTTTGCCGGGAAAATGACTCGATGGAGTTGATTCGGGGCCTGTGCAACCTGCGGCCGTCGCCGGACGGTTGCGTGGCCACCATCGGCAACTTCGACGGCATGCACCGCGGTCACCAGGCGGTGATCCGGCAGGTGGTGGACGAGGCCCGCTCGCGCGGCCGGCCGGCGGTGCTGGTGACCTTCGAGCCGCTGCCGCACGAGTATTTCGGCGGCCGCGGCCGGGTGCCCCGGCTGAGCCGCCTGCGGGACAAGCTGGCGGTCTTGCGCGGGCTGGGGCTGGACCGGGTGGTCTGCCTGCACTTCGACGCCCGGCTGGCGGCGATGCCGGCCGACGGCTTCATCCGCCGGGTGCTGGTGGAGGGCCTGGGGCTGCGCCACCTGGTGATCGGCGACGATTTCCGCTTCGGCCGCGACCGCGCCGGCGATTTCGCCCTGCTGGAGCGCGCGGGCCGGGCGCACGGGTTTTCCGTGGAGCGCACGCGGACCTACCGGCTGGACGGCGAGCGGGTCTCCAGCACGCGGGTGCGCCGGGCCCTGGAGGCCGGCGAGCTGGCGCTGGCCGAGCACCTGCTGGGGCGGCCCTTCAGGGTCAGCGGCCGGGTGTTTCACGGCGACCGCCGGGGGCGGGAGCTGGGCTTTCCCACCGCCAACCTGGCCCTGCCGGGCGGCAGCCCCCTGCGCGGGGTGTTCGCCGTGCGGGTGAGCGGGGCCGGGCTGGCCGAGCGGCCGGCGGTGGCCAACGTCGGCCGGCGGCCCACGGTGGGCGGCGAGCGGCTGCAGCTGGAGGTCCACCTGCTCGACTTCCAGGGCGCGCTCTACGGCCGCCTGCTGGAGGTCGCCTTCTGCCGCCGACTGCGCGACGAGCGCCGGTTCGACGGCCTGGCGGCCCTGCGCGACCAGATCCATGACGACGTGGCGGCGGCCCGGCGGTTCTTCGCCGAGGCCGGCGCCCCTGAAACCCCTTCGCCAATGCCGAGTATTCCGGGTGTGACCGACCGTGGCTGACTACAAACACACGCTGAACCTGCCGAAGACGAAGTTCCCCATGCGCGGCAACCTCGCCCAGCGCGAGCCCGAGCGCCTGGCGCGGTGGAACGAGCTCGGCATCTACCAGAAGATGCGCGAGCAGGCGGCGGATCGTCCGCGGTTCACGCTGCACGACGGCCCGCCGTATGCCAACGGCGACATCCACATCGGTCACGCCGTCAACAAGATCCTCAAGGACATCATCACCAAGAGCAAGACGCTCGCCGGTTATGACGCGCCCTACGTCCCCGGCTGGGACTGCCACGGCCTGCCCATCGAGCTGCAGGTGGAGAAAAAGCACGGCAAGCCGGGCCGCAAGCTGGATTTCCGCACGTTCCGCCAGAAGTGCCGCGAGTTCGCCGGCTCCCAGGTGGAGCGCCAGAAGAAGGACTTCCAGCGCCTGGGCGTGTTCGGCGAGTGGGACGACCCCTACCTGACCATGGACCCGCGCTTCGAGGCCGAGATCATCCGCTCGCTGGCGCGGATCATCGACAAGGGTCATCTCCACCGCGGCTTCAAGCCGGTCTACTGGAGCGTGGGCGGGGCCTCGGCCCTGGCCGAGGCCGAGGTGGAGTACCAGGACAAGCAGTCCAACGCCATCGACGTGCGCTTCGCGGCGGTGGACGACGAGGCCGTGGAGGCCGCCTGCGGGGCCGAGGGCGAGGGGCCGGTGTCGGTGGTCATCTGGACCACCACGCCCTGGACCCTGCCGGCCAACCGGGCCGTGGCGGTCAATCCCGGGCTGGAGTACGCGCTGGTCCAGATCCGCTCCGAGCGGGGCCCGGAGCGCCTGCTGCTGGCCGAGGAGCTGGTGGACGAGGTGCTCGAGCGCGTGGGCGTCGAGGACCACGCCGTGGTGGGTCGTTGCCGGGGCGCGGCCCTGGAGCACCTGCAGCTTCACCACCCCTTCTATGATCGCGAGGTGCCCGTGGTGCTGGGCGATCACGTCACCCTGGATGCGGGCACCGGCTGCGTGCACACCGCGCCGGGCCACGGGGTGGAGGACTTCGAGGTCGGCGAGGCCTACGGCCTGGAGGTGGACAACCCGGTCGATGCCCAGGGCTACTACGTCGAGGGCACGCCGCTGTTCGCCGGCGAGAACGTGCTCGAGGTGGACGACCACATCCTCGAGGTACTGCGCGAGAAGGGGGCACTGCTCCACCGCGAGACCATCACCCACAGCTACCCGCACTGCTGGCGCACCAAGACCCCGCTGATCTTTCGTGCCACACCCCAGTGGTTTATCACCATGGACGGTGAGTACCCTGGCCCTGTCGGGAACAAGGGCCAGGGCAGCACCATGGACGGTGAGCATCCTGGACCTGCCGGGAACACCGGCCAGGGCATCACCATGGACCGGGCCGGGCTGCGTGACGCCGCCATGGAAGCCATCCGCAAGGTGCACTGGATGCCCGACTGGGGCCGCAACCGGATCGAGTCCATGGTGGCCAACCGCCCGGACTGGTGCATTTCCCGCCAGCGGACCTGGGGTGTGCCCATCACCCTGTTCGTCCACCGCCAGACCGGCGAGCCGCATCCCGACAGCCAGTCGCTGATGCGGACCGTGGCCGACCGCGTGGCCGAGGAGGGCATCGACTACTGGTTCGAGCTGGATCCCCGGGACCTGCTGGGCGACGAAGGTGACGACTTTGAAAAGATCACCGACACGCTCGACGTCTGGTTCGACTCCGGCGTGACCCACGCCTGCGTGCTGGAGGCCCGGGACAACCTGGACTTCCCCGCCGACCTCTACCTGGAAGGCTCGGACCAGCACCGGGGCTGGTTCCAGTCCTCGCTGCTCACCTCGGTGGCCATGAACGACGTCGCCCCCTACAAGGGCGTGCTCACCCACGGCTTCACCGTGGACGCCGAGGGCCGCAAGATGTCCAAGTCCGCGGGCAACGTGGTGGCGCCGCAGGACGTGTTCAAGAAGCTCGGCGCCGACATCCTGCGCCTGTGGGTGGCGGGCACCGACTACTCCGCGGAGATGAGCGTCTCCGACGAGATCCTCAAGCGCACCGCCGATGCCTACCGCCGCATCCGCAACACGGCCCGCTTCCTGCTGGGCAACCTCAACGGTTTCGACCCGGCCGAGCATGCCGTGGCCGCCGAGGAGATGCTGGCCCTGGACCGCTGGGCGGTGGACCACGCCCGCCGGCTGCAGGAGGAGATCGCCTGCGCCTACGAGGACTACAACTTCCACCTGATCTACCAGCGGCTGCACAACTTCTGCTCGGTGGAGATGGGGGGCTTCTACCTCGACGTGATCAAGGACCGCCAGTACACCACCCCGCCCGACAGCCTGGCGCGGCGCTCCTGCCAGACGGCGATGTACCACATCGTCGAGGCCATGGTCCGCTGGATGGCGCCGATCCTGTGCTTCACCGCCGACGAGATCTGGGAGCACATCCCCGGCGAGCGCGAGGAGGCCGTCTTTCTCACCACCTGGTACGGGCGTCTCGCCGAGCTGGCGGATGATGCGCCCATGAACGCCGGATTCTGGCGCCGGGTGATGGAGGTCCGCGAGCGGGTCGACCGCCAGCTCGAGCTGCTGCGCAAGGACGGGCGCATCGGTGCCTCGCTGGCCGCCGAGGTCGACATCTACTGCGACGGCCCGCTGCACGACGACCTGGGGCAGCTGGGCGACGAGCTGCGCTTCGCCCTGCTGACCTCCGAGGCCCGGGTGCATCCGCTCCGGGCCCGGCCCGACGGGGCCGTCGACGCCGAGCTCGACGACGGCACGGCGCTGGCGATCCTCGCCCGGCCCAGCGAGCATGCCAAGTGCGTGCGCTGCTGGCACCATCGCGCCGACGTGGGCCGGCACACCGACCACCCGGAACTCTGCGGCCGCTGCGTGGAGAACGTCGAGGGTGACGGTGAGCAGCGGCGCTTCGTCTGACCGGGCGGCAACGGAGAAGCGCGTGCGCTGGAGCAATCTCGGGTGGCTGTGGCTGTCGGCGGGTGTACTGCTCGTCGACCAGCTGACCAAGTGGGCGGCGAGCCATGGCCTGGAATATGCCCGGCCCGTGTCGGTGCTGCCCTCGTTCAACCTCACCCTGCTGCACAACACCGGTGCGGCGTTCAGTTTTCTCAGCGATGCCGGTGGCTGGCAACGCTGGTTCTTCGTGCTGATCTCGATCGCCGTGAGCGCGCTGATCGTGGTCTGGATCGCCCGGCTGCGGGTCGGCGAGCGCTGGACGGGGGCCGGCCTGGCGCTGGTGCTGGGCGGGGCCATCGGCAACCTGGTGGACCGGCTCTCCTACGGTCACGTGGTCGATTTCATCGACCTCTACTGGGGCGAGAGCCACTGGCCGGCGTTCAACATCGCCGACAGCGCCATCACCGTGGGCGTGGTCATCCTGCTGATCACCAGCCTGGCGGATGCCCGCGGCCGCAGCGAGGAGAAGGCAGATGACTGACGAGCGACCCATGATCGGCCGGCGCAGCCGCGTGACCATGCACTTCGAGCTGGGCATCGCCGGGGGCCCGGTGGCCGATTCCACCTTCGACGACGATCCCATCACCTTCCGGATGGGCGACGGCACCCTGGTCGAGGGCCTGGAAATGGCCCTGCTGGGCCTGCACGAGGGCGAGGAGCACGCGGTGGAGATCGAGCCGGCCCTGGCCTTCGGCTACCGCGACCCGGGCAACGTCCACGACCTCCCGCGCAAGGATTTCCCCGCCGACATCGAGCCCGAGCCGGGCCTGGTGATCGACTTCGCCACGCCCACCGGCGACTCGGTCCCCGGCACCGTGGTGGAAGTCGGCGAGGGCGTCGTCAAGGTCGACTTCAGCCATCCCCTCGCCGGCCACGAGGTGGCCTTCCGGGTAAAGATCCTCGAAATCGAGAACCCGGCGGACGAGGCGGGGAGCGAGAAGCCGGAAGGCTGACGCCGGCAGCAAGTCAACGTCGAGGCGCTTCCCGCTTCCGGCTTTCAGCCTTCTGCCCCCAACCTGTAAACTCGTCCCAATCCCTACCCATTTACTCGGATTTGACGGTCATGGAAATCAAGCTCGCCAATCCCCGCGGTTTCTGCGCCGGGGTGGACCGCGCCATCGACATCGTCGAGCGCGCGCTGGAGCTCTTCGGCGCGCCGATCCACGTTCGCCACGAGATCGTGCACAACCGCTACATCGTGGACGGTCTGCGGGAGAAGGGGGCGGTGTTCATCGAGGAGCTCGCCGAGGTCCCCGACGGGGCGACGCTGATCTTCTCCGCCCACGGCGTGTCGCGGGCGATCCACGAGGAAGCGGCGCGACGCGACCTGACGGTCTTCGACGCCACCTGCCCGCTGGTGACCAAGGTGCACATGGAGGTGGCCCGCCATGCCCGCGAGGGTTTCGACGTGGTCCTGATCGGCCACGCGGGGCACCCGGAGGTGGAGGGCACCATGGGCCACTACGACACCCGGGCCGGCGGGGCCATCCACCTGGTGGAGAAGCCGGCCGACGTCGCGGCGCTGGCGGTCAACGACCCCCAGCGGCTGGCGTTTGTCACCCAGACCACCCTCTCCGTGGACGACACCCAGGGGGTGATCGACGCCCTGCGCGAACGTTTCCCGTCGATCCGCGGCCCGCGCAAGGACGACATCTGCTATGCCACCCAGAACCGCCAGGACGCGGTCAAGGCGCTGGCCTCGGAGAGTGACCTGGTGCTGGTGGTGGGCTCACCCAACAGTTCCAACTCCAACCGCCTGCGCGAGATCGCCGAGAAGATGGGCGTTGAGGCCCACCTGATCGACGACGCCGACGCGATCGACCGCAACTGGCTCGCCGAGTGCGAGGCCGTGGGCGTCACCGCCGGGGCCTCGGCACCGGAGGTGCTGGTGAGTGACGTGGTGGAACGCCTGCAGGGCTGGGGTGGTCGCCTGGCCGCCGCGGCCCCCGGCGTGGAGGAGAACGTGGTGTTCGCCCTGCCCCGCGCCCTCCGCTGAGGCCTTCCCGGCAGGTCGCCCGGCACGCCGGTTCCCTCCCTCGCCCGGCCCGCGTTCGGGCACCAGCGCAGCGGCGGTTGCCGCGGCCGTCGCCGGTCCGGTCAACGTGGCAGGATCCGGATCTCGGTGATCACCGGCAGGGGCGGCGGCCTCCGGGCCTCGGCGGCCGCGGCGTCGTCGGTCGCCGGGGTTTCGGCGATCCGGTAGCGGACGGGCATGCCGGCCTGCAGGGCCTCCGCGGGGAGGTTCTCCCCGCTGCCCTGGACCCGGATGGCGACGTCCGCGGCCAGCCGATGCGCGCGGCCGTTGATGGCGATCTCCCGTGCGCCGCAGGTGTGCTCGATCTCGCCGTGGCGGAGGCCGTCTTCCGTTTCGGCGGTCCTGGGCGTCTCCTGGGCCACGACCACGGGTGCCGCGGGGGCGATCCCCAGCAGCCCCGCGGCGACGATGGCGCGTGTTTTCCCGTTTCCCATCGCGCGTTACTCCCGGATGAGGCTTCAGCGGGCCCCGGTGGGCTGCGTCCAGGACTGGCGTCCCTCGACCTGCCCGCCGGGGTTGAGTACCAGGGCTTGCGGCCCGCCCATCATGTCCCCGATGGGGTCGCCGGAGATGTAGGCGAATTCCTGGCCGTCCTCGCCGGCCATGAAGCTGGGTGTGGCGGCCCCGCCCACGTCCAGGATCTCGCCGGAGACCGGTACCAGGACCTCCTCGCCGCCCTCGGTGATGGTGGCGTAGTCGTCCTGGTCGAAGATCCGGTTGCCGTCGAGGTCGAACGGGGTGAAGCCCAGCCGGCCCCCGTTGGCCGGGTCGAGCTCCATCAGCCAGCTGCGACCGCCCGGCACGCAGGGGTCGTCCCCCGGCGTGAGCGTGGTGAAGATGATGCGCCCGGCCCGCAGGACCGAGTTGGTCACCTGGCGTTCGCCGGTGGCGCTGCCGCCCGGCGGCGTGAGGTCGAGGTACCAGCCGCGGTCGTCGGCGGCCAGCGGGTAGTCGCTGGTGACCCGGACCTCGGTGTCGAAGCTGCTGGTGTCGTGCAGCAGGACTTCCTGTTCCAGAAGCTGGGAGCGGCTGTCCACGCGGCTGCCGTCGAGCGGGTCGTGGATGCCGTAGAAGCTCTCGATGCCGGGGTTCTCGGGTGCGCTGTCGGTGGTCTCCAGGTACTTGCCGGTGCCGAAGTAGACCATCACGCCCGGCCGCCCGGCCGCCCGGCCCACCTCGGGGCGGGTGGTGATGGGCTGGCGGTTGGCGGCCGAGCAGGTATCGGCGCTGCAGGCGGTGAACAGGGGCCGGGGGGCGCCGCCCGCGGTGAAGGCCGAGCCCCACGCCGAGCTGTCGCTGCTGTCCACGTCGAATTTCCACAGGTTGCCGCGCAGGTCGCCGGCATAGATGGCGTCGACGACGTGGTTGCCGTCGAGGTCGATGGGCGCGACGGTCGCCAGCCCGTTGGGCGTGTCCACGCTGCCGCTGCCGGTGTCGATCTTGATGAAGTCGCCGCTGCTCCAGCCGTCGAGGCCGGCGCCGATGAAGGCGATGTAGAGCACGGCGTGGCCGGTGGAGCTGGCGTTGCCGTCGGCCTCGGTGTTGTTGTAGCCGTTGCCGAAGATCACCGCCCACTGGCCGTTGGCCATGCGCGCGATGGCCGGCTGGCTGTAGGTATAGCCGAGGTCGGCATCATCGGCGTCGGTGAATTCCCAGAGGGCCACGCTGCCCGCCTGGGCCTCGGTGAAGTCGCTGTCCGGGTCGCTGACGTCGAGGGCGTAGATGCCCTGTCCACCCTTGTTGAGCCCGCCGGCGAGCACGCTGTGCCACGCCCCGTCGAAGAAGGCGTCGATGACGGTGGGGGTGCCGTCGACCGAGAAGCGGTGGCCGTAGTCGGGATCGGCCAGGTGCGCGGCGGTCTCGATGACCGGCGAGGGCACGTAGGCCAGCCGCTCGTCCCCGGTGATGGCGTCGAAGGCGTGCAGCATGCCGTCGTTGGCGCCCACGTAGAGCATCGGGTCGCGGTCGTCGTGGGCGCTGCGGAAGTCGGCGTAGGGGTGGCCGTCCTCGGGCGGCGAGGCGCCCGGCCAGTTGGCCGGGTAGCGGAAGTTCGGCCCGGCCACGTAGCGCGGGCTGGAGTGGACGATGTCGCCGAGCAGGCTGTCGCGCGGGCGGAAGTCGTCGGCGGCGGGACCCTCCAGGTCCTGGTCGCCGCGCAGGTAGTTGAGGACGGCCTTCTGCCGGGTCTCGGTGGTGCCGAGGGCATTGCGCTGGTCGGTGCCCAGGTCGTCCCAGCGGAAGGGCACGCCGCCGGCGTTGAAGGTCAGGATGTGGCGGTTGGTGCAGCGCGTGTCGCCCTCGATGCCGGTGCAGTCGATGCGGTTGCCGGCCTCCCACTGGGCACCGTCCGGCCCGGTGCCGGTGTGCAGCAGCTGGCCATAGGCGGGATCGGTGGGGTCGGTGACCAGGTCGAAGGCGAGCAGTTCGCCGCTCCAGTCGGTGCTGTTGAAGCGGGCCTGGTAGACCCGCGCGCCGCTGCTGACGAAGCCGGTGTTGGAGGCCGCCGACGAGGACGAGCCGAGGCGCGCGAGGATGTCGGCGATGGCCGCTTGCAGCGCGGCGGTGAGCTGGGCGGCGTTGTCGGCCGTGTAGTAGCGCGCGTGGCCGTATTCGGCGGCGTCCTCGAGCATCTGGTTGCTGGTGGCGAAGCCCACCGTGTAGGTGGAGAGATGCTGCTGGTCGAAGGCCGGGTCCTCGTAGCTCACGCCGGCGTCGTCGGTGCCGGAGGTGATGAAGTCGATGTCCCAGGCGAACTTGGCGACATCGTCGAGGAACAGGGCATAGCCCTCGTCGCTGGCGTTGCCCTGGTCGGGGCCGAAACCGTCCGAGTACTGCGGGAAGTTGGGGTAGTCGGACGCGTCGGTCGCCGGCGCCTCGCCGTCCCAGTCGGGCAGCTGGCCACCGTCGTCGGGGTCGCTCACCGAGTCGAGGTCCGTGTCGTAGGTGGGATAGCCGTCGGTGATGACGATGGAGAAGTTCTTCTGGCAGCGGTACTGGATGGGGCTGGTGTAGTCGACGTTGTCGTACTCGCCGTCGAGCCCGCGGAAGTAGCGCGTCACCTCGTAGAAGCTCTCCGCCAGCGGGGTCCAGTTGGAGGAGTAGAGGTCGTCGATGGCGTCGGTGAGCTCGCTTTCCGGTGCGCCGCACTCGGCATCGATGGAGCCGCCCTGGCTGTAGTTGAACGAGCTCACGCCGAAGCGCATGCCGGGGGTCTCGGTGACGATCTGGCGGGCCACGTCGCGGGCCACGTTCATCCGGTAGTCGTCGGGGATGTCGCCGTCGCTGAGATCGGTCCAGTTGTCGTAGGTCGAGAACAGATAGTTCAGGTAGTTGCCCGAGTAGCGGGTGTTTTCATAGCCCACGGGGTCGGGCAGCCGCAGGTACTTGTAGCTGCCGTTGCGGTAGCCCCGGAACCAGTTGCCGCCCGCGCCGTAGTACTCGGGGAGCGAAGAGAGGTGGACGTTGCCGCTCGTCGAGCTCCAGTAGCCTCCGCCCCAGTAGGGGTAGCTCACGGTGGGGTCGAAGCCCTCTGCCCAGATGATGTTGTCCATGCTGCCCGAGTCGTCGATCAGCAGCATCACGTTGGGCTGGACGCTGCTGGAGACGCTCAGGGGGATCTCGGAGATGGCGAGCGGCTCGGCCTGCAGCGGCCCGGCGGTGGCCAGGGTGCCGGCCACGGCGGTGGCCATCAGTGTCTTGCGGATCGCGTTGTTCATGCCTTCAGCCCTCGTTTCGCTGATCGCGATCATTGCCCCGACCCGGGAGTCAGCCGGCCGGCGAGGCTAATTGAACCGGCGCACATAGGTGCCCTGCACCGTGCGCACCGCGTTGGCGCTGCCACCCGTGGCGCGCGCCGTGGAACGGTAGACGTTGCGGCCGGTGGCGACTTCGTGGCCGATCCGCAGGCTGTCGCGGATGAAGGCCTCGGATTCGGTCACGTAGCGCGGATCGGCGGCGACCCCGGCAATGTCCGTGCTGCCCTCGGTGCCGTACTCGATGCCGTTGGCCTCCCACCATGCCGGGTCCCGGGAGAGCAGGTCGGTGAGGCTGTCGGCCTCGTAGACGTGACAGGTCTGGCCCGAGGGGCAGGGCGGCGAAACCGGCACCGGTTCGGTCACCTGGTCGTCGAGCCACTGCTCGGCATCCCGCAGGCCGCTCTCCGCGGCCTGGAAGGCCAGGGTCTGGTCGCGCAGGTTGCCCGCCATCCGCTCTTGCAGCGTGGTGGTGCGCATGGCCGTGACGCCGATGATGGTGAGCAGCAGCAGCACGATCAGGCTGATGACCAGGACCTGGCCCCGGCGGAAAAAGCGGCTGCTGCTTGGGAGATTGCGCTCGGGCATGGCGTTGCGGCTCACGGCAGGTTGTTGCGAATGGCGTTGTTGACGCGAAACACGTGGCGCAAGTGGCGGTCGGCCGGGGTGGTGACGTTCACCCCGAGCAGGTCATGGGTGCGTGACATGCGCGACTGGACGGTGGTGTTGTCCGAGCGCAGCAGCAGGCCCATCCGCACCGCGACGACGTCCTCCCAGTCGCCGACCTGGTCCGCGGCGTGGTAGACATCGGCATCCCGGTCGCTGTCGCCACCGTCCTCGCCGTAGGTGATCTGCAGGCTCTCGACGCCCTCGACCAGGGCCTCGAGCGTGTCCGCGGTGCCGTCGGGATCGAGCGAGAGTCGAAAGAGGGTCGGCGGATTGACTGGATCGTCGTCTTCCTTGCCGACGAAAAAGATGCTGGCCTCCATCGCCCCGACGACCGGGCCATGGTCGGCGACCACCGCCGGCGGGCGGGTGTTGCCCGGCGAACAGCTGCCGGAGAGCACCAGGTCGTCACCCGAGAGCGAGCATACCTGGGCCCAGCTGGCCCCCTGGTCGCAGTCGGAGACCACGACGATGTCCCCGGCGCGGATGCCGCTCGGAAACTGGGTCTCCAGCGTGGTCGGCAGGGCCCCGGGGTTGACGATGTCGTTGAGCGGCGCCGAGTGTCGCCCGGCACTCCAGGTCATCAGCACGTCCGAGCCGGGGACGATGGCGAAGGCCGGCAGATCGATGTTGCCGGCGGTGGTCAGCAGGTTGCCGCTGTCATTGGCCTGGGTCGGGGCATTCTCGGCCAGCGCCAGGTTGTCGCCGTCGGCCGTGGCGGTGTATTCCCAGCCGGCAAGCGGCTGGCGGGGATCGAAGGTCCCCGTGAAGCCGTAGGTCGGTGCCGATCCGGCAAGCGCGTTGCCGATCGTCTCCACCTCGTGGGTGCAGCCGATGAAGCCGGCCCCGCGTGTCCAGTCGTTGAGCATCTGCACCGCGAAACGCCCGTTTTCCTGGACGCGGGACATGCTCTCGTTGAGCTGGTAGCTGGCCTTGTTGCTGATGAAGAGCTGGATCATGCCCGCCACCAGGACCAGGCCCAGGGTGATGCCGATGAGCAGCTCCACCAGCGTGAGGCCCGCCGCCCGGGACCGGGGAAAGCGGCCGGCAAAGGCGGTTTTCGGGGTCATAGGCGAGCCTCCATGATCCAGGAAGCGGTGGTGTCGCCATTGGCCCGCAGGTCGTTCCAGACGACGGTGATCCGGCAGGCGGCGCCGGCGGGACAGTCGACCGCGCCGTCGCCGGCCGGCAGGGTGGATTGCAGATCGTCCAGCCAGTTCTGGAGGTCTTCGTCGGCCACCGATCCGCCCGAGGGTGCCGCGGCGCTCAGGTTGATGTCGTAGTCACCGGCGAGGGCCGCTTCGCGGTTGGCGCGCATGCGGTCGAGCATGTCGTAGGCGAGGATGGTGGCCTGGCTGCGCATGTAGGCGCCATCGTTGCTGCGCAGCGCCGCGGTCTGCAGCGCGGCCAGGCCCAGCAGACCGATCGCCAGGATGACGGCCGTGATCAGTACCTCGAGCAGGGTGAAGCCTTGCTGGGGCCGACTCTTTCGCTGCCCTGGAAGAGACCGGGATGGAATGGCGTTCATGAAGGCCCTTACCCCTTCCGTGTCGTACTCCAATGACTTGCCCCTGCCGGGTCTTCGGTGGCCGGGGCGATTTCCACCGCCACCTACAAGCATAGTCGCTCGACGGGCGGAATGCCGCCGGCGACCGCCAGGTTGCCAGGCCGTATCAAGCAGCCCCGAAAACGGTGCTCGACCGGGCTACCAGCACTGCTCGAGCGGGGTGCTTCCGGTCCTGCCCTTGTCGCCCGTCGAGTCGAGGGTCAGGTTGCCGCAGCCGTCATTGGCCTGGTCCTTCCGGGGCGTGGCGGTGAGCTGTACGCATTCACCGATGCCGCCCCCGCAGGCCGCGGCGCTGATCTCATAGTGCTCCTCGTCGGAGAGGACGTTGCCGGCGGAGGCGCCCGAACCATCCAGGCCGAGTTCCCCGGCATCGCCACTGGAGTCGAGGTCGGTAGTGTAGGTGTAGTTCTCCGTGTAGTGGCGTTCCTGGGCCTGCATCACCTGCATGAGCATCGACTGCCCGTCGGCGCGCCTCGATTTGCGCACCTGCTCCTGGTAGGAGGGATAGGCGATGGAGACGATGATGGCCAGGATGGCCACCGTGATCATCAGCTCGATCAGGGTGAAGCCGAGGCCGGCCTTCCGGTGCGGCGCATACTGCATGGCGTTATCGCCTCCTTACTTGTCGTTTTCCCGCCAATAGGTCCGCGTGATCGGCGGCAGTTCGCCCAGGGGGTTGAGTACCGGGTCGTCGGCGTCGGGGCAGTCGTCACCAGTGCACTCCTCCAGGCGATCCTTCTTCCAGTCCTCGATGGGCGTCTCCGAACCCACCGTCACCACCGGCTCGATGGGGTCCTCGGTGTTGGCATCGCCATCGTCCTTGGGTACCAGCAGCACCTGGGGTTCGGGGGCGATGCCGCCACGCTTCATCGTCAGGAAGCGATCACTCTTGGTCAGCGCATCGTCGGTGCCCTTGCCGTCGAAATTGGCAACCGGCGTGGCATCCTTCAGGTCGACAAGGTACATGCGGGAATACCCGTTCTTGGTGCCACAGACGGCCGCGGGATCGCTGCTGGGAATGAAGGTGGTGAACAGCAGTCGCCCGTTGAAGACGTTGGAAGAGCCGAGCACCTTCTCGCCTTCCTCCTCGAGCTTGATGAACCAGCCGTTCTGGTTGTCGAGTGCCGTCCGGGCCGTCGAGGCTGCGTCGTCGGCGCCCTCACCGATCGTGTTGGCGGTGGCGTCGTAGAGGTCGCTCTCGGTCACGGTGGTGTAGCTGACGTTGCCGTCGTCATCCTTGGGCGGGCCGTAGACGGCATGGTCCTCGAGGACGTAGAAGCGGTCGTTGATGGTGGTGTTGAGCGGATGGGCCCGCAGACCGGAGCCGATGGTGATGGCGATGTAGTCCCCGCTGGGGTCCTTCATCACGGTCACGTCGGGGGTGTTGTAGAAGCGACGGTTGTCATCGGCATCGTCGCCGCCGAGATTGGCGATGCGGCCGCCGGTAATGGTGTCCAGCGTGTCCACGGTCTGGTCGTTGTCCGTGTCCTGGTAGGCGACGTCCATGCGGAATACCTGGCCGGCCGTGTCGGAGGCAAAGATGATGTCCACGAGGCCGTCAGCATTGATATCGGCGGGCATCACGTCCCCGGGGATGGAGTTCGTGAGGCTCGCGAGTTCCAGGTCGGCCCCGGAGCCGGAAGGCCCGGCCCACCACAGGCGACTGCCCGTCTCCATGTCGACGATGTAAATCGCACGACCCTGGCTGTCCGCAACCGGCGCCCCCTCGGCATCCTGGGCGTCGTCGTAGCCGCCGCCGAAGATGAGCACGGTCTTCAGGCTGCCGTCGTTCCAGCGCATCCTGGCGACCCTGGGGGCGGACCAGGTTTCGCCCAGCTCGGCGAAGTCGCCGCTGCCGCCCTTGATGGCCCAAAGGCGTTCCGGGGCGTCACGGTCGGTCACGTCCAGGCCATAGTAGTTGCGGCCACCGCGGCGCATGCCGGCGAAGACATATACCTTGTCCCCTTCGTCGGCCTCGATCTCGATCCCGTCGTCGGAGGATTCCTGGCGGTAGAACTCCAGCGGCCCGTCCAGGCCGTAGACCTTGCCGCTGCCCTCGGGGTTCTCCATCAGTGTCGGCAGGTTGATCAGCAGGTCCTGCGGGACGAAGGCGAATTCTTCGCTGCCGTCGTCGGGGTCGAAGGCGTGGAGATAGCCGTCGTTGGTGATACTGAACATGGTGATGTCCGGCGAGTCCTCGGTGCCGCCGTAGGTCACCAGGATGGGTTCGCCGTGGAGGGGGTCACCCAGCCGGGTGCAGGCATCGGTGCTCGAACCGTCGTCGTCGATGTCGTTCACGTCCACGCCGCGTGCCCACTCGAGGACCTTCTCCCGCTCGGCGTCGGTGGCGGAGGGAATGCCCAGCATGGCCTTGGTGATGGCCGAGTTGGTCTCGGAAAGCTCATTGCTGCTGTCGGTAAGGCTGTCTTTCGAGCCGGTATAGGTGTAGATGTTGCGGGAAAGCGTCAGCTCGTTGGCGGCCCCGCCCTTTTCGACGTAGTTGCCGTCGGCCTCGTCGCTCCAGTGGCTCTGCGCGCCCTGGCGGAAGAAGCCGGTCTGGGGATCGATCGCCGCGTCGTCGTTCACGTCGACGATCTCGAAGGTCTCCGAGGTCGTGTTGTAGGCCAGCTCGTAGCGCTTGAAGTTGCCCGGCCAACTAGCGGTGGAGGCCGGCTTGAACAGCGCGTAGTAGAGCTGGTTGCGGTGCTGCAGCCGGTTGAAGTTGTCCACCGCCACGCCCGGGGAGGTGAATATGGCCGCGGAGTCCTTGATCTCGACGAAGATCTCGGTGAGTGCCTGTTTCAGTTCGTCGTAGGTGTCGGCGGTGTAGTACTTGCCGCCGCCCTTGTTGGCGGTCTCGCTCAGGATGCCGGCATCGAGCTGGAAGCCGACGGTGTAGGTGACGATCTTCTGGGTGCTCTCGTCGTAGGCGCTGAGGTCCCGCGAGAAGTCGGCGTCGCTGAACTGGTCCTCTTCGTAGAGGAACTCGGCGAGGTCCACCATGCAGGCGCCGTCGCCATCAGCGTCGCCCGTGTATGAACAGCTGCCGCCGATCAGGTCGGGGACCCGATAACTGTTGTCCGTCTCCTTGTCGGCCGTCGGCAGGCCGTCGGTGAACAGGATGATGAAGTTATTCTGGCAGGGGTCCTGGATGGGCGAGATGTATTTGCCGCCACTGTAGGAGTCGCTCGTGCTTTCACGTGGCTCGCTGGAATCGCCGAAGTCCAGGCCTTCACCCCGGAAATAGCGGGCGGCCTCCCAGTAGGTCTCGCTCAAGGGCGTGTTGCCGTAGGCCGAGTAGCTGTTCAGGACCGTTTTGAACTCGGAGCGAACCGATTCGATGTCATCGACGGCCACGTCGACGAAGCCACCGTTGTAGCCATCGTAATAGCCTTCGTCCACGTCGAAGCGCATCAGCCCGATATTGATCCCGGTCATGCTGTCGACGAGATCGCTGGCGATCTGCTGGACGACTTCCAGGCGGGTCCTTTCGACAGTGCCCACGCTTTCGAGGTAGTTGAGGTAATTCCCGGTGAAAAAGCTGTAGTCGTCCCGGTTGGGCCAGTAGATTTCGTCGTCGCTGTCGGATGACCAGCCCGAAGCGTCATCGTTGGTGGCGTAGACGTCGGCCGAGCCGTCGTTCTCGCCGTGGGTGCCGCTGTCATTGCGGCATTCCACGGGTTCGCTGTGCTCGTCGTCATCCAGGTCGCGCCACCGCGTGGTGCAGACCCGCTCCTTGCACCGCTCTCTGAATTGCCCTGCATCGATTTGCTGGGTGTGGCCGGCAGTGTTCAGTGCGCCTTGTGCGCTGTTGCACTTGAACGCGTCCTCGGTGATCCAGTTGTCCGTCCCGCAGCTCGGTTCACCGTTGGAGCTGTCCCTCCAGTAGATGCGGTCCGTGCTGCAGTTGCCGCTGTAGGTCTGGGTGGGGTCGTAGTCCTCGGGCGTGATCTGGACCGTCGAGGCCATGCTCCCCGAGGTGTCCATCACGAACAGCACGTTGGGCTGCTTCCAGATGTTCTCGTCGGGCAGGTAGATCTCGGTGTCGTCGCCCATGGCCACGGGGGCGAACAGGAGACTGCCCACGAAGGCCGAGAGAACGACGCGCTGGGTGTTGATGCTGTCCATGATGGTTCTCCTCAATGCTTTGTTCCTTGCGCTCGACGCGGACGTTTCCGAAAGGCCGTGGTCACCAGATGACCTTGGTGAGCTTTTCCGTTTCCCGGTCGTAGATGACGGTGCCCGTGACCGGCGTTCTCCGTGGCAGTGCGTCGGCGCTCGTCGGCTTGCCCCGGTGAATGAAGCGCGTCTCTGGACGCACCTCGAAACGCCGATAATCACATGCCTCGCAGGCCTGAACCTCGATGACCAGGCCTTCTCCGGAGTCCTCGATGGCTTCGAGACTGAAGGCTTCGATGGCCGCCTCGGGATGTCGCATTTCGGCGCTGACCGCGGGAACGGCCATGAGCATCAAGGCGCCGAGCAGCGGGATCAATGACTGAGTGAAGATGCGGTTCATGCCGGTCACTCCTTTTGACGGTCTTCGGTTCATGGCCTGGGCGTCACCCGGAGCGCGCCCTGGGTCTGGTCGGTCACGGCACCGGTGTTGGAGATCGAGGTTCGGGCGTCGAGTTCGAAGAAGTGGCCTTCGAAGTGGTCGCAGCTGAACTTGTACGGACACCCCTGGGCCATGTGGGTGGCCCGAAAGGTGTCCAGGTTGACGTTCGCGTTGTCGAGGACGGCGGTCTTCGCGCCGCTGTCCAGGGAAAGGTTCTTGGTGCCATCATCGATGGCGTCCTTGAGGTCTTCCGGGTCCGTCTTGAATTCCTCGATCTTGGCGTTGAGGGCGGAGAACCCGGCCTGGAACGTCGTCCGCTCCTGCTGAGTGTTGCCCGAGATCTTTTCCTGCATGCGGGAGACGTTGGAGGCGGTGATCGCCACCACCGAGAGGACGAGCAGGAGCACCAGGCTCACGGCCAGGGCTACGCCGCGCTGGTTGTCGGGGAAGCGAGCGTTGTGATGATGTTCGTTCATTGGAGTCGGTTCCGTAGGACCACGGTGGTGTCGAAGACATTGCGGATGCGGCCGTCATTCGGCGAGGACACGTTCTGTCCCAGCAGGGTGTAGGTCTTGCTGGAGGCCTCGCGGAGATTGTCGCGGTTGGTCCGGAGCAGGAGCGCCAGGCGCACCGTGCTTACCTCGGCCCAGTCGCCGACGTTGTCGGCCGTCTGGTATTGCTCGACGCTGCCATCGCCGTCACCGTCGATACCGTACTGCACCTGAAGCGATTCCACGTCGTCGACGAGGGGTTGCGCCGGCCCCAGCCAGTTTCCGGCGATGGGGTCGCCTCCCCGGCAGAGCAGTTCGGTGTTGCCGTCACCGTCGGTGTCGCCCACCCAGTAGACATTGATGGCCTGGTTGCTGGTGGCATTCTGGCCGAGGCAGTCGCTGGCGATGCCGGCATCGTTCAGGCGCAGCACGGAGAGCCGATCGCCGACCCCGCCGCCCAGGTTGTCCGCGGCGGCAGCACCGGTGATCGCCGCATCCGTGTAGAAGGCGGGAGGAGTCGGCCCCACCAGGGGATCGTGGAATCCCGCCATGCGGACGTCCCGCGTCAGCAGTTGGAGGGCGAAGCGACCGTTTTCCTGGAGGCGGGACATGGCGTCCTGCAGGAAATAGCTCTGCTTGTTGGCCACCAGCAACTGGATGGCGCCGGCCACCAGCACGAGCCCGAGGACCATGGCGATCATCATCTCGATGAGCGTCAGGCCCTGTTGTCGGCGGTCGGGGTTTGTCCTTTGTGCGTTCATGGGACGATCACCTGGGTGATGGTGCTCACGGAGTCGTCATCGTCCAGGTCCACCTTGTTGGTCCATTGGGCCTGGAGCTGCACGGGGTCTCCGGGATCACATTGCCCGTCACCACCCATCTGGCACTGGACGTCGAGCGTCCCTCCCGGCATGCCGACGATGCCCGAAGCCGGTGCACCCAGACTGGTGGCGCAGGCGGCATTCCATAGCGCCTCCCGGAATTGCTGGCATTCATCCAGGTCGTTGCCGGAGAGTTCTGCGCCGTCACTGCAATGGTCTGTGGGTTTCTCAGCGCAGGGCGTGTCGTCGTCATCCTTGAACGGCGGCAGCGGCGGGTCGTCCGCGTTGAGGTAATTGCGGGCGCCTGCCGGGTTCGCGTGCATCTGCTCGACGAGGGAATCCACTACCCAGATGTTCTGCGAGCGTTTCATGGCGTCGGTATTGGCACGGACCGATTCGAGGTTGAGTGCGGCCAGGCCCACCAGGCCGATGGCCAATACCAGGGTCGTCACCATGATCTCGATCATGCCCACGCCCGATTGTCGGTTGAGGTTCATGGCAATCATCGTCTCAGCTGCAGTTGAGAGAGCGGTCGGTGACCGAGACCCGGCCGGTGTTTGCAATGGTGATCTCCCGGCCCGTTTCTCCGGATCGCTGGCTGTCACACAGGTCGAGGGTGTCCCCTGAATCGACGACACCGTTGGCATCGTAGGTGAAACTGGCGATGTCTCCATCGCTGTCCAGGGTTATTCCGCCCTCGAAAGCCGGCCAGGTCTGCAGGGCCTCGCCGGCGGCGATGGCTCCATCGCCGTCGCCGTCGATGCCGACCCTGAATCCGCGGCCCCATTCGTTGCTGCCGTCCGAGCTGTCGATCGTGTCGACCATCACGTCGGCCCCGCGCTTGACTGCCTCGCTCCGGGCAAGGGTCATGGCCGTGATGAACGCGTTGGTCGCCGTGGTCAGCCGGTTGTTCTGGATCACCGAGAAGAAGCTCGGTATCGCCACCGTCAGCAGGATGGCGGCCACCACCAGCGTGATCATCAACTCGATGAGTGTGAAGCCGCGGTTCGTTTTCATGTCCATAAGCTAGCCTTGATCGAGGGTCCTGGCGACATGGCCGCGATCGACGGCCATGAAGTCGTGATGAGCGGCAGTCGGGGCCGCGGGGCTGATTGAGCCATTCTAGATGAACGAGGGTGATCGTGCCCTCTGCTCACGGAGGAGCATCGATGCAAGGGATTCGCGGTTTGACGCTGATGGAACTCCTGGTGACGGTCGCGCTGGTCGCCGCGCTCGTGACGCTGGGGGTGCCGGCCTTTTCCGGCTGGATTCGTCACAACGCGCTGGTTGCCGAGGCCAACCGTTTCGTGAGCACGCTGCATCTCGGTCGTTCCGAGGCGATCAAGCGCGGCCGGACGCTCACCATCGGCCGGCAGGGCGACTGGGCCAACGGCTGGACGGTGTTCGTCGATCTCGACGAAGACGGCCAGCGGGATTCCGGCGAGGTGGTGCTTCGCAGGGCGGGCCCGTTACGCGAAGGATTCACCCTGGTGGGCAATTTCCATGTGGCGGACTCCGTGTCCTATCGAGCCACGGGCCAGACCCGCAAGCCGTCCGGGGCGTTCCAGATGGGGACCTTCACGCTCTGTGACGACACGGGCACGGCCAATGCCCGACATGCGCGGGCCATCGTGATCAGCTCGACCGGTCGGCCGCGGGTTTCCCGCGCGCAGGCGGATATCGACAAGAATGGCTGCTGAGAAAGCATGGTGCCGGGACCCAGACTCGAACTGGGGACCTACGCATTACGAATGCGTTGCTCTACCAACTGAGCTATCCCGGCCGGGCTGGAAAGGGGTGGAGCGGGTGATGGGAATCGAACCCACGTTCTCAGCTTGGGAAGCTGATGTTCTACCATTGAACTACACCCGCCCGAGCCGGGGAGTCTAATCCGCCGCGGCGCGACGGGCAAGGGTGTCCGCGGGCCGGGGCGCGCCTTCTCCCGCTCCGGCTGGTAGACTGCGCGCTTTCCCAATCGTTGCCTGGCTATGCAAGAGAAACCGCATCGACGGATCCGCAGTTTCGTGCGTCGTGAAGGCCGGCTGACCCGCGGCCAGGAGCGCGCGCTGGAGGTGCTCTGGCCGGAGTTCGGGCTGGAGCCGCAGGGGCCGATGGGCTTCCCGGCGGTTTTCGGCCGCGAGGCCCCCGTGGTGCTGGAGATCGGTTTCGGCGACGGTGAGTCGCTGGCGGCGATGGCCGCGGCCGACCCGCAGACCGACTTCCTCGGCATCGAGGTCCATCGGCCGGGCGTGGGGCATCTGCTCATGCGCATCGAGGAGGCCGGCCTGGAGAACCTCCGGGTGATGGACCGGGACGCGGTGGAAGTGCTCCGGGAGAACATCCCCGATGCCTCGCTGGCGCGCGTGCAGATCCTGTTTCCCGATCCCTGGCCGAAGAAGCGCCACCACAAGCGGCGCCTGGTCCAGCCGCCCTTCGTGGCGCTGCTGGCGCGCAAGCTGGTCCACGGTGGCGTGCTGCACCTGGCCACCGACTGGGCACACTACGCCGAGCACATGCTGGAGGTGGTGGGCGCGGAATCGGCCTTCCGCAACCGGGCCGGCGAGGGGCGCTATTCCGACCGCCCGGCCTACCGGCCGGAGACGAAGTTCGAGCGCCGCGGCCTGCGCAAGGGCCACGTGGTGCACGACCTGCTGTTCGAGCGCGTCTGAGGGCAATCTTCGCCCTCGCTCCCCGCTTTGGGTATGATGGGCGGCATTTTGGGGTCGGGGATGGCCCGCGACGGACTGTCGTGTCTGCCGGAATCCGGCAGGCGGTCTCCCCGGCCCGGCGGGTTTTTCTTCCGCCGCCGCGGCGGCGGATCCGGTTTTCATACTGCTAGAGACCCAAAGGAGCGACCATGTCCAAGAAGCATCCCATCGTGGCCGTGACCGGTTCCTCCGGTGCCGGTACCTCCACCGTCAAGAACGCCTTCGAGCACATCTTCCGCCGCGAGAGCATCGACCCCGTCATCATCGAGGGCGACAGCTTCCATCGCTACAACCGCATGGAGATGCGCCAGAAGATCAAGGAGGCCGACGAGCGCGGCGAGAACCTGAGCCACTTCGGCGAGACCGGCAACCGCTTCGACAAGCTCGAGGAGCTGTTCAAGACCTACGGCGAGACGGGCAGCGGCAAGCGTCGCTACTACCTGCACAACGACGAAGAGGCCGCCCACCACAACGCCCGCCTGGGCACCGACGTCGGCCCCGGCGAGTTCACCCCCTGGGAAGACATCGAGGGCGGTTCCGACCTGCTGTTCTACGAGGGCCTGCACGGGCTGGTGAAGACCGAGAACAACGATCCCTCCCAGTACGTCGACCTGGGCGTGGGCGTGGTGCCGGTGGTCAACCTGGAGTGGATCCAGAAGATCCACCGCGACCACGCCGAGCGCGGTTACTCCCCCGAGAAGACCGTGGACACGATCCTGCGGCGGATGCCCGACTACATCAATTACATCACCCCGCAGTTCTCGCGCACCGACATCAACTTCCAGCGCGTGCCCACGGTGGACACTTCCAACCCGTTCATCGCCCGCGACATTCCCACCCCGGACGAGTCGCTGGTGATCGTGCGCTTCCGCGAGCCGGACATGCTGAACAAGTACGGCATGGACTTCCCGTACCTGCTCAACATGATCCCCAACAGCTTCATGTCCCGCCGCAACACCCTGGTGATCCCGGCGGCCAAGATGGGTTATGCCATGGAGCTGATCCTCAACCCGATCATCCACGAGCTGCTCAAGGCCAAGGGCTGATCCCCGGCTCCCGGGCAGGATCAGGCTGAACGACAGGGCCCCGGTTTCCGGGGCCTTTTTCGTGGGCCACGGGCCGCTCGTGCCCGCGGCATTCCGTGGTTGACCGGCGGCCGTGGTATAAAGGCGGGGTGATCGCGGCCCAGGGGGGAGAGGTGGCGCAGAAAGGATTCCGACTCCGGCTTCACGTGGGGCTCGCGCTGGTGCTCTGGGGCGCCCAGGCGCTGGTGGACTGGCTGGTGGACATCGGCGGGCTGAACCCGCTGGATGCGCTGGCCGGTCCGGGCATCGAGGTGATCCTCCAGCGACTGCTGGTGATCGCCATTGCCCTGCTCTTCGTCGAGGTGCTGACCGTTTCGTCGCGGCGCCAGCTCGAGGACTGCGAGGCCCACATCGTCCGCCTGCGCGAGCGGGTCAACACGGCCCACCAGCAGGCGGGGCGCGACATGCTCACCGGCGCACTCAACCGCAGCGACTTCGACAGCCGGGTGCGCGCCGAGATGAACCGGGCGCGCCAGTACCGCTACCCCCTGTCGGTGATCATGTTCGACATCGACCACTTCGCGCGCATCAACCGCGATTTCGACCACGAGACCGGCGACCGGGTGCTGGAGGCGGTGGCCCAGGCGGTGACCATGGCCGTGCGGGGTTCCGACATCCTCTTCCGGTACGGCGGCGAGAAATTCGTGGTCCTGGCGCCGAACACCGATTCGACGGCCGCCGGCAAGCTGGCCGAGAAGCTCCGTGCCGTCGTCCAGGGCCTCCAGGTGCTGCCCGAGCGCAGCATCACCCTCAGCCTCGGGGTGACCCAGATGCGCCCCGACGACAACCTGCGCATGCTCATCGACCGGGCCGACGACGTGCTCAGCCTGGCCACGGACAAAGGGCGCGACCGCACGGAACGCGCCGAGTAGGGCGCCGCTCGCAGGGCCGGCCACTGCCGGTGGGAGCGACCTCCCGGTCGCGAGCGGGGGTTTCCCCGGCGCCCTGGAAGGTTCGCGGCGGGGACGCCGCTCCCACGGTGAAGGTGGGGGTCTCCCGGGCCGGCCACTGTCCGTGGGAGCGACCTCCCGGTCGCGAACGGGGGGTTCCCCGGCGCCCTGGAAGGTTCGCGGCGGGGACGCCGCTCCCACGGGGAAGGTGTGGGTCTCCCGGGCCGGCCACTGTCCGTGGG
>JAAZVP010000023.1 GCA_018623495.1 Halothiobacillus sp. | reverse complement strand
GCAGACCGGAGCAACACGGGTTGCTCCGCATGCTGCCGGAGCGCGGAGCGCAGCGGAGCTGGAACGACGGCCATTCACTGCGAGCTGCGCCTTGCATCTGGACCCTTGGCGGTCCCGCAGAGACACTATCGATTCGTGCAGAGGTTCCTTGGCGAATTCGCGCCGGGGACGGCGCTCCCACGGCCGGTGTTCAGCCCGGTTTCTGCGCCCCGGGACAGTCCACGTCCAGCCAGCGCGGCTCGGGCGCGTCCAGGCGCAGGGCGGTGAGGCGTCCGCCCCAGACACAGCCGGTGTCGGTGGCGAAGGCGTTGTTCTTCTCCAGGGCCCCCAGTGTCGACCAGTGGCCGAAGACGATGCGCGTGTCCGCCGAGCGCCGCCCGGGCGCCTCGAACCACGGAAGCTCGTCGGCGGGTTGCTGGCCCGGGGCGGCCTTGGTCTCCAGCCGCAGGGCGCCGTCGCGGGAGAGATAGCGCAGGCGGGTGAAGCAGTTGATGGCGAAACGCAGGCGCTCGATGCCCTCCAGTTCCGGGTCCCAGCGATCCGGGCGGTCGCCGTACATCTGCACCAGCAGGGTGCGGAAATCCGGCCCGGCAAGCGCGGCCTCCACCTCGCGGGCCATGGCCCGGGCCTGCGCCAGGTCCCATTCCGGCGCCAATCCGGCATGCACCATGGCAAAGCCCAGTGCCGGGTCGTGGTGGAGCAGCGGGCGGCTGCGCAGCCAGTCGAGCAGCGGGTCGCGGTCCGGGGCCTCGAGGATGGGGTCGAGGGTGTCCTTCTTGCGCGGGCGGCGGTTGCCGAAGGCCACGGCCAGCAGGTTCAGGTCGTGGTTGCCCAGCACGGTGACCGCGGCCTCGCCCAGCTCGCGCACGAACCGCAGGGATTCCAGCGACTGCGGCCCGCGGTTGACGATGTCGCCCACCAGCCAGAGCCGGTCCTCGGCCGGGTCGAAGGCGAGCCGGTCGAGCAGGCGACGGAACGGGTCCAGGCAGCCCTGCAGATCGCCGACGGCGTAGATGGCCATGATTAGTGCAACGTCCGAGGGATGGAGAGGGTGAAGCGGGGGATCTCGGCCTCGAAGGGTTCGCCGTCGTCGGCGACCATCTGGTATTCGCCCTCCATGGTGCCC
Source organism: Halothiobacillus sp. (assembly GCA_018623495.1). GTDB lineage: Bacteria > Pseudomonadota > Gammaproteobacteria > JAAZVP01 > JAAZVP01 > JAAZVP01. The sequence continues at coordinate 34,565 of JAAZVP010000023.1, read as the reverse complement.
AGCTCGGTCTCCAGCACCGCTCCGCTGGAGTAGCGGTAGCTCTTGCCGGGGGCGAGGTAGGGGGTCTCGCCCACCACGCCCTCGCCGAAGACCTCGCGCGCCCGGTTGTGGGCATCGCGGATCACCCAGTGGCGCGACAGCAGCCGGGCCCCCTGGCGGCCCCGGTTGGTGAGGGTGACGGTGTAGGCGAAGGCGTAGCGGTCCTGGTCCGGGTCGGAGCGGGCTTCCAGGTAGCGGGTGTCCACCTGGATCTCGATGTGGTGGTCGGCTTCGGCCATGGGGTCTGCGCGTTCGCGGTTTGGGCGGGCGGAGGGCGCGAATGTACCAGAACCGTTGCGGTGGTTCGACGGGCCTACCCGTCCCGTTCGGTTTCGCCGGCGGCGCGGGAGAGGGCGGCGAATTCTGCCACCGTGAGGGTCTCCGGCCGGCGGCCCGAGTCGATGCCGGCGGCCTCGAAGACCGGCGGCGCCAGGCGCTCGCGCAGGCTGCGCCGGAGGGTCTTGCGCCGCTGGCCGAAGGCCCGGGCGACGATCTCGGCGAAGCGGCGCTCGCAGCCCACCGCCACCGGCGGTTCGTCGAAGGGCACCAGCGAGACCACCGCCGAGTCCACCCGCGGTGGCGGGCGGAAGGCCCCGGGCGGCACCCGGAACAGGTAGCGCACGCGGCAGCGGTACTGGACCATCACCGACAGTCGGCCGTAGTCCTTGCCCCCGGGCTCGGCCCCCAGTCGGCGCACCACCTCCTCCTGGAGCATGAAGGTCATGTCGCGGATGCCGGTGGCGGATTCCAGCAGGTGGAAGATCAGCGGCGTGGAGATGTTGTAGGGCAGGTTGCCCACCAGGCGCAGCGGTTGGCCCGCCGCGGCCAGGGCGGCGAAGTCGAAGCCCAGGGCGTCGCCCTGGTGGACCACCAGCTCGCCCAGCCCGGCGCAGCGCTTTTCGAGATGGGGGATGACGTCGCGGTCGAGTTCCACCACCTCGAGCCGCCCGGTGGTCTCCAGCAGGGGGGCGGTGAGGGCGCCGAGGCCCGGGCCGATCTCCACGATCCGGTCGCCGGGGCGCGGGTCCACGTGGCGGATGATGCGCCGGATCACGCCGGCGTCGTGGAGGAAGTGCTGGCCGAAGCGCTTGCGCGGGCGGTGGCTCATCCGCCTGCCCCGCGGCGGTGGCCGACCATGGCGATGGCAGTGGTGACCGCCTGGGCCAGCGAGCCGCTCTCGGCACGGCCGGTGCCGGCGAGTTCCAGCGCCGTGCCGTGATCCACCGAGGTGCGCACGATGGGCAGTCCCAGGGTGATGTTGACCGCGCGGCCGAAGCCGGCGTGCTTGAGCACCGGCAGGCCCTGGTCGTGGTACATGGCCAGTACCGCGTCGGCGCCCTGGAGGTGGCGCGGGGTGAACAGCGTGTCCGCCGGCAGCGGCCCCTCCAGGCGGATGCCGCGGGCACGCAGGCGGTCGAGCGCGGGGCCGATGACCTCGATCTCCTCGCGGCCGATGTGGCCGGCCTCGCCGGCATGGGGGTTGAGGCCGCAGACGCGGATGTGCGGTTCGGCCAGGCCGAAGTCGCGCCGCAGGCCGGCGTCGAGCTCGGTGAGCACCCGCTCCAGGCGCCCGGGGGTGATGGCCTCGGCCACCGCGCGCAGGGGCAGGTGGGTGGTGACCAGGGCCACGCGCAGGTCGCCGGCGGCGAGCATCATCACCGGCCGCCCGCCGGTACGCTCGCCGAGCAGCTCGGTGTGGCCGGTGAAGGGGATGCCGGCATCGTTGATCACGCCCTTGTGCACGGGGGCGGTCACCAGGGCGTCGAAGCGCCCTGCCAGGCAGCCGTCCACGGCGCGTTCCAGGGTATCGACCACGTAGGCGCCGTTGGCGGGGTCGAGGCGGCCGGCCCGGGCGGGCCGGGCCAGCTCCACGGGCAGCACGGGCAGGTGTCCCGGCCGATGCCGGCGGCGGGGGGCGGCCGGGTCGAAGGGTTCGATGGCCAGCGGCAGACCCAGCCGGCGTGCCCGGTCGCGCAGCAGGCCGGGGTCGGCGACGGCCACGAGTTCGGCGTCGAGCGGACCCTGGGCGATGGCCACGGCCAGGTCGGGGCCGATGCCGGCGGGTTCGCCGGGGGTCAGGGCCAGGCGGGGAAGCATGGTGTCAGCCCGCGTCCCGGGCATCGACCAGCTCGATGTAGGCCTCGTCGCGCAGGCGGCGCAACCACAGTTCCATTTCCTCCTCGATCTTGCGCTGGCGCAGGGCTTCGCGCGCCTCCTTGCGCCGCAGCGCGTCGGTCTTGTCCACCTGCCGGCGGTCGAGCACCTCGATCACGTGCCAGCCGAAGCGCGAGCGCACCGGCTCGCTGAGCGCGCCCACCGCGGTGGCGTCCATGGCCTTCTCGAAGGGCTCGACCATGGCGCCCGGCGTGACCCAGCCCAGGTCGCCGCCCTCGGCGGCCGAGCCCGGGTCGTCGGAGTAGGTGCGCGCGAGCTCGCCGAAATCGGCGCCTTCCTCGATGCGCGCGCGCAGTTCCTCTACCCGCAGGCGGGCCTGGGTGTCGGAGACCTGGTCGCCCGGGCGGACCAGGATGTGGCGGGCGCGGGTCTCGGTGATCACCTGGCGCTGTTCGCCGCTGCGCAGGTCGGCCAGGCGGATGATGTGGAAGCCGCTGGGGCCCTGGATGGGGCCGCGGATTTCGCCCACGGCCATCCGGTCGACGGCGTCGACGAACAGGCTGGGCAGGCGGCCCACCGGCCGCCAGCCCAGGTCGCCCCCCTGCAGGGCCTGCTGGCCGTCGGAGACGCGGATGGCGGTGGCGGCGAAATCGGCGCCGTCGCGCAGCTCGGCGAGGATCTCGCGGGCCCGCTCCCGGGCCGCGTCGATCTCGTCGGGCGAGGCGGCCTCGGGCAGGGCGACGAGGATGTGCTCCAGGCGATACTCGGTGTTGCGGTCGGACTGCTGGTCGCGGCGCGCGAGGAAGTCGTCGATCTCCTTTTCCGAGACCGACACGCGGCGTTCCACCGCCTGTTCCCGGAGGCGGTCGAGGGTCATCTGCGTGCGCACGTCTTCGCGGAACTGCGTGTACTCCATGCCCTGGGCGGCCAGCGCCTGGCGGAACTGTTCGAGGTTCATGCCGTTGTCGCGGGCGATGCCCCGGACGGCGTTGTTGAGGGTGATACTGTCCACCTGGATGCCCAGCTCGCGGGCCTTCTGCATTTGCAGCCGGGTATTGATCATGCGGTCGAGCACCTGGCGGGTGAGGACGTCCCGCGGGGGCAGCTGGATGCCCTGGCCGCGCAGGCGGTCGACGATGCTCTGCATCTCGCCCACCAGCTGGCGTTCGGTGATCACGTCGTCGTTGACCACGGCGATGACCTGGTCGAGGAACTGCTCTTCGGCGGCCCGCGCGGGCAGGGTGGCGGCCGCGATCAGCAGGCCGAGGAGGAGGTTGCGCAACAGCATGGCGATGAGGTGATCCCTTTCTAGTGCGATCCGGATTGGTAGCCGAGAATATCATGTTCCAGCACCCCGCCGGCCTCCTGGCCCACGTCACCCAGGCCCTTGAGCACCAGCTGGAGGAAGATGCTGTCGGAGAAATCGGCCTCGTCGGTGACGTAGCGGCGCCAGACCCCGCGCAGGGCCCAGCAGCAGCTTTCGTACTCCACCCCGGCGAGGGCCTCGATCAGCCGGTCGTCGGCGAACGAGTAGTTGTGCCGGCCGAGCAGGGTCCAGCGGGGGCCGACCGGGTAGGCGAAGGAGACATCGCTCTGGCGCAGTGGTTCCCCGTCGGTGCTCTGCCGGCGGGCGCGGTAGCCGAGGTTGGCCACCGTGCCGTGCCCGTCCCGGTAGCCCAGGTGTCCGCGCCATTGCGGGACGCGGTTGTCTTCGGGGTCCCATTCCGCGGTCACGCGGGCCTGCCAGCCATCTGCGGTGCGCAGACCGAGCTCGCCGACGACGTTGGACTGGCCGGCCTCGCGCAGGTCCGCGCCGGGTTCCAGGCCCACGGACTGGTCGTCGAAGTAGTGGATGCGGCCGAGGCCCGCGCTGAAGGCTTCGCGATCGGTGGCCAGGTCGCTCCAGCGCCAGGTGAGCGCGGTGGTCAGGCGGTTGGCGTCGCCCACCCGGTCGGGTCCGGTGTAGCGGCGTTCGCGGAACAGCTGGGCAAAGCCGAAGGAATAGCGGCTGGTGTCGAACAGCGGGATGGCGGCCTGGTCCTCGGCCGGGCGGTAGAGATAGAACAGTCGCGGTTCGAGGGTGCGCAGGTAGCGACCGCCGGCCGCCGGCCGGCGGTCGAGGACCAGGCCGCCGTCGAGCGAAAGCCCCGGCAGGCTGCGCTCGATGGATTCGGGTCCACCGTCGCCGCGCTCCAGCCGGTAGAGCGTGTAGTCGAACAGGGCCGCCGGTTCCAGGTACAGGCCCGGGCGGCGCCAGGGCAGCGAGAGGCGCGGGCGCAGGTCGAGGCGGTGGCCGGTGGGGCGGTCCGCGGCGGGATGGTCGAAGTGGCTCCACTCGCCGGCCAGGTCGAGCCGCAGGCCGCCGGCGAGGCGCTGGTGACCGGTCACCCGCAGCTGCGGCAGGCGCGAGTAGGGCTCGTCGAAGGTGGCGATGTCCGGGTCGACGGTCTGGAAGTCCTGCAGGCGCAGGCGGCTGGTCCAGCCGCCCCGCCGGTGGACCACGTCGAGCACCGATTCCAGGTGGTTGGTGCTGATGCCGACGAGATCGGCGCCGAAGTCCTCCATGTAGCGTTCGTCGGAGGCCCGCCGCAGCTCCAGGCGGCTGCCCCAGTGGGCCGACCACCGGCCCCGGTGCTCGACCTCCAGCAGGTGGCGGGCCGAGTCGGTGGCGCGGTCCTCGGGCAGGTAGTCCAGCGCGGCACGGGCGCGGCCCCGGGGATGGAGGTAGCGGAACTCGCCCCCCAGCATCACCCCGCGGTCGCTCATGTAGCGGGGAGTTATGGTGGCGTCCATGTGGGGCGCGAGGTTGAGGTAGTAGGGGGTGGCCAGCTCGTTGCCGCGCTGGGTGGAGCTGCCGAAGCTGGGCGTGAGAAAGCCGGACTTGCGGCGGTCGTCGATGGGGAAACTCAGCCACGGGCTGTAGAGCACGGGCACCCCGCGCAGGGCCAGCCGGGCGTGGCGTGCCCGGCCCACGCCGCTGGCCTGGTCGATCTCCACCCGGGCCGCGCGCAGTTGCCAGTCCTGGTCGTCGCGCGGGCAGGTGGAGAAGGTGGCCCCGTCCAGCCGGTAGCGCTCGGGGTCGAGCTGGCGGGCGAGGTCGGCATAGCCGTAGCCGTGGGCCGGGAAGAGCCAGTAGTGGGCGGCACGGAACGCGGCGGTGTCCGCGTCCGGCCGGATCACCGCCGAGTCGGCCTCCAGGGCCAGGTCCCGGTGGCGGGCACTGACCCCGCCGGTGAGTTCCAGCCGGCGCGGGTCGAGCCGGTAGTCGACGAACGGGCTGCGCGCCCAGGCCGGCCCGTTGCGATAGACCACGTCACCGGTGAGCGACAGGCCGGTGTCGGGGTTGCCGGTGAGGCGGTCGGCTTCCAGGCGGGTGCCCGAGCCGGGCGGCAGGGGGGAGTAGGCGGGCTGGGCCGGCCCGAAGGGTCCGCAGAGCCCGAAGTCGGCGGCCGGCGCGGCCGGGACCACGGCCAGCGCCAGCATGGCCAACCAAGCCCTTTGCCGGCCCGGCCGCATGCCCGGGAGGATCAGGAGCGGGCGTCCTGGAGCGCTTCCAGGATGCGCATGAAGATGTCGTCGATGCCGCCCATGCCCTGAACGCGCTTGAGCAGCCCCTCGTTCTCGTAGTGGCGCACCAGCGGCTCGGTCTGGTCGCGGTAGACCTCGATGCGCTTGCGGATGGTCTCCTCGGTGTCGTCCTCGCGTTTGCGTGCCAGCAGCCGCTCGACGATCTCTTCCTCGTCGACCTCCAGGTAGATCACCGCGTCCAGGGGTTCGCCCAGCTTTTCCAGCAGGCCATCGAGGCCCCGGGCCTGGTCGAGGGTGCGCGGGAAGCCGTCGAGGATGAAGCCTTCCGGGCCCACGTCGTTTTCCAGCTTGGCGTCGATCATGCCCAGCACGATCTCGTCGGAGACCAGCTTGCCGGCGTCCATGATCGCCTTGGCCTCCTGGCCGAGCGTGGTCCCGGCCGCCACCTCGGCGCGCAGCAGGTCGCCCGTGGAGATGTGGGTGAGCCGGTAGTGCTCGACGAGCTTCTCGGCCTGGGTGCCCTTGCCGGAGCCGGGGGCCCCGAGGAGTACGATACGCATGCTCTGTCAATCCTCTGGAAGGGGTTCGTCGCGCCGGCTGCCGGCGCCCGGACAAAGCCTGCATTGTAAACCCCGATGACGGCCGCGGGGCAAGTCGGGCCGCGCCCGCGGGCGCGAATCGCCGGTGGTCGGCGGGGATCGAAGCACCCCCGCTGGACGGGTATACTGTCGGGCTCCGAATTCCAACCGCAAGTGAGCCCGATGAACCTGGACAAAGTCTCTGCCGGCAAGGACATCCCCAACCAGATCAACGTGGTCATCGAGATCCCCGCCCAGGGGTCGCCCGTGAAGTACGAGGTGGACAAGGACAGCGGCGCCCTGGAGGTGGATCGCTTCATGAGCACGGCCATGTACTACCCGGCCAACTACGGTTTCGTCCCCCACACCCTCTCCGAGGACGGCGATCCCGTGGACGTGCTGGTGGTCACCCCCACCCCCCTGATGCCCGGCAGCATCATCCCCTGCCGCCCCATCGGCGTGCTCAACATGACCGACGAGGCCGGCGTGGACGCCAAGCTGGTGGCCGTGCCGCTGACCAAGCTCACGCCCATGTACGAGCACGTCGAGCGTCCCGAGGACCTGCCCGAGGCCCTGGTCCAGCAGATCAAGCACTTCTTCGAGCAGTACAAGGCGCTGGAACCCAACAAGTGGGTGAAGGTCGAAGACTGGGACGGCCCCGAGGCCGCGCGCCGCGAGATCGAGGAGAGCGTCCGGCGCCACCGGGAGCAGTGATGCTTGCGGGCCCGCCGCCGGTGTCCGGCCGGCGGGTCGCGTCGTCCACGCCCACCCCTTTCCCCGCCGTCGGATAGCCCATGCCCGCCCAGCCACAGATCCGTGACGATCGCCAGGAACAGGGAATGGTCGTGCGCCGGGTGCTGGTGGCGGTGCTGGCCGTGTTCCTGCTCACCGGCCTGGTGGCGGCGCGGGCCTGGTTCCTGCAGGTCGAGGACCACCGCCACTTCTCCACCCTTTCGGAACAGAACCGCATCCGGCTGATGCCGGTGGCACCTACCCGCGGCCTGATCTTCGACCGCAACGGCGAGGTGCTGGCGGAGAATCGCCCCAGCTACCAGCTGGTGGTGACCCCCGAGGAGGTCGAGGACATGGCCTCGACCCTGGCGCGGCTGCGCGAGCTGATCACGATCTCCGAGACCGATCTCAAGCGCTTCGAGAAGACCCTGCGGCACAAGAAGCCCTTCGATGCCGTGCCGCTCAAGTTCAATCTCACCGACGCCGAGGTGGCGCGTTTCGCCGCCAACCGGCCGCGCTTCACCGGTGTCGAGGTGAGCGCCCGGCTGCTGCGCCACTATCCCCACGGCGGTCACGGGGTGCATGCCCTGGGCTACGTCGGCCGGATCAACGAGCGCGAGCTGGCGCGGGTGGACGCGGTGAACTACCGGGCCACCACCCACATCGGCAAGGTGGGCATCGAGAGATACTACGAGAAGCGTCTCCACGGCCAGGTGGGCTACCGCAAGGTGGAGGTGGACGCCCAGGGGCGGGTGCTGCGCGAACTCGACCGCAAGCCGGCGGTGCCGGGCGAGGACATCCAGCTGACCCTGGATCTCGGCCTGCAACGGCTCGCCGAGCAGGCTTTGGGCGACTACGACGGCTCGGTGGTGGCGCTGGACCCGCGCACCGGCGAGGTGCTGGCGTTCGTCAGCATGCCCACCTTCGACCCCAACCCGTTCGTCTCGGGGATCTCGCGGGAGGACTACCTGGCGCTGGTTTCGGCCCGCGGCCGGCCGATGTTCAACCGCGCGCTCTCCGGCCAGTACCCTCCCGGCTCCACGATCAAGCCTTTCATGGCCCTGGCGGGGCTGGAATACGGGCTGGTGGACCCGGACGAGGAGTTCTTCGCCGGCCCCTACTACCAGCTGCCCAACAACGATCATCGCTACCGCGACTGGAAGAAGTACGGCCACGGCTGGGTGGACCTGGACAAGGCCATCGCCCAGTCCTGCGACGTCTACTTCTACGATCTCGCCCACCGCATGGGCATCGACCGCATGCATGCCTTCCTCGGTCGCTTCGGTCTCGGTCGCAAGACGGGCATCGACCTGCCCGGCGAGGTCAGCGGGCTGCTGCCCTCGCGGGACTGGAAGCGCCGTACCCGCAACCTCCCCTGGTACCCCGGCGAGACCCTGATCGCCGGCATCGGCCAGGGCTACATGCTGGCCACGCCGTTGCAGATGGCCGCGGCGACCGCCGTGCTGGCCAACCGCGGCGAGCCGGTCAGGCCGCGCCTGCTGGCCGAGGCCGTGCCCGCCGAGGAGGGGACGCCGGCGATCGAGTTGCGCCGCGAGTCGCTCTGGGGCGAAGCCGTCGAGGCCATGGAGAACGTGGTCCACGCGAGCTACGGCACGGCCCGCCGGATCGCCGAGGGCATGGACTATCACATGGCCGGCAAGACCGGCACGGCCCAGGTCTTCGGCCTGGGCCAGGACGAGGAATACGACGAGGAGGCGATCGCCGAGCGCCTGCGCGACCACGCCCTGTTCGTGGGCTTCGCGCCGGTGGACGATCCGCGCATCGCCGTGGCGGTGGTGGTGGAGAACGGCGGCAGCGGCTCCTCGGTGGCCGCGCCCATCGCCCGCGAGGTGATCGACTACTGGATGCAGCGCCATGGAAACGACGATCGAGAATCCGCGTGAATCCCACCCGCTGCTGAAGTGGCTGCACCTCGACCCGGTGCTGCTGCTCGGCCTGCTGGCCCTGTCGGGGCTGGGGCTGGTGGTGCTCTACAGCGCCGCCGGCCAGGACGAGGGCGCGCTGATCCGCCAACTGGTACGCCTGGGGGTGGCCTTCGGGGTGATGTTCGTGCTCGCCCAGATCCCGCCGCGCAACCTCACCCAGTGGACCCCCTGGCTGTTCGCCGGGGGCGTGGGCCTGCTGCTGGCGGTATGGGGATTCGGGGTGAGCGGCAAGGGGGCCCAGCGCTGGCTGGACCTGGGCGTGATCCGCTTCCAGCCCTCGGAGCTGATGAAGCTGCTGGTACCGATGATGGTGGCCTGGTTCCTGGCGCAGCGACCGCTGCCGCCCAGTCTCTGGAGGGTGGCCGGGGCGGCGGCCTTCATCGCCGTGCCCATGGTCCTGATCGTCCTCCAGCCGGACCTGGGTACCGCGCTGCTGGTGGGCAGTGCCGGTTTTTTCGCACTATTCGTGGGCGGCATCGCCTGGCGGCTGCTGTTCCTCCTGGCCGGGCTGGCCGCGGCCGCCGCTCCGCTGGCCTGGCATTTCCTGCTCCACGACTACCAGCGCCAGCGGGTGCTGACTTTCCTCAACCCGGAGAACGATCCCCTGGGGGCGGGCTACCACATCATCCAGTCCAAGATCGCCATCGGTTCGGGCGGGATGTTCGGCAAGGGCTGGCTCAACGGCACCCAGTCGCACCTCGACTTCCTGCCCGAGCGCTCCACCGACTTCATCTTCGCCGTCTACGGCGAGGAGTTCGGTTGGCTGGGGATCCTCGCGCTGCTGGCGGTCTACCTCTTCATCGTCCTGCGCGGGCTCTACATCGCCACCCAGGCGAGCGATGCCTGGTCGCGGATGGTGGGCGCGGCGCTGAGCCTTACCTTCTTCGTCTACCTGTTCGTCAATACCGGTATGGTCACCGGGCTGTTGCCCGTGGTCGGCGTGCCGCTGCCGCTGATCAGTTACGGGGGAACCTCGATGGTGACCCTCATGGCCGGCTTCGGTATTCTGATGTCGATACACACGCACCGGCGCTTTTTGCTGGTGCGCTAACGCGGACAGCGTCGGCGTGAGGGCGACAGATGAGCAGGATCAACGGGTTGCGGGCCGCGCTGGCGGCGATTGTCGGGGCGGTGGCGATGGCCCCGGCCCAGGCGGACTATACCGAGCATCCCAGGGCGCGGGCCTTCATCGAGCGCATGGCCAGCGAGCATGGCTTCGACCGCCAGCGGCTGAAGCGTTTCCTGGCCACCGCGGAGCGCCAGGAAAGCATCCTCGAGGCCATGCGCCGGCCCGCCGAGTCCAAGCCGTGGCACGAGTACCGGCCGATCTTTCTCACCGAGGATCGCATCCGCCGCGGGGTGGCCTTCTGGCGCGAGCACGAGGAGTTGCTCGGGCGCGTGGCCGAGGAATATGGCGTGGCCCCCGAGGTGATCGTCGCCATCCTCGGCGTGGAGACCCGTTACGGGGCCTACACCGGCCGCTACCCCATCCTCGACTCGCTGGCCACCCTCTCCTTCGACTACCCGCCGCGGGCGGATTTCTTCACCAGCGAGCTGGAGCACTTCCTGCTACTCACCCGGGAGGAGCAGGTGGACCCGCGCGAGGCCATGGGCTCCTATGCCGGGGCTATGGGCATGCCCCAGTTCATTTCCTCGAGCTACCGCAGCTACGCGGTGGACTTCGACGACGACGGTCGCCGTGACCTGTGGACCAGCGAGGCCGACGTGATGGGCAGCGTGGCCAACTACTTCGCCCGCCACGGCTGGCAGGCCGGCGCCCCGGTGGCGGCACCGGCAAGGCTCACGGGCGCGGAGCCCGGGACGGCCTCCCGCCGGCCGCAGAAGGCCACCGGCACCGTGGGTGCGTTCCGCGAGCAGGGCGTGGAGGTCGACGCCGCGATCCCCGACGACCAGCCGGCCGCGTTGCTGCGCCTGCAGGCCGATGACGGGCCGAGATACTGGCTCACCTTTCCCAACTTCTACGTGATTTCGCGCTACAACCACAGCGCCCTGTACTCCATGGCCGTCCACCAGCTCAGCCAGGCCATCCGCGAGGCCCACGACCGGGACCGGGGGGCCGGGCGATGACCCCGCTGCGCACGGCGGCCGGCCTGCTGATCGGACTGGCCCTGTCGCTGCTGGCGGGCTGCTCCTCGACGCCCGACATGCCCGACGGCGACCGCGCCCTGGGCCCGGAACCCACCCCCCGTTACGAGCCGCCGTCGAAGTACGGCAACCCGGCCTCCTACGTGGTCCACGGCAAGCGCTACTACGTGCGCCAGAACAACGCCGGCTACCGCGAGCGGGGCACCGCCTCCTGGTACGGCCCGCAGTTCCACGGCAAGCGCACCTCCAGCGGCGAGACCTTCGACATGTACGCCATGACCGCCGCCCACCGCTCGCTGGTGTTGCCGGCCTACGCCCGGGTGACCAACCTGGAGAACGGTCGCAGCGTGGTGGTGCGCGTGAACGATCGCGGGCCGTTCCACGGCAACCGCCTGATCGACCTCTCCTACGCCGCCGCCGAGCGGCTGGGCATGGCGGACCAGGGGACCGCCCGGGTGGAGGTGGAGGTCGTCCAGCCGGGCGGGCGCCAGGCCGCCAACCGGCCGGTTTCCGCCGGTGCGGAACCGCAATGGGGGCGCAATGTCTACATCCAGGTGGGAGCCTTCGGCGACCTCGGCAACGCCCGCCGCCTGCGCGATCGCTTGCAGGCGCGGTTGGGCGCCCCGGTAGGCGTCCAGACCGTGGAGCGCGGCGGGCGGGTGCTGCACCGGGTGCGAGTGGGGCCGGTGGCCTCGTCGGCGCAGGCCGACCGTCTGCTCGAGTCGTTGTTCTCGCAGGGACTGTCCGGCCAGCACGTGGTCATCGACGACTGCAGCGCCGGCGGCTGCTGAGCCGGTCTGTCGATTCCCGGAGTCTGCTACCATTTCCGCTTTTCCCGGCCAACCTGAAGCAAAGCAACCATGAAGCCTGTTCTCGTCCGAAGCCTGTTTGCCGTCGTCGTCACCCTGGTCACGTTGTTCACCGGGCCCGCGCGGGCCGCGATGCCGGTGCCTGCACCGCCCGAACTGGGGGCGAAGAGCCATATCCTGGTGGATTATCACTCCGGCCGGGTGCTGGCGGAAAACCGGGCGGACGCGCGGATGGAGCCGGCCTCGATCACCAAGCTGATGACCGCCTACGTGGTCTACCAGAGCCTGGCCAGCGGCGATATCGCCCTCGACGACGTCGTGCCCATCAGCGAGAAGGCCTGGAAGATGAAGGGCTCGCAGATGTTTCTCGAGGTGGGCGAGCAGGTCGCCGTGGGCGAGCTGCTCAAGGGGCTGGTGGTCCAGTCGGGCAATGACGCCGCCGTGGCCCTGGCCGAGTACGTGGCCGGCACCGAGTCGGCCTTCGCCAACTACATGAACCACCAGGCCGAGCAGCTGGGGATGAACAACACCCATTTCGTCAACTCCACCGGCTGGCCGGCCGAGAACCACTACACCACCGCCCGCGACATCGCCACGCTGATGGCGGCGCTGATCCGCGATTTCCCCGACCGCTACAAGCTCTACGCCACCCGCGAGTACACCTACGCCGACATCACCCAGTACAACCGCAACAAGCTGCTCTGGCGCGACAGCAGCGTCGACGGCGGCAAGACCGGCCACACCGAGTCCGCGGGCTACTGCCTCACCGCCTCGGCCGAGCGCGAGGGCATGCGCCTGATCTCGGTGGTCCTGGGTGCGGCCAGCGAGGATGCCCGGGCCGAGCAGAGCCAGGCGCTGCTCAACTACGGCTTCCGCTTCTTCGAGACCCACCGGCTGCGCCAGCAGGGCGAGACCCTGATCGAGGCGCGCGTCTGGAAGGGCGAGCAGGAGCAGGTGCCGCTGGGCCTGGACGGCGACTTGTGGGTGACCATTCCCCGCGGCCGCTTCGACAGGCTCGATCTCACCGTGGACGTGCAAAAGCAGATCGTCGCCCCGGTGAACGCCGGTGACGAGCGCGGCCGGGTGCGCGTGGCGCTGGGCGACCAGGTCGTCGCCCAGCGCCCGCTGGTGGCGCTCGCCGGCGTGGCCGAGGCCGGCCTGGTGGGCAAGGCGATGGACAGCCTCTGGATGATGTTCCAATGACCGAGTCCTGCGCGGCCGAACCAGTCGTCTTTCTCGACGGCCGCTTTCTGCCCGCCGGCGAGGCCCGCGTGTCGGTCATGGACCGCGGCTTTCTCTTCGGCGACGGGGTCTACGAGGTGATCCCGGCCTACGCCGGCCACCTGTTCCGCCTCGATGAGCACCTCGACCGCCTGGCGGCGAGCCTCGCGGCGGTGGCCATCAAGCCGCCGGCGGATCTCGACTGGCGCACGGTGCTGCCCGGGCTGGTGGAGCGCAACGGCGGCGGCGACCAGGCCGTCTACCTGCAGGTCACCCGCGGGGTGCAGGCGCGGCGCAACCACGCCTTCCCCGAGCGGCCCGAGCCCACGGTCTTCGCCATGAGCTCGCCGCTGCCCGCGCCGCCGGGGCCCGAGTTCGACGGGGTCTGCGCCATCACCGCCGCCGACGTCCGCTGGCAGCGCAACAACATCAAGGCCACCGCCCTGCTGGCCAACGTCCTGCTGCGCCAGGAGGCGGTGGCCGGCGGCTGTGCCGAGGCCATCCTGATCCGCGACGGTCGGGCCGTGGAAGGCGCCGCCAGCAACCTGTTCGCGGTGATCGACGGCACCATCGTCACCCCGCCCAAGAACGCACTGATCCTGCCGGGCATCACCCGCGACCTGGTGGTGGAGCTGGCCCGGCGCTTCGACCTGCCCTGCGAGGAACGGCCCGTGACGCGCGCCGAGCTGGACCGGGCCGAGGAGGTCTGGCTGTCGAGTTCCACCCGGGAGTTGCTGCCGGTGGTCGAGATCGACGGCGAGCCGGTGGGCGAGGGCCGTCCCGGGAAACTCTGGCGGCGGATGATGGCCTATTACCAGGAATACAAGCAGCATTTCGTGGCAAGCCGATGAGCGATCGAGAACAACTCCTGGAATTCCCCTGCGACTATCCCATCAAGGTGATGGGCCGGTCCGACGGCGACTTCGACGCCCACGTCGAGGCCCTGCTCAAGCCCCACGCACCCGAGGTGAGTGCGGCCGACATGCGCATCCGCGAGAGCCGCAACGGCCGCTTCATCTCCGTGACCATCACCATCCGCGCCACCTCCAGCGACCAGCTCGAGGCCATCTCCGCGAGCCTGCGCGAGTCCGAGCGGGTACTGGCGAGCGTGTGACCCCGGTGGGCATGCCCTCTCGATGAACTGGCGCGTCCGCCATCTCGGCCGACGGGACTACCGCCCCGTCTGGGAGGCCATGCAGGCCTTCACCGCCGAGCGCGGCCCCAAGACGCCCGACGCGCTCTGGGTGGTGGAGCACGAGCCGGTCTTCACCCTGGGCCGCAACGCCGACCGCTCGCACCTGCTCGCCCCCGGCGAGATCCCCGTCGTGCCCATCGACCGCGGTGGGCAGGTGACCTACCACGGTCCCGGGCAGGTGGTGGTCTATCCGCTGATCGACCTGCGTCGCCGGGGCCTGGGGGTGCGCGAGACCGTCCATCGCCTGGAGCGGGCGGTGGTGGAACTGCTCGCCGACCACGGCGTGGCCGCCGCGCCGCGGGCCGATGCGCCCGGGGTCTACGTGGACGGCGCCAAGATCGCCGCGCTCGGTCTGCGGGTGAGGCGCGGCTGCAGCTACCACGGCCTGGCCCTCAACGTCGCCATGGACCTCGAGCCCTTCGCCCGCATCAATCCCTGCGGGCACGCCGGCATGGCCGTCTGCCAGCTCGCCGAGCTCGTCCCCGGGGTCGAGCCGGGAGCGGTGGCCGAGGCGCTGGTTGCCCGGCTTGCCGCGGTTCTGGAAGAATGACGCGACTTTCCATCGGGGCAGCGGCATGACCGAGACCAAGAAGCAGTACGGCGAAAGGCACCAGCGGGGCGCGGAGAAGGTCGCGCGCATCCCGGTCAAGGTGGAGCCCACCACGCGCCCGGCCCGCAAGCCGCGCTGGATCCGCGCCAAACCGCATTCCAGCCCGCGGGTGCAGCGGGTCAAGCGCATGCTGCGCGAGAGCCGGCTGAACACCGTCTGCGAGGACGCGGCCTGCCCCAACCTGGGCGAGTGCTTCGGCCACGGCACGGCCACCTTCATGATCATGGGCGACATCTGCACCCGGCGTTGCCCGTTCTGCGACGTGGCCCACGGCCGCCCCGATCCCCTCGACCCCGAGGAGCCGGAGAACCTCGCCCGCACCGTGGAGGCCATGGAGCTCGACTACGTGGTGATCACCTCGGTGGACCGCGACGACCTGCGCGACGGCGGGGCGGGGCACTTCGTCGACTGCATCCGCGCCATCCGTGCACGCACGCCCGGGACCCGCGTGGAGATCCTCACCCCGGACTTCCGCGGGCGCATGGAGATCGCCCTGGAGGTGCTCGGCGAGGCCCCGCCGGACGTGTTCAACCACAACCTCGAGACCGTTCCGCGCCTCTACCGCCAGGCCCGCCCCGGTGCCGACTACCAGTGGTCGCTGGACCTGCTGGCCGCCTTCCGCGAGCGCCATCCGCAGGTGCCCACCAAGTCGGGCCTGATGGTGGGGCTGGGCGAAGAGATCGCCGAGGTCGAGCAGGTGATGGCCGACCTGCGCGATCACCAGGTGGGCATGCTCACCATCGGCCAGTACCTCCAGCCCAGCGCCCACCACCTGCCGGTGATCCGCTACGTCCATCCCGACGAGTTCGATTGGCTGGCCGAGGCCGGCGACCGCATGGGCTTCGACCACGTGGCCAGTGGCCCCATGGTGCGCTCCTCCTACCATGCCGACCTGATGGCCAGCCAGGTCCTGTAGGTCAACGCGGCATGGAGATCCTGCTGGTCCGGGTCGCCAAGTCGCTGATCCTGCCCCCCGGTGGGCCGCTGGTTCTCCTGCTCCTGGCCCTGCTGCTCTGGCGCTGGCGCCGCCCGGCCCGGATCCTGCTGGCAACCGGCATCGTCACGCTCTACCTGGCGGCCATCCCCGCCACCACCGGCTGGTTGGCCGGCGGTCTCGAACCCCCCGCCGGGACCGCCTGGCCGGCGGAGAACGCCGCCATCGTGGTCCTCTCCGGTGGCCGCTACGCCGACGCCCCGGAGTACGGCGGCGAGGACCGCGCCGGTGTCGTCGAGTTGCGCCGCCTGCTGCATGCCCGCCACGTCCACCGCGCCACCGGTCTGCCGGTGCTGGTCTCCGGCGGGAAGCCGCTGGGCGAGGATGCCGCCGGTGCGCGGCTCATGGAACGGACCCTGGAACGGGTGCTGGACACCCCGGTGCGCTGGACCGAACCCGAGAGCCGCAACACCTGGGAGAACGCCGTGTTCTCGGCGCATCGGCTGGAGGCGGCGGGCCTGGAGCGGGTGGTGCTGGTGACCCACGCCGCCCACATGCGCCGCGCTGCTGCCTGCTTCCGGGCGCAGGGGCTGGCGGTCCATCCCGCGCCGACCGGCTATCACACCGCCGACGCCGGGGATCGCGGGCTGCTGGCCTGGGTGCCGGACGCCGGCAACCTGCTGGCGACCCGCGACCTGCTCCACGAGTACCTGGGCCTGGCCTGGTACCGGGTGCGCTATTCGCTCGACACCGGCCCCTCGCGCCAGTCGTAGCGCTCCATGATGTAGCACAGGCAGTCCTGGCGGATGATGCGGGTGTCGCGGGTGAGCATGGCGGGCAGAAAGGGCCGGCGGGTGTAGAGGCGCCCGTCGCGGCACTCGAAGTAGCGGCCGGTGACCGCCCGGCCGTGCTCGTCGTGCACGTCCGGGCAGGGACCGGTGGCCTCGCGCAAATCGGCGATCGGGGTGCCGGCGGACAGGTCGCGGAAGTTGAGGTGGTCCAGCTCGGGCAGGAAGCTGACGTCGGCCCCGGGGTCGGCGAAGCCGATCCGCAGGTGGTCGGGGACGGTGACCCGGGCCACCGTGTGGTAGAGGTCCAGGTCGTGCTCGGCGACCGGGTGGTCGGGGATCCCGGCGAGGTTGAGGCAGGCGTCCAGGTACTCGTGGGCATGGGCCTCGCTGCCCGGCGAGCCGGTCTTGCCGCATTCCAGGGTGATCGCCGGGCAGAAGCGGGCGAAGGCCATGGACTGCACCTGGGGCGGGTGGATGAAGTAGACCGCCGTGCGGTTGAAAAGCGCGGCCAGATGGAGAAACTGCGGTTCCAGGCGGTTGATGCAGCCGTAGTGGGGGTTGATGCCGGTATTGTTGTGCACGTCCACGCTGGCGAACACCCCGGTCGCCTGCATCCGCTCGGTCACCTCGCGGGCCATGCGTCGCTCGGGGGAGTCGGGGACGTCCTCCGACCACACCCGGTTGAAGTCGGGCTGCCCGTCCAGGCGCCGGCGGCCCTCGCGGGCGGCGGCGACGTTGCCCACGAAGATCGACAGCGCCCGCGGCAGCTCGCGGCCCGCGTAGTCGCGCAGCAGGCGCTGGATGGCCACCAGCCCCACGTCCTCGTTGCCGTGGAGGAGCACGGAGGCGAACAGGGGCGGGCGGCGCCGCCCGTCGAGATGGATCAGCGTGGGGCCGTCCAGGACCCGGTGCAGTTCGCGGGCGGGGGTATCGAGAAAGCCGTCGGGCAGGTGGTCGAGAATCCGGGGCATGGTTTCGGCGATCGCTGGTGGCGTGAGGGCATCACTATAGCCCCGGTCGGCGCCGGCCGGGAAGCAGGCGAGGGAGGCGAGATGAGCGAAGAGAGCGGCTTCGACCTGGAGCCCATGGCGGAACTCCTGGCGGTGATGGCACGGCTGCGCGATCCCGAGCACGGCTGTCCCTGGGATCGGCGGCAGCGCTTTGCCACCATCGCCCCCTACACCGTGGAGGAGGCCTACGAGGTGGCCGATGCCATCGACCGCGAGGCCATCGACGAGCTGCCGGGCGAGCTGGGGGACCTGCTCTTCCAGGTGGTCTTTCACGCG
The DNA here is from genome assembly GCA_018623495.1 of Halothiobacillus sp. GTDB lineage: Bacteria > Pseudomonadota > Gammaproteobacteria > JAAZVP01 > JAAZVP01 > JAAZVP01. The sequence goes on along the minus strand of JAAZVP010000023.1, from coordinate 16,675 downwards.
CGCATGGCCGAGGAGGCCGGTTATTTCGACTTTGCCGACGTCGCCCGGGCCATCGTCGACAAGATGGTCCGGCGCCACCCGCATGTCTTCGGCGACGCCGAGATCCGCGACGAGGCCGAGCTCAAGGCCGCCTGGGAGCGCGAGAAGGAGCGCGAGCGCGAGGCCCGTGCCGGCGACTCGCTCCCCACCGGTGCCCTGCACGGCGTGGCCCGGGCCCTGCCGGCCCTGGTGCGGGCGCAGAAGCTGCAAAAGCGCGCCGCCCGCGTGGGCACGCCGTTCCCCACCGCGGCGGGGGAGCTGGAGGCGAAGCTGGCGGCCGTGGAGACGGCCACCGATCGCAACCGGCTGGACGCCGTGGGCGAGGTACTGTTCGCCGCGGTATCGCTGGCCCGGGAGCAGGGCGTGGACGCCGAGCAGGCCCTGCGCCATGCCAGCAACCGCTTCGAGGCCCGCTTCGGCGACCTGGAGGAGGCGCTCGCCGAGGAGGGCGAGACCGCCGAATCGGCCCCGGCGGCCCGCCTGGAGCGGATCTGGGAGGGCGAGTGATGGAGTGCCGGCCGGGCTGCGGGGCCTGCTGCATCGCCCCCTCCATCGCCTCGCCGCTGCCCGGCATGCCGGCGGGCAAGCCGGCCGGGGTCCCCTGTGCCCACCTCACCCCGGATTACCGCTGCGAACTCTTCGGCCGGCCGGAACGGCCCGCGGTCTGCGCGGCCTTCTCGGCCACGCCGGCCCTCTGCGGGGACCGGCGCGAGCAGGCCCTGGAGCGCATCGAGGCCCTCGAGGCGGCCACCCGGCCGGCCTGAGACCGGTCGGCGGGGCCGATCCCCGGGCGCGAAGCGGAAGCCCCTTTAGCGACCCGGGAATGTTCGCGGCCGGGCGGCCGCGCCCACCGTTGCCCGGCGTTGCCTGGAAGGCCGCGGAGAAGGCAGCTAGGCTCGAGGGACACCCCCTCGAGGAGCGATCCATGAGCGAACTGGCGAGTGCCCATTGCGAAGCCTGCCGAGCGGACGCCCCGCGGGTGACGCCGGAGGAGATCGAGGTGTATTCCCGCGAGATCCCGGAGTGGAAAGTGGTCAAGCGCGACGGGGTCAAGCAGCTCGAGCGGGTGTTCACCTTCGACGACTTCGCCGCCGCGCTGGATTTCACCAACCGCGTCGGCGAGATCGCCGAGGCCGAGGGTCATCACCCGGCCATCCTCACCGAGTGGGGCAAGGTGACGGTCACCTGGTGGAGCCACAAGATCCAGGGGCTGCACCGCAACGATTTCGTGATGGCGGCCCGGACCGACGGGTTGCTGGCGGGCTGATCGGGTTTGTTCGGGGCTCGCCCCGGAGCGTGGACGATCGGCCGGGGATCATTCCGGCCAGGGCCACTCGTGCACCGGCACGCCCGTGGCCTGGTGTTCCAGGTAGGCCGCGGTGAGGCGGTCCATGTCGGCCCCGTGGCGGGCGACGAAGGCACGCTGCCACCGGTCGCCGGTGCGGCGGCTGCGCACCCGCGCGAAGACGATGCCCAGCCAGCGCCGGGCCACGCCGGGATCCATGCCGGTCGCCTCCAGGCCCTTCTGCGCCCGGGGCAGGAGCTGGTCGAGGATCAGCTGGCGCACGGGGTGGCGCTTGCGGTCCAGCTAGTGGACGTCCGCGGCCAGGCCGTGGCGGGCGCACTGGTAGAGGTTCTGCTTGGCGTGGGCGAACTCCAGTTGGCCGGCGGGGGGGAACGGCCGGTCGGCCAGTGACTGGGCCAGGCCGAAGAAGAAGGCGGCGTTGGCCACCTGGTCGGCGAGCGTGGGGCCGGCCGGGCAGACCCGTTGCTCAAGGCGCAGGTGGGGGGTGCCGTCCACTCCCACCAGTGGCCGGTTCCAGCGCCAGATGGTGCCGTTGTGCAGGCGCAGGTGGGCAAGCCGCTCCGGCGGGTCGTCGAAGAGGATCGGCAGCAGCGGCGGGTAGTGTTCGAGGTTCTCGCGGAACAGCTCCAGCGGGCTCTCGGCGATGTAGTCGCTGCCGAAGGTGACCCGCTTGAGTGGCCCGCGCAGGGCGTAGGTGCCCAGTTCCACGGCCTGTTCGAACAGCGGGACGCGGGTCTCGGCCCACAGGTCGCGGCCGAAGAGGTAGGGCGAGTTGGCCCCGGCGGCGAGCAGCGGGCCGGAGGCGATCATCGAGGCGTTGAAGAAGCGGCGAATGCGCGAGGCCGGCACCTGGAGATGGATCTGGAAGGAGGTGGCGGCGGCCTCGAGCATCACGTCGGGGTGGTCGAGTTCCAGGTGCTCGCGGCCGCGGATGTCGAGGTGCGGCAGGCGTCCCTCGCGCAGGCGCAGCAACTGGCGGTTGAGGGCCCGGTAGCGGGTCATGTCGGACATGCTCTCGACGCCGAAGTCGGCATGCCGCGCCGAGGGCAGGATGCCGGCCAGGGCCGTGGCACAGCCGATTTCCCCGGCGGTGCGCGCGAGCCGTTCCCAGGTGGCCTGCATCTCGGCGTGCATGCGCTCGAGGCCGTCGCCGGCGAGCGCTTCGGGCGTGGTGTTGAGCTCGATGTTGAAGCGCGCCAGCTCGGGGGTGAGCAGCGGGTCGTCGGCGCGTTCGATGAGCTCGCGGTTTCGCGGGGCGGGGCGCAGCGTCTGCGGGTCGATCAGCCAGGCCTCCACCTCGAAGCCGCCGATGGCGGCGGGGGCCTCGTCCAGGTGGCCACTCTCCAGCCACGCCTGGAGAATCGCGGTCTCCGCGGCCAGGCGCCGGCGGAACTCGTGGAAGTCGGCCTCGCTGAAGTCCTCGCGGTCGATTTCCTGTCCCATGCTCGCTGCTCCGGGGTTTTTCCCAGCATAGCGCAACCGCCGGGAGTCAGCCCCGGAGTCGGCGATCCAGGGCCGCCAGCCGCTCCGGCGTGCCGATGTCGGCCCAGTCACCGGCGTAGTGCTCGCCGGTGACCCGGCCGGCGGCGATCGCCGCGCGCAGGAAGGGACCCAGGGGCTGCGGGCCGGCAGGGACGTCGGCGAAGAAGGCAGGGCGGAAGACGCCGATGCCGGAGTAGGTCAGCGGGGTGCCGGCATCCGGGGAGAGGCGGCCGTCTCCGCCGGAGAGGCGGAAATCGCCGCCGGGATTGTGCGGCGGGTTGTCCACCATCACCAGGTGGGCGTCGCCGCGGGGCACGGCGGGCAGGCGGGCGAGGGGGTAGTCGGTCCAGACGTCGCCGTTGATCACCCGGAAGGGTTGCGGGCCCAGCAGGGGCAGGGCGTTGCGGATGCCCCCGGCGGTCTCCAGGGCGTGCCCGCCCTCGTCGACGTAGCGGATCGAGAGACCGAAGGCCTGTCCGTCGCCCAGCACCCGCGGGATCTGCTCGCCCAGCCAGGCCAGGTTGATCACCACCTGCTCGATCCCGGCCTCGGCCAGCGCCGCCAGGTGATGCTCGATCAGCCGTCGCGGGCCCACCCGCAGCAGGGGCTTGGGGGTGGTGTCGGTGAGCGGGCGCATGCGCTTGCCGCGGCCGGCGGCCAGGATCATGGCCCTCACGGGGCGCCCTTGCCGCGGGCCACGCCGTCCAGGCCCCAGTCGTCGAGCAGCTCGCCCAGCGGCGCGAGCGCCGGTCGTCGGGCGATGGCGGTGTAGAGGTGGCCCAGGGTCCGGGGGATGTCGGCCAGGTAGCCGGGCTTGCCGTCGCGGTGGGCGAGCCGGGCGAAGATGCCGATGGCCTTCAGGTGGCGTTGCACGCCCATGAGGTCGAAGTCCTCGAGAAAGCGCTCGCCGTCCACGCGGGTCAGGCCCGCGTCGACCAGTCGGGCGTGGTGGCTCAGCGCCCAGGCATCCACCCGCTCGCCGGGCCAGGCGACGTAGCAGTCGCGCAGGAGCGAGACCAGGTCGTAGGTGAGCGGGCCGTGCACCGCGTCCTGGAAGTCGATCACGCCGGGGTTTTCGGCCTCGCAGACCATCAGGTTGCGCGAGTGGTAGTCGCGGTGGACGAAGGCGCGCTCCTGTTCCAGGGCGCGTTCGGCGAGGCGGTCGAAGACCGCCGCCAGGGCCGCGCGCTGGGCGGGCGTGGGCACGAGCCCGCGGTGGCGGCCGAGGTACCACTCGGGGAAGAGCTGCATCTCGGCGACGAGCTTTGCCCGGTCGTAGACGGGCAGGCCGGTGGTGGGCACATCCCGTTGCAGGGTGAGCAGGGCATCCAGGGCATCCGCGTACAGGGCGTCTGCGCTGTCGGCGTCCAGGGCATCGAGGAAGGCGCGGCTGCCCAGGTCCTCGAGCAGCAGGAAGCCGCGGTCCCGGTCTTCGGCATGGACCGCCGGGGCATGGACGCCGGCGGCGCGCAGCCGGCCCAGGACCTCGAGGAAGGGGCCCACGTCCTCCCGCGGCGGCGGGGCGTCCATGGCGATCCAGCTCCGGCGGCCCCGGGTCAGGCGGAAGTAGCGCCGGAAGCTGGCATCGCTGGAGGCCGGGGCGAAGGTCTCCGGTTGCGCGCCGAGCGCCGTGGCGCACCAGTGCTCGAGGGCCCGGGTACGCGCGCTCATGGCGCCGTTCCCGCCATGACCAGCGCGATGGTGACGCCCACCAACGCGGTGACCAGGGCCACGCCACCGACGCGGTAGCCCAGTGCCCGGCCGCCGATGAACAGCGCGAAGCCCGACTTGACCAGCGTGTTGGTGATGGTGGCGATCACGATCGCCTGGGTGGCCACGGCCATCTCGATCTGGGCGCCGGCCTGGCGGGCCAGCGAGAGGGTGATGGCGTCCACGTCGGCGATCCCGGAGACGAAGGCCAGGGCGAACAACCCCGCATCCCCGAACCACTCGCGCATGGCCTCGGTGAGCAGCATGATGGCCGCCAGCAGGGCGCCGAACTGCAGGGCCGGCTTGAGCTCGAAGGGGTTTTGCAGGTTCTCGGTGGCGCCGTTGGCGGGCAGGTGGCTGCGCTTCCAGAGCAGAAAGGCGCCGGCGAGCATCACCGTGCCCATGGCGCCCAGGGGTAGGAGCACGCTGGGCAGCAGCGCGCGGTTGACCACCGCCACCTCGACGATCGCCCGCGGGAACATGATCGCCGAGGCCGCCAGGATGCCGGCCGCGAGGATGCGCGCGATGTCGTGCCGGGTCCGCGCCATGCGCGAGAAGGACAGGGTCACCGCGGTGGAGGAGGTGAGCCCGCCCACCAGGCCGGTGAGCATCACGCCCCGTCCCGGGCCTGCGTACTTCATGGCGAAGTAGCCGACGAACGAGATCCCCGAGACCAGCACCACCAGCCACCAGATGGCGAAGGGGTTGAGGGCGTTCCAGGGCCCGAAGCCCTCGTTGGGCAGGATGGGGAGCACGGCCACCGAGATCAGCAGCAGCTTGAAGGCGGCGTGGAGCTCGCGTTCCTGCAGCTGGCGCAGCCAGTCGTGGAGGATCGGCTTGACCCCCAGCAGCACGGTGGCCACCACCGCCACCACCGCGGCGACCACGTAGTGGCCGAGCACCGCCACCAGCCCCAGGCCGAAGGCGAGCAGGGCGGCCACCTCGGTGGTCACGCCGTAGTTGATGGGGTTCTCGCGGCCGGGGTCGCGCACGGTCACCCAGTAGCTCACGCTCATGAGGATGGCGAAACCGGAGAACACCATGCCGGCGACCACCGGGTTGGTGGCCTCGGTGAGCAGGGCGGTGATCCCGCCCAGCAGGGCGATGAGGCCGAAGGTGCGGATGCCGGCCACCCGGCTGCCCTCGCTGGCCTCGCGCTTGTGCCAGCCGCGCTCGGTGCCCATCAGCAGGCCCAGCGCCAGGGCGATGCCCAGGCGTTCGAGCAGTTCCAGGTTGGTCAGCTCCGGATCCATGGTCCCTCCCGCCGGTGGCGCGTCGCTCGGTGGCCGTTCCCCGGATGGTAACAGCTGGTGCCCCGGGGCGGGTCCCGCGCCGGCCATAAGCCCGGGTTATTTGCGTATAACGTCGGGGCGTGATTATCCTTGGGGGTCGATCACGCCTTCACTCACGCGGGCGGCGCCGGGCGCGCGGCCCGCCGGCAAGCGGAAGATTCGTCATGGCTATCTTCAAGCAGCTCTTCGAGGATGGTGGCACGTCCACCATGACCTACATCATCGCCGACGCGGATACCCGCGAGGCGGTGATCATCGACCCGGTGCTCGAGCAGGTCGACCGCGACCTGAAGGTGATCGAGGAACTGGGTCTCGAGCTCAAGTACATCGTCGAGACCCACGTCCATGCCGATCACGTCACCGGCGGCAGCGGCCTGAAAAAGGCCACCGGCGCGGAATTCGTCGCCGGCATCGGCACCGGCGTGTCCTGCTCCGACCTGATGCTGGCCGACGGCGATACGCTGACCTTCGGCAACGAGGTGCTCCACGCGATCGCCACGCCGGGCCATACCAACGGCTGCATGAGCTATCGCTGGCGCGACCGGCTGTTCACCGGCGACACCATCCTGATCGAGGCGGCCGGCCGCACCGACTTCCAGGAGGGCGACGCCGGTGCCCTCTACGATTCCATCCGGAAGCTGATGGCCTACCCGGACGAGTACCTGGTGTACCCCGCCCACGACTACAACGATCGCCGGGTCAGCTCCGTGGGCCAGGAGAAACTGCGCAACCCCTATGTCCGGGCCGAGAGCCGCGAGGCCTTCATCCGGATGATGGACGAACTCGACCTGCCCAGGCCCAAGCGCATCGACGTGGCCGTGCCGGCCAACGAGCGCTGCGGCGAGGTGGCCTGAACGGCCGCCGCCCGGCAGACCGAGACCCGCCCGGCCCGCGCGCCGGGCTTTTTCGTGCCGGGGCGCCGGTGTCGCCCGGTGCGCCGGCCGGTCGTTTCAATCGGTCGGGGCGCTGGGCATAATGTGGCCTCGATCCAACCCGGGTTCCCCAACCGTGTCCGCCCTGCTGAGCAACCTCGTCGCCATCGTCCTCCTGCGCCGCGGGCCCCAGGACCTGCCGGCCTCGCAGGCCGTGCTCGGCGGGCTGGCGGCGGTCTACGTGCTCATCGGCACCTTGGTGATCGGCCCGCGGGTGGGCGACCTGATGGTGGCCCTGGCGCAGAACGTCACCGACATGGCGGTGCTGTTTCTCTACACCTGGGGGCTCCTGGGCATGGCGGGCCGGCCCGAGCGGGTGACCCAGACGCTGTCGGCCATCGTCGGTGCCAACGTGCTCTTCTCGCTGATCGCCTGGCCGCTGATGCTGGCCCTGCCGCCCATGGACGCCGAGACCGCCGTCGCCCCCGGCGGGGTGGGCATGCTGCTGCTGGCGGTGCTGTTCTGGAACCTCGCGGTGGTGGGCCAGATCTACCGCCACGCCCTGTCGCTGCGGGTGGGGCTGGGCGTGCTCGCCGCGCTGGGCTACTTCGTGCTCTCCACGGCGGTGGTGAGCCTGCTCTTCCCGGTGGCGGGCGCCTGAGATGCACGTCCATCTCCTGGGGGCCTGCGGCACCTTCATGGGCGGCGTCGCCCGTCTGGCCCGCGCCGCGGGCCACACGGTCACGGGCATGGACGCCGGCGTCTACCCGCCCATGAGCACCCAGCTGGCCGACGCCGGCGTGGCGCTGATCGAGGGCTTCGATCCCGCGCAGCTGGACCAGGGCCAGGACCTGACCGTGGTGGGCAACGTGATGCGCCGCGGCATGCCGGTGATCGAGCGGCTGCTGGATGCCGGCATGCCCTACACCTCCGGTCCCCAGTGGCTGGGCGAGCGGGTGCTCGCCGGGCAGTGGGTGCTGGCGGTGGCCGGCACCCACGGCAAGACCACCACCGCCAGCATGCTGGCCTGGATCCTGGAATACGCCGGCATGCAGCCGGGTTTTCTGATCGGTGGCGTGCCCGGCAACTTCGGTGTCTCGGCCCGGGCCGGCGGCGGGGCCTTCTTCGTGGTCGAGGCCGACGAGTACGACACCGCCTTCTTCGACAAGCGTTCCAAGTTCCTCCACTACCGGCCGCGGACCCTGGTGATGAACAACCTGGAGTTCGACCACGCCGACATCTTCGACGACCTGGCCGCCATCCGCCGCCAGTTCCACCACCTCGTGCGCACCGTGCCCGGCCAGGGGCAGCTGGTGGTCAACGCCGGCGACCCGGAGCTGGAACGGGTGTTGTCGATGGGCTGCTGGACCCCCGTGGAGCGTTTCGGGCCCGGGGCGGACTGGCGCGTCGACGGGGACGCGGAGGACGGTCACCGGCTCCGCCAGGGCGATCTCGATCATGGCCGGCTGGAGCTCGACCTGCCCGGTGAGCACAACCGGCGCAATGCCCTGGCCGCGATCCTCGCCGCGCGCCACGCCGGCGTGCCGGTGGCAGTGGGGCTGGCAGCCCTGGCGGGCTTTCGCGGGGTGCGCCGGCGGCTGGAGGCGCGCGCCGAGGTGAACGGCGTGACGATCATCGACGACTTCGCCCACCATCCCACCGCCATCGCCGCCACCCTCCAGGCCCTGCGGGAGCAGGCGCCGGCGGGGCGGCTGGTGGTGTTTCTCGATCCCCGCTCCAACAGCATGCGGGCCGGGGTTCACCGCGCCCGGTTGCCGGTGGCCCTGGCGGGGGCCGACGCGGTGGTGGTCCACGCCCCCGAGGGGCTGGGTTGGGATGCCGGCGCACTGGCGGCCGAGTTGACCGTGCCGACGCGGGTCTACACCGGCGTGGCGGCCATGGCCGCGGGCGAGGCGCCGCGCCTGCGGGCCGGTGACCGCGCCGTGTTGATGAGCAACGGCGGCTTCGGCAACCTGGCCGGGCACCTGGAAGCGGCACTGCGGGAGGGGAAGGCATGAGCCGGGCATCACGCGTGGTACTGGGCCTTACCGGGGCCTCCGGGCTGCAGTACGGCCTGCGGCTGCTGGAGTGCCTGCTGGCCGACGGCGTCGAGGTGCAGCTGGTGGTCAGTCGCGCCGCGCAGATGGTGGCGGCGCTGGAGACCGACTGGCGGCTGCCCTCGCGGCCCGCCGAGCTGGAGGCGGTGATCGGCGAGCGGCTGGGCCCGTTTCCCGGGCGGCTGCGGGTCTTCGGCCGCGAGGACTGGACCGCGCCGCCGGCCTCGGGCTCCAACCCGCCCGATGCCATGGTCATCTGCCCCTGCACCACCGGCACGCTGGCGGCGGTGGCCAGCGGGCTCTCCGACAGCCTGCTGGAGCGGGCCGCCGACGTGGTGCTCAAGGAACGTCGCCGGCTGATCGTGGTCCCGCGCGAGACCCCCTTCTCCGAGATCCACCTGGAACACATGCTGCGCCTGACCCGGATGGGCGCGGTGGTGCTGCCGGCCAACCCGGGCTTCTACCACCGGCCGCAGGACATCGACGGGGTGGTGGACTTCGTCGTCGCCCGCATCCTCGACCAGCTGGGGGTGGACCACGCGCTGATGGCGCCCTGGGGCGAGGGGGGCGATGGGCCCGGGGCGGGCGGCTGAGGTGGGGGCCTCGGCCCCGGTGCCCGGGGAATGCCCGCGCGGGCCGCGCCCTTTACTCCGGGCGGCGCGCCTTTTAGCCTGTCCGGATCGTTTCGCAAAATACCGAGGAGAGCCCCGTGGCAACCGTCAAGGCGACCAAGGACAATATCGAGCAGCTGGTCCAGGACAACGAGATCGTGATCCTGGACTTCTGGGCCACCTGGTGCGGTCCGTGCCAGAGCTTCGGCCCCATCTTCGAGGAGGTCTCGGAAAAGCACCCGGAGGTGGTCTTCGCCAAGGTGAACACCGAGGAGGAGCAGGAGCTGGCAGGGCATTTCCAGGTGCGCTCGATCCCGATGATCATGGCCTTCAAGGAGCAGATCGGTGTCTTCCAGCAGGCCGGTGCACTGCCGGCCTCGGCGCTCGAGGAGCTGGTGGGCAAGCTGCGCGACCTGGACATGGACGAGGTGCGCAAGGAAATCGAGCAGCAGGACACCCCCTGAAGCCGGCCGTTCGGCCGGTGATCCCCGCCCCGCGCGACCCGCATCCCCGCGGGTCGCCGTGTTTCGAGTCCAAGGCCCGCCGCTGTCGCGCCCGTCCTCTCGCCCGTGCGGCCTCGCACCTGGCAGCGGGCGCCGGCCGGGCCGGCTTCGCCCGCGGTGACCGGTTCGTGCAGAGGCTCTCGGAATGACGGCAGTGATCGCGCAAATGGCCGCCCTGGTGGTTCTGGGGGCCGGTTGGAGGGTCCTGCGGCCCGGCGGGCTGGAGGCCGACAGCCTGCGGCGTTCGCTGACCGGCCTGGTCTACCACCTGCTGCTTCCGGCGCTGGTGTTCTCGGTGCTCTGGCAGGCCCCGCTGGGGCTGGACTCGGTGCGCATCGCCTTCGTCGCCGCCGCCGGCGTGCTCGGCGGCATGGCGCTGATGTGGGCCTGGGGGCGGGCGAGCCACCAGGCGGGCCACCGGGCCGGGGCCCTGATCCTGGCGGCGGGCTTTCCCAACGCCACCTACCTGGGCCTGCCGGTGCTGGAGTCCACCTTCGGCGAGACCGGCCGCAGCCTGGCGGTGCAGTACGACCTGTTCGCCTGCACGCCGCTGCTGCTCTCGGTGGGGATGATGGTGGCCGACCGCTACGGCAGCGGCGGGCGCAGCGTGGGCGCGATGTTCGCCGACCTGCTGCGGGTGCCGCCACTGTGGGCGGCGGCGGCCGGCGCCACGCTCAACGTCGCCGGGGTGGACATGTCGCCCTGGCTCGCCGAGACCCTCGAGCGGCTGGCGGTGGGCGTGGCGCCGCTGATGCTGCTGGCGCTGGGCATGGGCCTGTCGGCGCGCTACATCAACCGGGCCACGGTAATACGGATCCTGCCGGTGCTGGTGATCCAGCTGGCCTTGATGCCGGCCTGGGTCTGGCTGCTTTCCGGGGCCGTCGGGCTGACGGGCGACTACCGGGTGGGCGCGGTACTGGAGGCGGCCATGCCGTCGATGGTGCTGGGGCTGGTGATCTGCGACCGTTTCCGCCTGGACACGGGGCTCTATGCCACGGCGGTGACGGTATCCACGGCGTTGAGCCTGGCGAGCCTCCCGCTGTGGTTCGCCTGGCTGACCTGAGAAGAGGCTGAGAACCATGAAGATCGAGAAGGACAGGGCGGTATACATCGAGTTCACGCTCACCGACGACGCGGGCGAGCTGCTGGACACCACCGAGGGGGCCGGGCCGCTGGCCTACATCCATGGCCACGGCAACCTCATCCCCGGGCTGGAGACGGCCCTGGAGGGCCGCGAGGAGGGCGAGCGCTTCAGCACCGTGGTCCCGCCCGGGGAGGGGTACGGCGAGCGGGTCGCCGAGGCGGTGATCGAGGTCCCCCGCGACCGGCTGGACCCCGACACCCCGCTCGAACCGGGCACGCCGCTGCAGGTCCAGGGCCCCGAGGGGATGATCGACTTTACCCTGGTGGAGGCGGGCGAGGACACCGCGGTGCTCGACGGCAACCACCCGCTGGCGGGCGTCGAGCTGCACTTCGACGTCCGGGTGGTGGCGGTGCGCGAGGCCCATGCCGACGAGATCAAGCACGGCCGGCTGCATCCCGGCGGCCACCACCTGATGGTGGAGGACTCCTCCTACACCGGCGAGTCGTGATCAGTCCGACTGGCGTTCGCGCAGGTTCTGGCGCTGGCGGCGCAGGATGTGCTGGATCAGGGCCTCGCGGTCGGCATCACGGATGACGGTGAAGTGCGTGCCCACGTGGAAGCGTCGGCGGCCCTCCTGGTCCGGTTCCAGGGGCTCGGATCGCACCACACGGCCGTAGGTGAGGATGCCCAGGTAGGAGGGAAAGACCACCAGCTTGAGCTCGATGAGCTGGCCCTCGGGCAGCGGCTCGTCGGCCTCGAAGCCGATGCCCGAGGCGGAGATGTCGACGTCGTGGGTGGGCGTGGCCGGAAGCGCGTCGCCCGCGATCAGCAGGGTGTGGGCCAGGTTGGCGAGACGCTGCTCGAGGCGCTCGAGGTAGCTCGCCACCTCCGGCTGGTGCTCGGCGATGCCGCGCAGCAGCTCGGCGTCGGCCGGGTCGCGGGTCATCAGGCGCTCGGCCATTTCGCGTTCGTCGTCCGCCAGGGCCGCCTCGATCGCCTGCGGGTCGTCGGGCAGCTCCTGTTCGCCGATCGGGCGCCAGTGGAGGATCACGCTGTCCTCCACCCGGAAATAGCGCCTTCTCTCCTTATCCATCCGGGACTCCCTCGAGGTGCTTGGCCGCGGTCGCGGCGGATGATTGCGATGGCCGGGTCAGGCCCCCGGCGGCTGGTCGTCGTCGGGCAGCCGGCCCTGGTCGATGACCAGCTCCACCCGGCGGTTCTTGGCCCGGCCTTCGGCTGTGTCGTTGCTGGCCACCGGCTCGGTGTCCGCCAGGCCCTTCACTTCCAGTCGTTCGGGGGCGATGGCGCGCCGCTGGATCAGCTCGTGGAGCACGGTGACCGCGCGCGCGGCGGACAGCTCCCAGTTGGAGCGGAAGCGCCGGGTGGCGATGGGGATGTTGTCGGTGTGGCCGGCGACGATGATCTCGCCCCGGGTCTCGGCCACCGAGGCCGCGATCTTGTCCATGATCGGGCCGAAGCTGCCCTTGGTGCTGGCACTGCCGGAAGGAAAGGAGGCCCGCTCGCGGATGCGGATGATGATCCGGTCCTCGACGGTATTCACCTGCACGAGGCCTTTCTCGATTTCCTCGCGCAGGTTTTCCCTGATCTTGTCCGCGTCCGCCTTGGTCTTGGTGATCGCCTCGGCGAAGTCGAGGTTGCGCTTGGTCTCGTCGGTGGTGTTCTGGCGCATCACCTTGATCGCCGTCGGGGTCGGCTTGCCGGGCGAGAACTCCTTGGCGATGATGCTGGTGCCCTTGGGCGGCTGCTTGACCTTGACCTCGCGCTGCACGCCGAAGGCGAACTTCAGCGAGCCGGCGATCTGCTTGTATTTCTGCACGTCCATCTCGGAAAACGACAGCAGCAGCACGAAGAACGACATCAGCAGGGTGCTGAGGTCGGCGAAGGTGGCCATCCAGGGCGGGGCGCCCTTGGGGGGGCAGCGTTTCTTGCGCGGCATGTCGGCCATGCTCGGCTCAGCCCTCCTCTTCGCTGTCGCGCTGGTTTTCCGGCAGGAAGGTGGTCAGCAGCTGGCGCAGGACCTTGGGGTTCATTCCTTCCTGGATGCCGGAGACCGCCTCGAGGATGATGCGCTTGTTGATCTGTTCCTTCTCGCCGCGCATGGCCAGCTTGTTGGCCATGGGGTTGGCAAAGGCGTTGGCGATGATCGCGCCGTAGAGGGTGGTCAGCAGGGCCACGGCCATGGCCGGGCCGATCTTCTTCGGGTCGTCCATGTTGGCCAGCATCTGGACCAGGCCGACCAGGGTGCCGATCATGCCCATCGCCGGGGCCACGTCGGCGATGTTGGTGAACATCTTCTGGCCGATCTCGTGGCGCTCGGTGGCGAGGTTGATGTCGCGCTGGAGCATCGACTGCACGAGGTTGGGGGGGTGGCCGTCGACGCAGAACTGGATGCCCTTTTCCAGGAACGGGTTGTCGATCTCCTGGTCCTCGAGGGCGAGGATCCCCTCCTTGCGGGCGATGGTGGCCAGCTCGAAGGCGTTCTCGATGATCTCTTCCGGGTCGTCGTCGCTGGCGAAGACGGCCTTCATGGCGACCTTGAACGACCCCAGGAACTGCCCCAGCGTCACGCTGGCGAGGGTGGCCATGAAGGTGCCGCCGATGACGATCAGGATCCCCGGGGGGTTGAAGAAGGTGCCTACCTCGCCCCCGAGGAAGATCGCCGCGAAGACGACCCCGAAGGCGCCGATGATCCCGATCAGTGTGGCGATGTCCAAGGTCGATCTCTCCCGCTTGAGCCTGCTCTTGCCGGTGGGCGGGGCGCGGGATCGCCGGGTCTTCGCCCCGCGCCGCCGCCCGCGCCATTATAATCGGCGCCCACGACAGAATCATGAGGCCCTCAGTGTGACGCAACCCGCCCGACTGGTCGAATCCCTCGCCGGCCGCGGTTCCTGCCCGCGCCACCGGCTGGCGACCCGGCTGGGGTGCTCGCGGTCCGAGCTGGCCGCCTGCGAGGCCGAACTCCTGGCCCAGGGGCTGCCGCTGGCGCGCCTTGCCGGTGATCGGCTGGCCCTGGAGGCGGGCTGGCTGCCGCTGGACGCCGCCCGGCTGGAGGCCGCGCTGCCCCTGCCGGTGGAGCTGCACTGGTCGCTGGATTCCACCAGCGACCGGCTGCAGGCGGCCTGGCGGGCGGGCTTGCGGGCCCCGCGCCTGGTGGTGGCCGAGCACCAGGGGCGCGGGCGCGGACGGCGCGGGCGCGCCTGGGCGGCCCCGCCCATGGCCGGCCTGTGGGCCTCGGTGCTCTGGCGGCTGCCGCGCCGGCCGGAGGCGTTGCCGCCGGTGGCGCAGCTGCTGGGCGTGGCGGTGGCCGGGGCGTTGCGTGACTGTGGCGTGCCCGTGGGCCTGAAGTGGCCCAACGACCTGCAGGCGGGGGGACGCAAGCTCGGTGGCCTGCTGGTGGAGGTGGCCGGCCGGGAGGCGGAGGCGGTCTGGCTGGTCTGCGGTATCGGGATCAATTACCGTATGCCCCCGCGGGCCTTGCGCGGCGTCGATCAGCCGTGGACGGACGTTCGTTCCGTGGCGCAGGCGCCGCCCGCGCGCCAGTCGATGGTGGAGCGCGTTCTGGGCGCGGCCATCGAGGCACTCGAGCGCGCCCCGCGGCGGCCGGCGGACTGGTTGGCCGGCCAATGGCAAGCATTCGATGCACTCGCCGGTCGGCGGGTGCGCATCACGACGGCGCGAGCCACGCTCGTCGGTCGTTGTCGGGGGGTGGGGCCGGATGGCGGCCTGCTCGTCGAGGGCGACGAGGGCGTGGCCCGCGTCACCACGAGCGAAGCGACATTAAGAGTGATTCAGTGAGACTGTTTCTGGATGTGGGCAACACGGCCGTCAAGTGGCGTACCGACCGCAACGGCCTGGGCGTCTGCGACCACGGCGAGCACGGCATGACGGCCTGCGTGGAGCGCATCACGCAGGCCCTGGGAGAGGCGCCGGAGGCGGTGACCGGGGTGAGCGTGGCTGGCCGCGCCGCTACCGAGGCCCTGCGCGCGGGCCTGCGCGCGGCCTGGGGTGACGGACTCCCGGTCCGCTTCATGCGGGCCCGGGCGAAGAGCTGCGGCGTCACCAATGGCTATGCCTCGCCGGCGCGCCTGGGTGCCGACCGCTGGGCGGCCCTGGTGGGCGCGCGCGAGCTCACCGGCAACCCCGCCTGCGTGATCGATTGCGGCACGGCGGTGACGGTGGACTACCTCGACGGCAAGGGGCGCCACCACGGCGGGCTGATCATGCCGGGGCTGGCGATGAGCCGGCGGGCGCTGGAGCAGGGCACCGCGGGCATCCGGGCCGAGGGCGAGCGCCCCGCCGGCCTGCTGGCCCGCGACACCGGCAGCGCCGTCAACGGGGGCACCCTGTTCATGCTGGTGGCGGCCCTCGACCGCCTGGTGGGCGAGATCCGGGCCGAGGCCGGCGACGCCCTGGAGGTGCTGGTCACCGGCGGTGACGCCGAGGCCCTCGCGCCCCTGCTGGGCACGCCGGCGCGGGTGATGCCCGACCTGGTCCTGCGGGGCGTGAAGCGCATGGTGGACAGCGGGTGATCCCCCGGGCGGTGGTCTACGGGCTGCTGCTCGTCGTGCTGCTCCTGCCGCTCTGGTGGCTGGCGCAGCAGCCACCGCTGCCCGCCCCGGGGGCGGCCGGTCCCGAGGTTCTCCCGATCGCCCTTGCCAGCGAGGTCGAGGCGCCGGTACCACTCGCCGAGGTGTCCACCGAGCGGGCCTGTTACGTGGTCGGTCCCTTCGATTCCAGCGAGGCGGCACTGGTGTTCGCCTCCCGCCACCTCCCGGACGCCCGCGAACAGGTGGTTCGCGAGGCCCGTTCCCGGGAAGTCGAGGCCTACCGCGTCTACCAGCAGGCGGCCGGGGATGCCGGCCTGGCGCTGATGCGCGCACGCAGCGCCGGCTTCTCCGATGCCTTCCTGCTCACCGAGGGACCGCGGGCCGGGGCGGTCTCGCTGGGGTATTTCGAGGGCCGGGAAAACGCGCTCAGGCGACTGGAGCAGGCCCGCGGCGCAGGCCTGCCGGCCCGGCTGCAGCCCGTTCTCAGTCCGCAGCGTTTCTTCTGGATCGACTTCCACTACCCGCTGGCCGAGGGTCCGTCCCGTATCGACACCGACGGGGTGACGCTCGTGCACCGGCCCTGTCCCTGAGCGCGGGGAGGGGTTGCACTCTGCCGGCCGGGTACCTAGAATGCAGCGCCTGTTCGCCGGCATAGCTCAGTTGGTAGAGCAACTGATTTGTAATCAGTAGGTCGTGGGTTCGACTCCTACTGCCGGCACCAGAAACTCCGACGACCGAGGCGTCGTTGACAAGCGGGCACATTTCGTTAGAATCGTCCGCTCAAAATTCAGGTGGGGTTCCCGAGCGGCCAAAGGGGGCAGACTGTAAATCTGCTGGCACAGCCTTCGAAGGTTCGAATCCTTCCCCCACCACCATATTTTGCTGCTTGGTAGGCCTCGGCGGGTGTAGTTCAATGGTAGAACCTCAGCCTTCCAAGCTGATGATGTGGGTTCGATTCCCATCACCCGCTCCAGTTTTCCGCCCATGTAGCTCAGGGGTAGAGCACACCCTTGGTAAGGGTGAGGTCGGCGGTTCAAATCCGCCCATGGGCTCCATTATTTTTCGGTCAGTGGCCTAGGGCTTTTTCGGAGAATCGAGATGTCCAAGGAAAAGTTTGAGCGCAAGAAACCGCACGTAAACGTGGGCACGAT
>JAAZVP010000060.1 GCA_018623495.1 Halothiobacillus sp. | reverse complement strand
CCGCACTCCGCACTCCGCACTCCGCACTCCGCACTCCGCACTCCGCACTCCGCACTCCGCACTCCGCACCATTTGGCACGGAAGCTGCATCCCTCCGGGCAAAGCACACGAGGAATGCAGCCATGTCATCGGATCGTGTATTCGGCAGTCTCGACGAGGCCCTGATCCTGCGGGCCCGGCGTTCGACGGTCCTGGCCTCGAACCTGGCCAACGCCGACACGCCGGGATACAAGGCCCGCGACCTGGATTTCGGCGACGCGCTGAAATCCGCCCAGGCTTCCAGTTCGGTCCAGATGCGCCGTACGCACCCGGCCCATGTCACGCCCCAGGGCAGCGTCGGCGGGGAGGCCCGGCTGATGTATCGCAACCCGGAGCAGCCCTCGCTGGACGGCAACACGGTGGACACCCAGAAGGAGCAGGCCCGTTTCTCCGAGAACGCGGTGCGCTACCAGACCACACTTTCGTTTCTCAGCAGCAAGGTTTCCAAGCTCAAGTCGACCCTGAAGGGAGAGTAAGCCATGTCACTTTTCCAGGCATTCGATGTCGCCGGCTCGGCCATGAGCGCCCAGAGCAAGCGACTCAACATGACCGCCAGCAACCTGGCCAATGCCAACTCGGTGGCCGGCAGCCCCGAGGAGGCCTACAAGGCCCGCCACCCGGTGTTCCAGGCGGTGATGAAGGGCGAGGGCGCCGCGGGCGTGAACATGACCGGCGTCTATGAGAGCGAGGCGCCGGCCAAGGCCCGCTATTCGCCGGGCCACCCCCTCGCGGACGACAAGGGGTACGTGTACGCCCCCAACGTCAACCTGGTCGAGGAGATGGTCGACATGATCTCGGCGTCGCGTTCCTACCAGACCAACGTGGAGATCATGAACACCTCCAAGGAAATGATGATGCGCACCCTGCAGCTGGGCAAATAGGAGTAGAAGACCATGAGTGTTGGATCCGTGAGCAACCCGTATGCCGACCTGGGGCTCAACCTGCCCAAGCAGGAGTCCGGTAGCGGTGGCAAGGACCTGGGCCAGGAAGAGTTCTTGAAACTCATGACCACCCAGCTCCAGAACCAGGACCCGTTCAAGCCGATGGAGAACGGCGATTTCATCGCCCAGATGGCCCAGTTCGGCACGGTCAGCGGCATCGGCGAACTCAAGCAGTCGGTCCAGGACCTGGCCGCGTCCATGCAGGCGGACTCGGTCTCCAAGGCGACCTCGCTGGTGGGCCGTAATGTCCTGGTGGCCAACGACATCGGCACCCTGCGTGCCGAGGGCGAGGAGGGTGCGATGAAGATGCGGGGCGCCGTCGAACTGCCGCAGTCCGTCAGTGACTTGACGGTGTCGGTCTACCGGCTCAACGGCGAGCAGGTCGGCCGGATCGACCTGGGCCAGCGGCCCGGCGGTCTGCACGAGTTCAGCTGGGACGGCAAGACGGCCGACGGCGAGCAGCTCGAGGCGGGGCGATACCGCTTCGTCGCCGAGGCCCGCTCGGGTGACAAGACCGTGAGTTTCGATACCTACGCCGGTGACCGGGTGCAGAGCGTGTCACTGGGCGACGGGAATGCCATGAAAGTCAATCTTGCCGGCCTGGGCGATGTCAGCCTGGCCGACATCAAGCGCGTCGCGCAATAAGAGGAGAGCAGCCATGTCCTTCAACACTTCACTGACCGGTCTCAATGCTTCTTCCAAGGAGCTGGATGTCACGAGCAACAATATCGCCAACGCCAACTCCACCGGCTTCAAGAAGTCGCGGGCGGAATTCGGCGACATCTACGCGGTGAGCGCCTTCGGCAGTAACCAGTCAGCCGTAGGTCAAGGTGCATCGCTACAAACCGTTAGGCAAAACCATGGTCAAGGGAACCTGGAGTTTACCGATAGAAGCCTGGATATTGCCATAAGCGGAGAAGGATACTTTGCATTTTCGCCTACCGAGAAGGGCGATAACCTTGTTTTCTCCCGCGCAGGCGCACTGGGGGTAAACGAGGATGGATATTTGGTTAACGCCTCACAGCAATACTTGAGACGTTTGCCTGTCAATGAGGAAACGGGCGATGTTGAATCCCTGAGTTTGGACACCTCCGACACGATCAAGGTTCCATCAGGATCCGGGGAGCCAACTGCCACCGACGAGGTGACCCTGGATTTGAACCTGTCAAATGATACTGACGCTGCACCGCCTATAGATCGAGGCACAACCGCTTTCGACCCGGCCGATGATGAATCCTATACCTATAAGACATCAGCCAAGGTCTACGATTCACAGGGGAATTCGCACATTACGGACGTGTACTTCACCAAAACCACCAACGCAAATGAGTGGGAGGTTCAGGCAGGCATTCAGGGAAGCCCCATTGGTGATTATGTACAAGGTACGTTGACTTTTGGAGGTGATGGTCAGCTGACCTCTGGTGAGGTGGCTTTGCCAGCCATTACGACTGACCCCGGGACGGGCGCTGACAACTTTAATTTTGAAGTGAAGATCGCTGGGACCACCACTCAATATGCTGCGACCAATGATTCTCCCTTTACGCTTCGTTCCTTGAATGCAAACGGGAACACCACCGGACAGCTGTCGGGTTTGGATATCGGTGAAGACGGCTTGATCCAAGCCAACTACACCAACGGAGACAGGAAATATCTGGGGCAAGTAGCGCTTGCAGACTTCAATAATCCGCAGGGCTTGAAGCAGGTTGGGAACAACTCTTGGGAGGCGACTGCGGCCTCTGGCGATGCTCAAGTGGGCATTGCCGGAACTGAGGGTTTCGGCTTGATCGAATCCGGCGCGCTGGAAAGTTCGAACGTTGATCTGACTCAGGAACTGGTGAGCCTGATCACCGCGCAGCGCAACTTCCAGGCGAACGCCAAGGCCATCGAGACCAACAAGGCCGTCAGCGACACCATCATCAACATCCGCTGATGAGCGGGGAGGGGTAGCACCATGGACCGCATGCTGTATCTGGCCATGAATGGTGCCAAGGGCGCCATGCAGGCCCAGTCCACGACCAGCCACAACCTGGCCAATGCCAGCACGGTGGGCTTCAAGGCGGACCTGGACAGCTTCAAGGACCTGCACGTCCACGGTCCCGGTGCCCCCACCCGTGCCTATTCCGAGGACCGCCGGGCGGGCGTGGACTTCAGGCCCGGCTCGTTGATGACCACCGGCCGTGGCATGGACATTGCTATCAAGGGGCAGGGATGGATTGCCGTCCAGGGACCGGACGGCGGCGAGGCCTATACCCGCGCGGGCGATCTGCGGATCAACTCCGCCGGGATCCTCACCAACGGGGCCGGGCACATGGTCCTGGGGGACAACGGGCCCATCGCGATCCCGCCCAGCGAGTCGGTGGAGATCGGCCGGGACGGCAGCATCACCGTCCGTCCCATGGGCGAGAACGCCAACAATCTGGCGGACATCGACCGGATCCGGTTGGTCAACCCGCCGCAGGAGCAGTTGGAGAAGGGCAAGGATGGCCTGTTCCGCCTGAAAGGGGGCGGGCAAGCCGCGCCCGATGCCGCGGTGACCGTGGTCAGCGGGGTGCTGGAGTCGAGTAACGTCAATCCGGTGGACGCCATGGTCAAGATGATCGAGCACAGCCGGATGTTCGAGACCCAGACGAAGTTGATACGGACCGCCGAGGAAAACGAGGAAGCGACCAACAAGCTCCTCCGTCTCGGTGGTTGACGGTCGGAATAGAGCGAGGCAAGTGACATGAATTCCGCACTCTGGATAGCAAAGACGGGGCTCGACGCGCAGAACACGCGCATGTCGACCATTTCCAACAACCTGGCGAACGCCAACACCACCGCGTTCAAGCGCGACCGGGCGGTATTCGAGGACCTGATGTACCAGAATGTCCGCCAGGTGGGCGGGCAGAGCTCGCAGGACACGCGCCTGCCGACGGGCCTCAACATCGGCACGGGTGTGAACGTGGTGGCCACCGAGAAGCTCCATACCCAGGGCAACATCGTCCAGACCGAGAACTCCCTGGACATGGCCATCGAGGGTCGGGGTTTCTTCCAGGTGTTGATGCCGGACGGCACCATTTCCTACACCCGGGATGGCAGCTTCCAGATCAACAGCCAGGGCGAGCTGGTGACCTCCAGCGGCTACCGGCTGCAGCCGGGCATCCAGGTGCCGAACAATGCCCAGAGCATTACCGTGGGCCGTGACGGTACCGTGAGCGTGAAGACCCCGGACCAGGCCGAGCCCCAGCAGGTGGGCCAGATCAACTTGGCCAGTTTCATCAACCCCACGGGCCTGCAGCCCATGGGCGAGAACCTGTATGCCGAGAGTGCCTCCAGCGGCGCGCCGATCACCGGCACGCCGGGCCTGCAGGGGCTGGGGCAGCTGCGCCAGGGCGCGCTGGAGACCTCCAACGTCAACGTGGTCGAGGAACTGGTGAGCATGATCGAGACCCAGCGGGCCTACGAGATGAACTCCAAGGCCATCTCCACCACCGACCAGATGCTGCAGTTCCTCAACCAGAACACCTGATGAGCGGCTGACGCGGAGGATGCCATGAGACGTTCACCCCTGATCATCGCCACGCTGGGCGCCGCGGCCGTGACCCTCGGCGGTTGCGCCCACCACACGCCGCGCTACTCCGACGCCGACTTCGAGCCGGTGGAGGTGCCCATGGAGGAGCAGGGCGAGGAGCGCGTCACCGGGGCGATCTTCGACCCGAGTGACCGGCGTGGCCTGTTCGAGGACGCCAAGGCGCTGCGTGTGGGCGACATCCTCACCGTCCAGCTCCAGGAGCGCACCAACGCCTCCAAGAGCGTCTCGGCCTCCACCAGCAAGGACAGCGAGATCGGCTTCGGCACGCCCACGGTGTTCAACGAGCCGGTGGAATGGGCCAACGTCTCCGCCGGCGGCTCCAGCAGCTTCGACGGCGAGGGCGAGGCCGAGCAGGAAAACCAGCTCTCCGGCAGCCTGAGCGTGATGATCACCCGGGTGATGCCCAATGGCAACCTCGAGATCCGCGGGCAGAAACGGCTGACCCTCAACCGGGGTACCGAGTACGTACGCCTGTCGGGCATCATCCGTCCACAGGACATCACGCCGGACAACACCATTGCCTCCACCAAGGTGGCCAATGCCAACATCATCTACAGCGGCGGCGGCGCCCTGCACGAGAGCGCGCAGATGGGCTGGTTGAGCCGCTTCTTCAACAGCCCGCTGTGGCCGCTCTAGGAGGACACGCAATGATCCGCTTGCAGGCCAATCCCTTCGCGCGACTGCTCCTGTTGCTGGCACTGATGGCGGCACCGGCCGTGGCCACGGCCGACCGCGTCAAGGACCTGGCGTCAGTGGCCGGGGTTCGCAGCAACCAGCTGCTGGGCTACGGCCTGGTGGTGGGGCTCAACGGCACCGGTGACCAGACGTCCCAGGTGCCCTACACCACACAGAGCCTGAAGAGCATGCTCTCGCAGTACGGCATCACCATCCCCGAGGGTACGCGTCTCTCGCCCAAGAACGTCGCCGCCGTGGCGGTGCATGCCGACCTGCCGCCGTTCGCCAAGCCGGGCCAGACGATCGACGTCACCGTCTCCTCGCTGGGCAACGCCGGCAGCCTGCGCGGCGGTACGCTGCTGATGACCCCGCTGCGCGGTGCCGACAAGCGTATCTATGCCATCGCCCAGGGGGACCTGGTGGTTTCCGGCTTCGGTGCCTCCGGCGAAGACGGTTCCAGCATCGTGGTCAACCTGCCCAGTACTGGGCGAATCCCCAACGGCGCGACGGTGGAGCGCGCCGTGCGCTCACCATTCGCCGAAGGCGATCATGTCTATCTCAACCTCCACAGCGCCGATTTCACCACCGCCAGGCGGCTGACCAAGACCATCAACCGCGAGCTGGGACCGGGTACGGCCGAGGCGCGTGATGCCGCTACCGTCAAGGTTTCGGCACCCCAGAGCCGCAGCCAGCGGGTGGCCTTCATCTCCTACCTGGAAAACCTCGAACTCACACCGGCCCAGGCCCCGGCGCGGGTGATCATCAACTCCCGCAGCGGCACGGTGGTGATCAATCGCCAGGTCAAGGTCAGCCCGGCCGCGGTCGCCCATGGCAACTTGATGGTCACGATCCGAGAGGGAGCCCAGGTGAGTCAGCCCCAGGCGCTGGCGGGCGGTGAGACGGTGGTCACGCCCGAGACCGAGATCGCCGCGGAACAAGAGAATGCCCGGATGTTCAAGTTCGACCCCGGCGTGAGCCTCGACGAGATCGTCGCGGCGGTGAACCAGGTGGGTGCCGCGCCGGGAGACCTGGTGGCGATCCTCGAGGCGCTCAAGGAAGCCGGGGCGCTGCGGGCCGAATTGGTGGTCATCTGACGGAGCCGGATCATGCATACCCAGCAGACGGCACGGATGTACGCGGACTTCCAGGGGTTGCAGAAGCTCAAGAACGAGGCTGCGAGTCAATCGGATGCGGCCATCGAGCAGGTGGCGCGCCAGTTCGAGTCGCTGTTCACGCAGATGATGCTCAAGAGCATGCGCGAGGCCTCGCCCGGCGAAGGTTTGTTCGAGAACTCGGGCACGCAGATGTTTCGCGACATGTTCGACAAGCAGATCTCGCTGGAGATGGGCGGCGGGGCCGGCGGGGGCCTGGGGCTGGCCGACACCATCGCCCGCCAGATGCGCGAGATGCGCCAGATGACGCCCGGCGCCCGGGGCGAGGAAAGCGCCGGGGGCGAGCCGAGAACCTTCGGGCTCGATTCGGTCCCGCGCACCCGGGAGAATCCCTATGCCGGGGAGAGCGCGGCGAAGGCCCATCCCGGGTGGGACAGCCCCGAGGCCTTCGTCGAGGACCTTGCGCCCCATGCCCGGCGGGCGGCCGATGAACTGGGCGTCGAGCCGGGCGTGCTGCTGGCCCAGGCGGCCCTGGAGACCGGCTGGGGCGAGCACGTGATCCGCGATGGCGAGGGGCGTTCCAGCTTCAACCTGTTCAACATCAAGGCCGACCCGTCCTGGGATGGCCCCCGGGTGAGCAAGCGGACACTGGAATTCGAACAGGGCGTGATGCAGCCGCGAAACGAGCCCTTCCGCGCCTATGACTCCCCGGCCGAGGCCTTCGACGATTACGTCGACTTCATTCGCGGGAACCCGCGGTATCGCCACGCGCTCGAACGGGCCAGCGACAGCCGGGCCTACGTGCAGGAACTGGCCCGGGCCGGCTACGCCACCGACCCCGATTATGCGGGCAAGGTGCTGTCGGTGATGCGGTCCGGTTCCCTGGCGGGAGACTTGGGGTCCGAATCGGGCTAAAGTTCTGGCCAGGGCTGCCGATCAAAGGGTCGATTGACGAGGAGTGCGCGAAATGGCGGGTATGTTTCAATCGAACATGTTCCAGACGGCGGTGAGCGGCCTGAAGGCCACCCAGCGCGCGCTCGATACCACCGGTCACAACATCGCCAACGTCAATACCGATGGCTACAGCCGCCAGCGAGTGGAACAGAGCGCCAAGGAACCCTTCTACCAGGGTGCGGCCGGCTACGTCGGCAGCGGTGTCAAGGTCGACACCATCCGGCGGATGGCCGACGAGTTCGTCAACCAGGAACTGCGCGGCGCGCGTACCGAGCTCTCGCGCCTGGAGACCGTCTCGGACCTGGCCGGGCGCATGGACAGCCTGATGGCCGACGACCAGACGGGGCTGTCCGGGGCGATGAACGAGTTCTTCTCGGCCGCGGAGGACGTAGCCAACAACCCGGCCGACAGCGCCCCCCGCGTCGCCTTCCTCAACGAGGCAGAGAGCCTGGTCTCCCGTTTCCAGAGCCTCGACACCCGCCTCCAGTCGCTCGGCCAGGAGACCAACGACCGCATCGCATCGGTGGCCACCGAGATCAACTCGATTGCCCGCAACATCGCCGAGGTCAACGAGCAGATCCGCAAGAGTCCCGGGCGCGAGCAGGGGGATCTGCCCAACGACCTGCTCGACGAGCGTGAACGCCTGCTCAACGATCTTTCCGAGCGCATCAACGTATCCACCACCGACGCGGGCGACGGGACCCTTTCCGTTTTCGTCGGCAAGGGCGAGCCACTGGTGCTCGGAGACGACAACGCGAAGGTGTCCGCGGTGCAGGGCGAATTCGACCCCCGGCGCATGCGGATCGTTTTCGAGCAAGGCGGCACCCAGGCCGACATCACCGACCAGGTCACCGGGGGGCGGCTGAGCGGCCTGCTGGAATTCCGCGGGGAGGTTCTCGAGCCTGCCCGCCAGGAACTCGGCAGGGTCGCAGCCGCGGTCACGCAGACGTTCAACCAGCAGCATCGCCAGGGGCAGGACCTGGACGGCAACCTGGGGGGAAACCTGTTCTCCATCGGCGGTCCCGCGGTGTACTCCAACCAGGGCAACACCACGACCGACGAGCCCTCCGTCTCCTTCAACCGGCGGCTGGGCAACGGCCCTGAAGAACTCGAGGCCAGCGACTATCGCCTCAGTTACGACGGCTCGGATTGGCAGCTCGAGCGGCTTGCGGATGGCACCACGTTCACGGACCCGGCCGGCCAGTTCCTCGAAGACGGGCTCAATATCAACGCCGCCGGTGTCGGCGGTGCGGCCGCCGGCGATTCGTTCCTCATTCGGCCCACCGCGGAAGTGGCCGGGTCGATCGAAAAGGTGGTCAGTGACCCCGATCGAGTGGCAGCCGCCGGTGCAGTGACCACCGAGGCCGATGCCGGCAACACCGGCACGGCATCACTGGCCAACCTGCGATTCGACCTGATCGACGAGGCCCCGCCGTCGAGCGATTTCCAGTTGTCGGTCGATGGGGGTGGCAGCCTCCAGCTGGATTCCGGTCCCGCAGGCTGGAACCTTTCCAGCCTCGGTGGCGGGGAATACCGTCTCGATGATGGCGGGACGCGAAAGATCACCTTCTCCTTCCAGGACGCCAGCACCGCCGTGAGCGGTGACGCCTTCACGCTCGCCTACGATGCCGGCGGCATTTCCGACAACCGCAACATGCTCGAACTGTCGGGTCTGCAGACGGCGGGAACCCTCGACGGTGGCCGCAGCAGTTTCCAGGAGGCCTACGGTTCGATGGTGGCCGAAGTGGGCTCGGATGCGCGCCAGGCGACGGTGAACCGGGAGACGCAGGAGGCGATCGTCGGCCAGCTCAACGCCCAGCGTGAGTCGGTGTCCGGCGTCAATCTCGACGAGGAAGCCGCCAACCTGATCAAGTACCAGCAGTCCTACCAGGCCATGGCGCGGGTATTGACCACCGCGGACACGGTCTTCCAGTCCTTGCTGGGCAGCATGGGGTAATTCGAGATGCGGGTTTCGACAGCGCTTTTCTACCAGAACAACCTGAACACGCTGCAAAACGGCATGCGTGATCTCGCCGACACCCAGCAGGAGATCGCGACGGGCAGGCGGATCCTCAAGCCCTCGGACGACCCGGTGGCCACGGCCCAGCTGATGGACCTGAACGAGAGCATTGCCCGGACCGAGCAGTTCCAGCGCAATGCCGACCAGGCCAACCAGAAGCTGAGCCTGAAGGAGTCGGCGCTCGCCGGTGCCGAGGAGATCGCCTTCACGATCCGTGACGTGGCGATCCAGAGCAACAACGGTGCGCAGGACGACACCTCCCGCCAGGCCCTGCTCGAGCGCATGGAGAATCTTCGCGGCAACCTGATGCAGCTGGCCAACAAGGAGGGTCCGAACGGGGACTACCTGTTCGCCGGTGATGCCGGGGACCAGCAGCCCTTTGCGGCGGACGGCACCTACAGCGGGGGCACCAACGCGGTCGACGTGCGGATTTCCGACGAGCGCCGGGTCACCGTGGCCGAGCCCGGTTCCCGGGTCTTCGGTGACGACACCGGCGGCCTGATCAAGGCGGTGGACGACGTCATTGCCGACCTGGCGGCCGGCAACCCCGCGGGGGCGGCCGGTGTCGACGCGCTGGATGCCGGGCTGGACCAGCTGTCCGAGGCCCGTTCCCGCCTCGGTACGCGGCTCGAAGCCGTCGAGGAGCAGCAGGACTACAACGCCGAGCAATTGACCGAGAGCCGGATCGCCCGCTCGAAGATCGAGGACACCGACCTGGCGCAGGCCATCACCGACCTCACGCGCCAGCAGACGAGTCTCCAGGCGGCCCAGCAGTCCTTCGTCAAGATCCAGGGCATGTCGCTGTTCAACTACATTTCCTGATCCCTTCCCGGGAGCGTTTCGAGGCCGTTCCCCCACGGTCTCGCTCCCGCCGCCGGTCGCTTCTCCGGCCTTGCGCACCCGATTTCCCGCCATCCCGAGTCACGGCCGACCCGGGGGCGGCCTTCGTGGCCGCCACGACCTCCACGTTCGCTCGCCTGTGACGAGGTTTTTGGAAAAAAATCGGTATCGAGGCTAAAGGTCGTCGAAGGGGGGCCGATAACGGTATCGAAAGCAGATTGCCGAAAGCGTCAGTGGTGACCTTCGGAAGGACCAAAGGAGAGCGTCATGTCATCCGTCATCAATACCAACATCTTCTCCCTGCAGGGTCAGAACGCCCTGCGTAACACCAACGAACAGCTGCAGACCTCGCTGGAGCGCCTGTCCACCGGTCTGCGGATCAACAGCGCCAAGGACGATGCCGCGGGCCTGGCGATCGCCAACCGGCTGACGACCCAGATCCGGGGTTCCGAGGTGGCCGCGCGCAACGCCAACGACGGCATTTCCATGGCGCAGACGGCCGAGGGCGCGCTGGGCTCGCTGACCGACACCATGCAGCGCATGCGTGATCTGGCGGTGCAGTCGGCCAACGCCACCAACAGCGCCAGCGACCGCGAGAACCTGCAGACCGAGTTCAAGCAGCTGCAGGACGAGCTCGGGCGCATCATCGACAACACCGAGTTCAACGAGCAGAAGATCCTGGCCGGGTCGCTCACCAGCGGGGCGAAGTTCCAGGTGGGCGCGAACACCACCGCGGACAACCAGATCTCGTTCGCTATCCAGAGCCTGGGGGCGGCCGGATCGGGGATCGGCAGCGTACTTGCCGGTGCGGTGAACATCGGCAGTGGCGCGAGCTTCGGCGATATCATGAGCGCGATCAGCGTCATCGACTCGGCGATCACCACCGTTGACACCACGCGGGCGAAGCTGGGTGCGGTACAGAACCGCTTCGAGGTGACCATCGACAACCTCAACAACTTTATCGTCAACGAGTCCGCGGCCCGCTCGCGGATCGAGGACGCCGACTTCGCCAAGGAGACCGCCAACCTGTCCAAGGCGCAGATCCTGCAGCAGGCCGGTACCTCCGTGCTGACCCAGGCCAACCAGGCACCGCAGTCCGTGCTCGGTCTGCTGGGCTGATCGGGCGAGGGTGGATCGGCCCGATGGTGGGCCGAGATCCGCCAACCAGAGAGGGTGAAAAAAATTTCGGCGGCGGCCTAAAGGTTGATGAAGGCGGGCCGATAACCGGGGCGAGGGCAAGGCCGTGAGCGCTTGGCCCTTGGTGCGGGACAACAGGAGAGTGCCATGTCATCTGTCATCAACACCAACATCTTCTCCTTGCAGGGCCAGAACGCCCTGCGCAACACCAACGAACAGCTGCAGACCTCGCTGGAGCGCCTGTCCACCGGTCTGCGGATCAACAGCGCCAAGGACGATGCCGCGGGCCTGGCGATCGCCAACCGGCTGACCACCCAGATCCGGGGTTCCGAGGTGGCCGCGCGCAACGCCAACGACGGCATTTCCATGGCGCAGACCGCCGAGGGCGCGCTGGG
>JAAZVP010000101.1 GCA_018623495.1 Halothiobacillus sp. | reverse complement strand
GTGCGATAGAGACGGCTTTTCTGCTCGATGGCCTCGCGCTGCTCGCGCAGCGAGACCAGCATGCGCTCGAAGGCCGTGGCCAGCTGGCCGAACTCGTCGTCCGCGCCGCGCTCCACGCGGGAGTCCCACTCGCCCCGGGCCACCGCCTCGCTGGCCGCGGTGAGCCGCCGCAGCGGGACATCCACCCGCTGGCGCCAGAACAGCAGCAGGAACAGGCCCACCAGAACGAAGCCCCCCACCTGGACCAGGCCCTCGCCCACCACGCGGCCCAGCAGGGCCTGGTAGGCGGGCTGCATGTCCCAGACGATCACCAGCGTGCCGAAGCGCTGGGAACGCAGCTCCTCGCCCTCGCTCAGGCGCACCCCGGCGTAGCCGTGCAGGCGCTGGCCGTCGGCCCCGGGGACAATCTGCAGCTGGCGCTGGGCGCGGGCCAGGCGGGCGGCCTCGGGGTCGAGCGCGGAATAGACCTCGGCCAGCCTCCGGTCGAGGGTCGCCAGGGAGAGGGCGGCGAGCACCCGGTCTTCGGTGTCGGCGAGATAGACCTCGGCCACCGCCGGCAACGCCCCGAGGAAGGCCACTGCCTGGCGGGCATCCTCGATCCGGTCCTCGGCGACCGCCGTCACCAGGATGTGCTGCAGCCGGGCGAGCTCCAGGCGCAGCTGGCGCTCGGCATTGGCCTCGATCTCGGCCGCCGAGCGCTGGTAGGTGAACGCCAGCGTGACCGCGGCGGCGCCGACCACGGCGAGGACGGTGAACAGGGGAAAGAGGACCAGCAGGCGGCGCATGGGCTAGTCCGCCAGGAACCGGTCGGTGAGCATGGCGCGGCCCTCGACCGGGCCGGACAGGAGATCGCGCCGTTCGAGCACCGGCAGCAACGCATCCAGGGTGTCCGCCAGCCGCGGGGAGTCGCCACCGAGCAGTTCGCGGTTCTCGGCTCGGGTGGGCAGGTGCATGCCGGCATAGGCCTGCTCCAGGTGCCCGGGGGTCGTTTGCAGGCGCGGCGCCATGCGCTCGAGGGCCTCGGGCCGGTGGTCGCGCATCCACGCCAGGGTGCGGAACCAGTCGTCCACCAGCCGGGACAATACCTCGGGCCGCCGCCGCGTGACCTCGGCGCGCACCGCGAGCACGTCGACGATCCTGTCGGGGATGTCGGCGCTGGTGAACAGCTCGCGGGCGCCGGCCTCCAGCAGTCGTGAGCGGGCGGGGTCGAAGGTGACCACGGCATCCACCTCGCCGCGCCGGTAGGCGCGCACGTGCTCGTCAGCGGTCACCGAGACCGGCTCCACGTCCTCGAACGCCAGCCCCCCGTGCTCCAGCGCCTGGCTGAGCATGAAGGCCCCCAGCGCCGTGCTCTCGTAGCCCACCGGGTGGCCTTCCAGTTCGGCGAGGCTGTCGATCTCCGGGCGCGCCACCAGGGCGTCGGCCCCGTCGGAGACGTCCATCACCAGCACCACCCGCAGCTCCACGCCCTCGCTCTGCAGGGTCAGGGCCTCGTCCAGGGTCAGGCCACCGGCCTCCACCAGCCCGTTGCGCAGGGCGTTCATCACCTCCGAGGTGGAGGTGAACTCCACCATGCGCACCTCCCGGTCCAGGTGACCGAGGTCGCGGGCCAGGTAGAGCGGCTCGTAGCCCGGCCACTGGTTGGTCCCGACGCGCAGCGGCCGCTCGCCTTCGGGGGCGCAACCGGCCAGCAGCAGCGCCAGGGCCAGCAAGGGCAGCAGAAGATGGCGCATGGGGGCGGAGATGGTCATGGTCGGTGTCGATTGGGGTTGTACGAGGATGTTACACATGGGCCGTTGACACCACAATTTCAGCCGGGGTTCTAAACCGCCTCCGGCTGGGCAAGAATGGGGCTCGACCCCCAACCCGGAGCCACCATGCCGGACTGGAAGCACTACCCCGCCGCCATCTGGCGGCCCCGCACCGAGCGCCTGCGCGGCGTGCGCGACGTCGATCCCGTCCACCCCGACCAGCTGCTGGGCATCGAGACCCAGAAGGCGCGGCTGCTGGAGAACACCCGCCGCTTCGTCGACGGCCGTGGCTGCAACAACGCCCTGCTGTGGGGCTCGCGCGGCACGGGCAAGTCGGCGCTGGTCAAGTCGATGCTCAACGTCTTCTCCGGCCAGGGGCTGCGGATGATCCAGGTGGACCGCGACGACCTGCTGGACCTGCCCGAGATCGTCGACGAGATCCGCGGCGACTCGCACCGCTTCGTGGTGTTCTGCGACGACCTCACCTTCGCCCGCGGCGAACCCGGCTACCGGGCGCTCAAGACCGTGCTGGACGGCTCCATCGAGCGGCCGGCGGCCAACGTGGCGGTCTACGCCACCAGCAACCGCCGCCACCTGATGCCCGAGCCCGCCGACGACAACCGCGCCAGCCGGCTGGTGGAGGGCGAGATCCACCACGGCGACGCGGTGGAGGAGCGCCTGAGCCTCTCCGACCGCTTCGGCCTGTGGCTCTCCTTCTATCCCCTGAAGATGGACGGCTACCTGGCGATTGTCGACAGCCTGTTCCCCGACTACCCTGACCGGCTCGCGCTGCACGACGAGGCGCGGGCCTTCGCCCGCACCCGCGGCGGCCACAGCGGGCGCACGGCCCGGCAGTTCTTCAACCACTTCCGCGATCGCGCGGGTTCCACCGACTGACCACGACTAGGGAACCACTGCACGAATCAATGGCGCCTCGGGCTTGCGGGTTTGTTCGCAATCGAGGCGCCGGGCCGAAGGCGGGCTGGCTGCCCGTCGAGGACCGGGCACAACCCGGCAGGAAAGCCGGGTTGCACGCCCTTAGGCGCCCGCAGGGTGCCGCACACGGATGTGCGGCATGAACAAGAGTGCGGGCAAACCCGCAAGCCCCATTCGAGTGAACCGGGACCGGAGCGACTCAATGTCGCTCCGCAGCCCGGTGAACGCGGAGCCCCGCGAAGCTGGAACGGGCCGCCAAGGGCCCATCTGCGGGTTACGGATGCCATCCGTGGCATCCGCCCTTCGGGCCAGCCTGCCGGCTGTTCAAATCCGCTGTCTCGCCCCGTTCCTGGGGCTCGCCCTCCGGGCGTCCTGTGGACGACCCGATTCGCTCCTGGCGAATCGGTCCCGGCGGATTTGTGCAGCTCTGGTAAAGGGCGCAGGCAGACCGGAGCAACACGGGTTGCTCCGCATGCTGCCGGAGCGCGGAGCGCAGCGGAGCTGGAACGACGGCCATTCACTGCGAGCTGCGC
>JAAZVP010000059.1 GCA_018623495.1 Halothiobacillus sp. | reverse complement strand
GCCTCCCTGAAGTCCGGCCTGTGATTTCTCTCCCCGAGGGGGGAGAGGTAAGGAGTGAGAAGTCAGGGGCAAGGGTCCAAGTGGGAGCGAGCCCGGCTCGCGAATCCGCCCGGGCCAGAGCCCAGGCCCCCGACGGTCAGTCGGGCCCCACCATCCCCTCTCCCCGTTGGGGAGAGGGTCAGGGTGAGGGGGGGGGAAGTAGGAGCGGCCTCCCGGCCGCGAACCGTCCGGGCCTAGGCCCTGGAACGTTCCCGGCGAGGACGCCGGTCCCACAGGCCCAGCACCCGATGTAGGAGCGGCTTCAGCCCCGGCCACCGGCCCGGCCCCCAAAGGCCAGACCGGCCCCACCATCCCCTCTCCCCACCGGGGAGAGGGGGCTGGGGTGAGAGGGGAAAGCAGGAGCGGCGTCAGCCCCGGCCACCGGCCCGGCCCCCAAGGCCAGTCCGGCCCCACCATCCCCTCTCCCCACCGGGGAGAGGGGGCTGGGGTGAGGGGGACAAACAAACCGCAACACCGCAAGCCCTCAACCAAGGCGCAACGAACATGAGCGAGCAGAACTCCAACCAGGCGGATGAACATCGACTGATCGCCGAGCGGCGCGAGAAGCTCAAGAAGATCCGCGAGGAAGAGGCGATCGCCTTCCCCAACGACTTCCGCCGCGAAGTCATGGCCGGCGAGCTGCACGCCGAGTACGGCGAGAAGGACAAGGAATGGTTCGAGGAAAACACCATCCGCGTCTCCGTCGCCGGGCGGATGATGGCCAAGCGGGTCATGGGCAAGGCGAGCTTCGCCTCCCTGCTCGACATGTCCGGGCGCATCCAGCTCTACGTGCAGCGCGACGCGCTGCCCGAGGGCTTCTACAACGAGAAGTTCAAGAGCTGGGACATCGGCGATATCCTCGGCGCCGAGGGCACCCTGTTCAAGACCAACAAGGGCGAGCTCACCGTCAAGGTCGACCGCCTGCAGCTGCTCACCAAGACCGTGCGCCCGCTGCCGGACAAGTGGCACGGCCTCTCCGACACCGAGGCCCGCTACCGCCAGCGCTACCTGGACCTGATCGTCAACGAACCGGCCCGGGAGACCTTCAAGACGCGCTCGAAGATCGTCAACTTCATGCGCAACTACCTGAACGGTCACGACTTCCTCGAGGTCGAGACCCCCATGATGCAGGCCATCCCCGGCGGCGCCACGGCCAAGCCGTTCGTCACCTACCACCAGGCCCTGGACATGGACCTGTTCCTGCGGATCGCCCCCGAGCTCTACCTCAAGCGCCTGGTGGTGGGCGGCTTCGAGCGCGTCTACGAGATCAACCGCAACTTCCGCAACGAGGGCCTCTCCACCCGCCACAACCCCGAGTTCACCATGGTGGAGTTCTACGAGGCCTACGCGAACCATAATGACCTCATGGACCTCACCGAGGACATGCTGCGCCGCATGGCCGAGGAAGTGCTGGGCACCACCACCATCCGCTACCAGGGCGAGGAATACCACTTCGGCAAGCCCTTCGCGCGGATGACCGTGCGCGAGTCCATCCTGCACTTCAATCCGGATCTCACCGCCGAGGACATCGATGAGCTGGAGCGCGCCCGCAAGGCCGCAAAGAACCTGGGCATCGAGGTGCAGGACAGCTGGGGCCTGGGCAAGGTCCAGATCGAGATCTTCGAGAAGACCGTCGAGCACCGGCTGATGGAGCCCACCTTCATCACCGAGTACCCCGCCGAGGTCTCACCCCTGGCGCGCAGAAAGGACGACGATCCCTTCGTCACCGAGCGCTTCGAGTTCTTCGTCGGCGGCCGCGAGATCGCCAACGGCTTCTCCGAGCTCAACGACTACGAGGACCAGGCCGAGCGCTTCCGCAAGCAGGTGGAAGAGAAAGACGCCGGCGACGAAGAGGCCATGCACTTCGACGACGACTACATCCGCGCCCTGGAACACGGCATGCCCCCCACCGCGGGCGAGGGCATCGGCATCGACCGGCTGGTGATGCTGTTCACCGACTCCCCGTCGATCCGGGATGTGCTGCTGTTTCCGCATTTGCGGCCCGAGTGATGCTCCCGGGCGGGAATGTGCTATCGTCGGTCAGGGAGAGGATCGCACCATGCCCAAGCGACTGACGAAACAGGAAAAAACACGCCGGATTGTCCGAAACCGGCGCCAACGGATCGTTGGCAGTTTCAAGCTCGAAGGCATCAGCCTCGAGCGGATAGAACGCCGGGCGGCCGAAGTGTCGCCGCCGAATGCACCGGGCGTTGAGGAACGAATCCAGCGCCTGATTGCTCTTCATGCGAGATAAGTACGGGGTCGGACACGACCCCTACTGCTATCCGGGGACGGATGTCCTCAAAAACCGCCTCAACATCACCGACGCCGATGAGCTGAATCGCGTCGAATCCCAGATCACCGCCCTCCGCGCCGAGACGCTGACACCCCAGTTTGAACGGTTCGATGCCGCCCGCCTGCGCGAGATCCATGCCCATCTCTTCCAGGACATCTACGATTGGGCCGGTGAATACCGCACGGTGGACCTCAGCAAGGGCCGTACACGATTCTGTGCTGCCAGCCAGATCGAGCCCGAGATCGAACGGCTCTTTACTCACCTGAAGCAGGCCGACTGGCTGAACGGATTGGCCTTGCCCGCCTTCACCGAACAGGTGGCTGACTACTACTGCGAAATCAACGTGGTGCATCCGTTTCGGGAAGGCAACGGCCGAGCCCAGCGCATCCTGTTCGAGGAACTGATCGTCAACGCCGGATTCGATGTCGATTGGGGTGGTATCGAACAGGACGAATGGATTGCCGCCAACGAAGCCGGCTTCCTTGCCGACCTGCAGCCCCTGATCCAACTGTTCAGGCGTGCGTTGTATGTGCCCGGGGATGACTGATTCGGCGCTTTGTTCGGCGGCCGCGAGATCGCCAACGGCTTCTCCGAGCTCAACGACTACGAGGACCAGGCCGAGCGCTTCCGCAAGCAGGTGGAAGAGAAGGACGCCGGATTTGATGCGGCCACGGACTTCGACGACGATTAAATCCGCGCCCTGGAACACGGCATGCCCCCACCGCGGGCGAGGGCATCGGCATCGACCGGCTGGTGATGCTGTTCACCGACTCGCCGTCGATCCGGGATGTGCTGCTGTTTCCGCATCTGCGGCCGGAGTGATGACGGTCGAAACGGTTTTGGTATAGTGGGAAGCTCGCTGGATGCGGGTTTTTTGTGGGATCAGGGTGGGTGCCGTTTCGATGAAGATCATCCCTTGCCGTGATCTCTCGCAGGGCTTCGCTTGAAAAATGTGTTCTGTCCCCGATTTGTGGGGGCGACCGGCTCTCCGGGGCGCAGGAGTGAGGCCGGCGGTGGCGGATCACCCGTTGCCCTCGCCCCGGCGGGTGGGCTGGGCTCTGCCGCGGAACCGGTGCAACGTTCCGAGACAAGAGCGGTCCCGGCGCCATACATCTGCAGCCGCCGCGCGCGATCTTCGGACCGGAGATCGCGCTATTCCTCCGCCGTCACCTCTTCACCGAAAGCGACCACGGTCTCCACGAAGCGTCCGGTTTCGGTGAGGAAGGGCGCGTGGCCCGATTCCGCGAAGATCACCAGCCGCTTGCCCTCCGGCGCCTCGACGCCGTCCATCCATTCCCGCACCAGCGAGACCGGGGTGTTCATGTCGTCGGCTCCGGCGACGACCAGCATGGGCACCGGCATCCGCGGCACCTCCTCGATCAGGTCGCGCGCCCGGTACTCCGCCCACATCGGCCCGCTACCGCGGTTCGCGCCGTCGAACCAGCGGATGTAGTCCGGCAGACGGTACTCCGGAGCGGCCAGCGCGCGCGGGAGCATCGAGGCAAGCGAGACGTTCATGCCCCCGCCATACGCCTCCAACTCCTGCATGAGCCGGACATAAAGCGCGTGGTCGCGGAAGGCTTCGGGCGCCATGGCGGTGAGCTCAGAGTCCGGCGCGACCTCGCGGAGCCAGTCGAGCGCGATCTCCACGCCGCGCAGCGTGTCGACCTGCTGTCCCACGGCGATGTAGCCAGCGTACTCCTCCGGCCAGCGCGCCACGAGACGCGCGCCGAGCATGGTGCCCCAGGAATGGCCAAGGACGATCAACGGCTGCTCGCCCAGCCGCGCACGCAGGGACTGGGTGACCTCGCGCGCGTCGGCGAGGAAGCGTTCCAGCGTCATCGTCGCGGGATCGAAGTCCGGCGGGTTGGACTTGCCCGCGCCGCGCTGGTCCCAATGAACGACGACGAAATGGCGTTCGAGGGCCTCCGTCACAGACCGGACCGGCATCTGCGCCGAGCCCGGCCCGCCATGGAGCCAGAGCAGGATCGGCGCATTGCGGTCGGCGCCGCGGATCAGGAGCCACTGGGTCATGCCGCCGATCTCCGCGGAAACCAGTTCCGCGACGGGATCGGGGCCGTCGATCGGGCTCGTTCGGGCGGGCAGCATCTTCCACGCAATCACGCCCGCCAGAGTCAGTCCCACTGCAATGCCAAGCAAACGAATAGACGTCATGATGGAGCTTCGTGTCTTGCCAATGCGTACCGGATGCCGCGCCACGGCACTCGAGCGTCTGGATATTTACAGCAGACGAATTTGTCGATATCCACCTGCCTGCGATCTGGGCAGTCGACCCTGGCGCCGCTGGGGCCCATGTCCGGAGCTTTCCGGCCTTCAGGCACATCACCGCCATGACACGTTATCAGACGGCAGCTGACAACCGGGTCGAGAGCAAAGCGCTGCTGGTCCGAAGTGCCCGGCCTGACGACAAGCCGTGCTTGAAGCACCTCTTCGTGCAGTCCTGGCTGCGGTTCTGGGCGCCGCATCTGCCGGACGACGCAAGACAGCGGTTTCTGGAGCAAGACCCGGTCGACGGCTTTTTGCAAGAAGCGCTCGATCAACTGGAGGTCGCGCAACTGGGTGATCGACTCGCCGGCGCTATTCTGGTCGACGGGGAATGGCTTGAAGACATCGTCGTGGACGAGGACCTGCAAGGTCGCGGGATCGGAAAACACCTGTTCTTGCGGGCAGTCCAGCGAGGCGCGCGGCGGCTCTGTGTCAGACACTTCAATCGGCGTGCAATCGCATTTTATGAAACTATGGGCTGGACGAGAACGCGAAGCTTCATGTCGACGGAAATGGGGGCCGAGGTCCTGACGCACGAATATCTTGCGCCGCCAGATCCCGACTGAATGCATCGCGGATCGTATCGACGGCTCGCACCCGCCAGCATGCTTTCGGACCAGCAGATTGGACGACCAGCGGGAAATGGGAGATCAACTCGCAACGCCTCTCGCGCACCGGCTCATTACCTCGCCCCTCGGCGCGCTGCTCGACACTAGCGCCTTCGAGCGGATCAAGGGCCGATCGCTCCCGCGCGAGATGCGCCTCGCCCGGATCGGCGCCGTGGCAGAGGCGACGGTGGCCGAGGGCGGCGACGCACGGGCCTTCCTGGACGCGGTCGACCCGGCCGGCGCCCTCGCACCGCGCGACCGGGAGCGCGTGCACAAGGCGTTCGCGCGCTACGTCCGCCACTGGGCCGACCATGCCGCGATCCTGAAAGCGTGGGAGGCCGCATTCTGGGGAGATCGCGACGTTGCGCCGGAAAACCTCGTCGATCTCGAGAGGCGCCGCCGTGCGGCCTCCGAGCGCTGCGTGACGCCCGGCAGGACGCTCGGCTTCCTCGCCCGGCGCGGGGAGATCGCGCCGGTCGCATGCGACATCCCCGACCCGAACGCGACGCGCGCCCGGTGGTCCGACGCGATCGCGGCGCCCGCGGCGCTCTTCGCTGCGCCCGAAGATCTGCCGGATTTTCAGCGGTCCCGCGCGGTCCCCGGACCTTCGGGCCCGGAATACCTCCTGTGCTT
Organism: Halothiobacillus sp.; assembly: GCA_018623495.1. Taxonomy (GTDB): domain Bacteria; phylum Pseudomonadota; class Gammaproteobacteria; order JAAZVP01; family JAAZVP01; genus JAAZVP01. Next base: position 6,399 of record JAAZVP010000059.1, on the reverse strand, counting down.
CCGCTCGCCGTCGCCTCTGATGACAGACACGGTCCATGCGCGGATCTTCGAGCCCACCGAGGACACGGAGGACGCGCCGGTCTTCATCTATGCGAGCGGCCTCGGCATGGCCTACGACCGGATCCGCTACTGGCCGGAAGAGGACTATATCGCCCGGCCGCTCGCGGCGCGCGGCTGCCGTGTGATCCTCCTCGAGTCGCCTTGGCACGGACGCCGCGCATTGCCCGGCCGCTTCAGCGGCGAGCCCTACCTCGCGACCGCGCCGGTCGGCCTGTTCCGGCTCTACGCGGCGCAGGCGCAGGAGACGGCCACACTGATCGCCTGGGCGCGGCACACAGGGGCGACGGCCGTGGGCGTGGGCGGCGTTAGCCTCGGCTGGATCGTGTCGCAGCACGTCGCGGGCCGATGCGAGGCATGGCCAGAGGCGATGCGGCCCGACATGGCGTTCCTCGGCGCGACGTCCGCCCATATCGACGAGGTGGTGCTCGGCAGCGAGATCACCCGCTTGCTCGGCGTAGAGGCGGCCGTCCGCGCAGCGGGCTGGACGGCGGAACGGCTACAGCAGTTGCGCCCTCTGCTGGACCCGCCGCTGTCCCCAGGCATCCCGCCGGAGAATGTCGTCGCGCTTCTCGGGCGGCGCGACCGCTACACGCCCTACGCGCTCGGCCAAAGCCTCCTCGACGCCTGGGGCGTGCCGCCTCGCAATGTCCTGACATGGGATCGGGATCATTTCGGCGTCCTTCTGGGCCTGTTCCGGAGGGACGACGCCCAGAAGAGGATCCTCGGCAAGCTGAACGAAATACGCGGATAAATGGGGACAGACCTCATTTCTGGCCCCTAGCTTGGCTTTTTCTTCGGCCGGCCCCTTCTCCCGGAGCTGACTCGCCGTCCCAGGGCGGCTTCGATCTCTTTCCTGAATCGATTATTCCCCAGCACATAGCCACCGTTGGTGGCTGCGGATCTCGTCGATTAGCTCGGGTTCCATGTGTGTGCGAAACAGGTCCCGGTATTTGGCGAGCCGTTGTTCCTTGGTTGCCCCGAGGCTTTGGTACTGCCCGTGCGGAGACAGCAGGGCGGTGGGCTCGCCCTGGCCGTTGGCCCGGTAGCTTGACCAGGGATAGTCGGCCGGGTGCTCGACCATCTACGCCCGGACCGGGTTGAGTTCGATGTAACGGTAGCAGGCCAGGACGTAGGCCTCGCTCTGGGCGAGGCAGGACCGGAAGCGGCCTTCCCAAAGCGTTCCCGATCGACAGTAGGTGCGGTTGATGTACTGCACGTAGCGTTGGCCCAGGTTCTTCATCATGAGGGCCGCGCTGTCTTTCCTCTCTGGCGTGACCAGCAGGTGAACGTGGTTGGTCATCAGGGCGTAGGCATGAACCAGGCACCCGTGCTTGTGGGCCTGTTCTTCCAGTAGGTCCAGGTATTTCCGGTAGTCGACGTCGTCGTAGAAGCAGGCGGAACGGTTGTTCCCGCGCTGGATGATGTGCCAGGGAATCCCGGCGATGGCGAGTCGGGCGCGTCTGGGCATCGGATCTCCCTATCCTTGCCGGTTCGAGTTGCTCGTCTGAGTTTATCAGCCGACGGTGGCGCGAAAACGGGGTCTGCCCCTGATTTTCCTGATTTTCCGCTTTACGAGGGTTTGTCGGGAGACGCCGAAGGTCGGGCGCAGGCGTATCGGGAGTTGTTCCGTCATGAGATCGATCCGGAACAGTTGCGGCGACTCCGGCAAGCTGCGGAATGCTCGATGCCTCCGGGGAATAGCCGCTTCAAGACGCAGGTCGAGACGATGCTTGGTCGGCGTATCGGACATGAAAAGCGGGGGCGGCCGAGAAGGGAATGATATTCATTTGTCACTGACCCCTTTTCGCTGCCTTTTCGTGGATTCCGGGGCTAACCCTTGGCTTTCACCCTCCTTCGGAGGGCGAGTCTCTTTCTTTGTCAGCAGCGACAAAGAAAGAGACGAAAGAAAACGCCGCCCGAACCTTGGGCCTCCGGCCTTCCCTGTGCTCCTCGGGCCTGGCGGCGCTGCGCAACTCGCTCACCCTTCGGGCTCGCTCAAACAGTGCTCGCTTTTCTTCCGCCAGCCCCTTGCGGTGCTCGGCTGCGGTTAGGGAGAGGTCCGGGCTGATACGCTCTGGAATGCGAATATATGGGGAGAGGCTGCAATTCATGCGGCTAGCATGGATGTTGAAACTAGCTTCTTCCTCACCGAGGAAAGTAGCAATGTCAGACCGTCCATCACCGGATCTGGGCACAGCCGGCTCATCGGGAGAGACATGAAAGCGAACCTGTTTGCGAATCTGCCCAAGCAGCTGCCGGAAGAATGGTTCGACACGCTGGTCGAGGGCGACAATGTGACGGTGGAGCGGATCGTTTCCCGTGGGCATACCTCGCCGGCCTCGGGCTGGTATGACCAGTCGCGGCACGAGTGGGTGGTTGTGCTCAAGGGCCGGGGTGTGGTGGCCTTCGAGAATGGCAAGGAGGTCACCCTGGGGCCGGGTGATCATCTGACCATTCCCGCGCATTGTCGCCACCGCGTGGCCTGGACGGCCCCGGACGAGGACACGGTCTGGCTGGCGGTGCATTACGACTGAAGGGCATCATGGCTCGACCGGCACGCCGGACACGGGAAACCGGGGCGGTCGAGAGGGGGATGGTTTACATTGGTCATTGCCCCCGTTTCGTTTCCGAAGGAATGGATGCCAAGCCGTGAACCGACGCCCGCGCCATCTTCTCCGGCTGTTTCTGCTACTGGTGCTCGCCACCTGGGCGGGACTGGGATGGTGGCACACGCACAAGCCCATGCCGGCCGGGCTGGATGTGGCCACCCCGTGGGTAGCGGCGGGGGAGATCGCCTTCCTGGCCGATTCCACCTACACGGCCCCGGATGGGAGCCGGGAGACGGATCGGGCGATCTTCGACGAGATCCTGCGCCTGATCCGCGGCGCCGAGCGGCAGGTGGTGCTGGACATGTTCCTGTTCAACGACTTCGCCGGCGAGGCTGGGGGCGGTCACCGCCAGCTTTCCGCGGAGCTGACCGATGCGCTGGTCCGGCGAAAACGCGAGCGGCCGGACCTGCGGGTGACCTTCATCACCGATCCCATCAACACGGTCTACGGCAGCCAGGTGGCCACGCATCTCGAGCGGCTGGAACGCGCCGGGGTGAACGTGGTCGTGACCGATCTCGACCGGCTGCGCGCTTCCAACCCGGTGTGGTCCGGCCTCTGGCGCCTGTGCTGCCAGTGGCTGGATCCCGGGGTGGGTGCCGACTGGCTGCCCAACCCGCTGGACGAGGGCGGGACCTCGCCCGCGGCCATGATGCGGCTGCTGAACTTCAAGGCCAACCACCGCAAGACCTTCGTGGCCGATGCCGGTGACCGCTGGGTGGGCCTGGTGACCTCCGCCAATCCCCACGATGCCAGCAGTCGGCACGACAACGTGGCCCTGCGCTTTGCCGGCTCGGCCGCCATCGACCTGCTGGCCACCGAACAGGCCGTGGCCGCCATGTCCGGTGCGCCCGGTGTGATCGACATTCCGGAGGGCCGCGCCCTGGATGCGGATGGAAAGGCGAACGGCCGTATCCGCATCCTGACCGAGTCGCGGGTCCGCGACGCGGCCGTGGAGCTGGTCGATGCGGCCGAGGCCGGTGACCGCCTGGACATGGCCATGTTCTATCTCGCCCACCGGGCGGTGGTGGATGCCCTGCTGGCCGCCCAGCGGCGCGGGGTGCGACTGCGGGTGCTGCTGGATGCCAACCGCGATGCCTTCGGCCGGGAAAAGGGCGGCATCCCCAACCGGCCGGTGGGCATGGAGCTGCACCGGGCCGGCGTGCCGGTGCGCTGGTGTCACACGGAGGGGGAGCAGTGCCACAGCAAGTTCCTGCTCCACCGGCCCGCGCAAGGCCGGGCGACCCTGCTGCTGGGGTCGGCCAATTTCACCCGGCGAAACATCGACAACTACAACCTGGAGACCGACGTGGAATGGCGCGCCCCCGCCGATCACCCGGTCATGCAGGAGGTTGCCGTCCACTTCCGGGAGCGCTGGGGCAACGGGGAGGGCAACCGGCACAGCCTGCCCTTCAAGGCCTTCGCCGACGATTCCGCATGGCAGTACTGGCGCTATCGCCTGATGGAGGCCAGCGGGCTTTCCACTTTCTGATGGCCCCGCGGCTGCCTGGCCCGGCCGTCCATGCCGTGTGGTTTTTCAGGCACCATCAATATCCCGATTCAAGGATACATCCTGGAATATCCCGAAATGGGGATATCGGTGCTAATATCCCTGTTTGGGGATAAACGGTAACCGCGTATACGGGAGGCGTCATGCGCATCACGTCAGCAAAGGCCCTGGCCCGGCTCGTACGCCAGGCACGGTTGCGCCAGGGTTTGACTCAGTCCGAGGTCGGACGGCTGGTGGGCATGAAGCAGGCGACGGTATCGGCTTTCGAAAACCATCCAGAACAGGCCAGGCTGGAGACCCTGTTCCGGTTGCTTTCCGCGCTGGGGTTGGAGCTGGATCTCGCGGAGCGTGGTGGGGAAGGACGTGCAGCTGATGCCTGGGACGAGGAGTGGTAGCTCGCATGGAGCGCTTGATCGTGGCGATGAACGGCATCGAGGTGGGATACCTGGACCGTGACCGGTCCGGGGCCATGGCTTTTCGCTACCTCGGGGACTGGCTGGATCGCCCGGGCGCTCGGCCCATTTCCCTGTCCCTCCCGCTGGATGACCGACCCTGGCGGGGTGATCGCGTCTACAACTTCTTCGACAATCTGCTGCCCGACAGCGATGCCATCCGTGCCCGCATGCAGGCCCGCTTTCAGGCCCCCACCCGACAGCCTTTCGATCTTCTGGCCGAGGTCGGCCGAGACTGCGTCGGTGCGATTCAGCTCTACCCGTGGAATACCGAGATGCCATCGGTCCGCGAGGTGCGCAGCGAGCCACTGACCGATGCGGAGGTGGCCCGATTGCTGGAGGGCTATCGCGAGCCCTTGTCGGGTGCCGATGATGGTGGCGATTTTCGCATCTCGCTGGCCGGCGCCCAGGAAAAGACCGCCCTGTTGCTCCGCGACGGCCAGTGGCACAAGCCCCTGGGCAGCACGCCGACCAGCCATATCCTGAAGCTGCCCATTGGCCGGATTCCTCACAGTGGCATTGATCTCGGCGAGAGTGTGGAGAACGAATGGCTCTGCACGCAGATCTGTCGGGCCTTCGGGCTCCCGGTGGCCGATGCCCGCATGGCACGGTTCGACGGGCAGAAGGCGCTGGTCGTGGAGCGTTTCGACCGTCGCTGGTCCCGCGATGGAACCTGGTTGATGCGCCTGCCCCAGGAGGATTTCTGCCAGGCCCTCGGGTTTCCGCCGGCACTCAAGTACGAGTCGGATGGCGGGCCGGGTATCGCCGATGGAATGCGGCTGTTGCTGGGTTCGCAGGATCCCGTCCGTGACCGGCAGGTATTCTTTCGCAGCCAGATCCTGTTCTGGCTGTTGGCAGGGATCGATGGTCATGGCAAGAACTTCAGCGTCTTCCTTGAACCCGGCGGGGGTTACCGAATGACGCCGCTCTACGACATCCTCTCGGTCTATCCCCTCATGGCCAGCGGAGCGATTCCACGGCAGAAGGCCTCCATGGCGATGGCCTGGCAAGGGAAAAACCGGCACTACCGATGGAATACCATCCAGCCTCGCCATGTTCTGGAAACCGCGGCCCGCGTGGATTTCTCGCGGCAGGAGGCGGCCGCCATCATGGCGGATCTTCGGGCACGCACCGGGCGGGTGATCGAGCAGGTGGCCCGCCAGCTGCCCGCGGGCTTTCCCGAGCACATCAGCGGGCCGATCCTCGAGGGCCTGGAGCGCTCGGCGGCGCGGTTGCCGGACGATTGACGGGGCGTTACGCCGGGGGCGAATCGAGGCGGTACAGGATGCGGTGAGGCACGAACCGCATCGTTCGGCGGTTGTTGGATTGATGCGGTTCGCGTTCGCTCACCGCATCCTACGGAGCTTTCCCGGGCCCATCAGCGGGCCGATCCTCGGGGGCCTGGAGCGCTCGGCGGCGCGGTTGCCGGACGATGGTCGGGTGGATGCGCCGGGGGCGAATCGAGGCGGTGCAGGATGCGGTGAGGCACGAACCGCATCGTTCGGCGTTGGTGGATTGATGCGGTTCGCATTGGCTCACCGCATCCTACGGAGCTTTCCCGGGCCCATTAGCGGGCCGATCCTCGGGGGCCTGGAGTGCTCGGCGGCGCGGTTGCCGGACGATGGTCGGGTCGATGCACCGGGGGCGAATCGAGGCGTTGTAGGATGCGGTGAGGCACGAACCGCATCGTTCGGCGGTTGGCGGATTGATGCGGTTCGCATTGGCTCACCGCATCCTACGGAGTGTTCCCGGGCCCGTCAGCGGGCCGATC
>JAAZVP010000058.1 GCA_018623495.1 Halothiobacillus sp. | reverse complement strand
TCCGCTTTCGTCAATAATCTCAAGACCGTCACCTCCCGGCTCATCCGCAAGGAATTCGGGGACCACCTACAGCGCTACTACTGGCGCAAGCCGGTGTTCTGGTCTCGCAGCTACTGCATCATTACCGTCGGCGGTGCGCCGCTGTCGGTACTGAAGCAGCACATCGAACAACAGGAAGCACCGGAGTGATGGCGCTGCGCACCATGCGCCGCTTCACCACCCCCTAAGCCGCTGCGCGGCTATAGGCGGAGCACTGCGGCGCTATTTGGTAGGGGCGGCGGGGCTTTGCAAATAGGCCTGCGTTTTGTAGGGTCTTGACTGGGGTTCCGTGGCAAAGCGCACCGCCGGGGTTGCAGGCTGCAATCCCGCGTCCGGCGCGGCGCCGGCGGCCGTTGCTCAAGTCCCTGATCAGCGGGCCAATGGACGGCCTGGCATGGATCGTGGTAGAAAATGCCGACCCCACCAAAAGGCTCCATCCACGACACCACAGGAGAAAACCATGAAGCGTTTGACCGCAATCGCTCTTTCCGCAGCCCTGATGGGCGGTGCCAACGTCGCCATGGCGGCCGACGCCGGTGCCGGCAAGTCCCTGTTCCAGAGCAAGTGCGCCAGCTGCCACGGCATGCAGGCCCAGGGCCAGGGCATGTTCCCCAAGCTGGCCGGCAAGTCCGTCGAAGAGGTCACCAGCAAGCTGAAAGCCTACCGTGCCGGTGAGCAGGTTGGTCCCCAGACCTCCATGATGGCCCCCATGGCCCAGGGTCTGTCCGACGCCGACATCGCCAACGTGGCGGCCTACGTCAGCGGCCTGTAAGGCGCGACCAAAGCAGTGGAAACGAGGGCCCGGTGGCGGCGACGCCACCGGGCCTTCTTGCGTGGGGGAGTGTGGTATGCTGCGGCCACCCCCGCGCCGGAGCCGACGGCGCGACGGCCCGCCGAACCGCGGCGGCGGGCGCCTGCCCTGCCCGGGGCGATGCCGGGCATGGAGAATGCTGACACGGAGCCGCGCGCGCCGCGCTCCCTGTGAGCCTTTTCATCGTGCCGCATGGAGGACCCCATGGCTGACTACAAGATCGCTCCGTCCATTCTCTCCGCCGATTTCGCCAGGATCGGTGACGAGGTCGACAAGGTGCTGGCGTCCGGCGCCGACTGGGTGCACTTCGACGTGATGGACAACCATTACGTGCCCAACCTCACCATCGGTCCGCTGGTCTGCGACGCGCTGCGCAAGCACGGCGTGACCGCGCCCATCGACGTCCACCTGATGGTCAAGCCGGTGGATCGCATCATCCCCGATTTCGCCGATGCGGGTGCCACCTACATCACCTTCCATCCCGAGGCCTCGGAGCACGTGGACCGGTCCATCCAGCTGATCCGCAACGCCGGCTGCAAGCCGGGCCTGGTGTTCAACCCGGCCACCCCGCTGGACGTGCTGGAATACACCCTGGAGTCCATCGACATGGTCCTGCTGATGTCGGTCAACCCCGGCTTCGGCGGCCAGTCCTTCATCCCCTACGTGCTCGACAAGGCCCGCGCCGTGCGCAAGATGATCGACGACAAGGGCCTGGACGTGCGCCTGGAGATCGACGGCGGCGTGAAGGTGGACAACATCCGCGAAGTTGCCGAGGCGGGCGTGGATACCTTCGTCTCCGGTTCCGGGATCTTCGGCAAGGGCTCGGACTCCGATCCCAACCGCTACGACAGCATCATCAAGTCCATGCGCGAGGAGCTGGCCAAGGCCGGCAGCTGATCAGAGCCAAACTCGTGGGAGCGACGTCCTCGTCGCGAACAGGCCGTGCTTTCCGCGGCCGGGAGGCCGCTCCCACGGCAAAAGTCGCCTGCGGGTGAGCTTTCGACAGCCGGGATGCCCGCCTGCCGAAAGGTCAATCCAGGAAAAGCCATGAGCCTGAAAAAGCCCGAGATGGTGCTGTTCGATATCGACGGCACGCTGGTGGACAGCGTTCCCGACCTGGCGTTCTGCGTGGATGCCATGATGGCGGAGCTGGGCATGCCCAACCGCGGCGAGGCCGCGGTCCGCCAGTGGGTGGGTAACGGTGTCGAGCGCCTGGTACAGCGGGCGCTGACCGATGACCTCGACGGCATGCCCGACGAGGACCTGTTCGCCCGCGCCATGCCGGTGTTCAATCGCCTGTATGCCGACAATACCGCCAAGCGCAGCCTGCTCTACCCCGGGGTGATGGAAGGTGTGCAGTACGTCCGGTCCGCCGGGTACCGGCTGGGTGCGGTGACCAACAAGGCCGCGCAGTTCACCATCCCGCTGCTCACCGACCTGGGGCTGCACGACTACTTCGAGATCATCGTCAGCGGCGATACCCTGGCAGAGAAGAAGCCCAGTCCGCTGCCGTTGCAGTACGCCGCCAGCCGCCTGGGCGTGGCGCCGGAGCACTCGCTGATGGTGGGCGATTCCAAGAGCGACGTGAAGGCGGCCCGGGCCGCGGGGTTCCAGATTGTCTGCATGTCCTACGGCTACAACCACGGCGAGGACATCCGCGACTACGAGCCCGATGCCGTGATCGATTCCATGACCGAGTTGCGCGGCCTGCTGGAGCAGGCGGGCTGACCGCCGGTCCCGGGGAGCGAAAGCGATGCCGGAGAGCATGACACCCGAACGCCTGCGCGAGCTGGCCGAGGCCGGCTACAACCGCGTGCCGCTGGTGCGCGAGGTGCTCGCCGACCTGGAGACGCCGCTGTCGGCCTACCTCAAGCTGGCCGCGGCGCCCTATTCCTATCTCTTCGAGTCGGTCCAGGGCGGGGAGAAATGGGGGCGCTACTCGATCATCGGCCTGCCGTGTCGGCGGGTGATCCGCGTGGCCGGCCACACGGTGGAGACCGAGGAGGGCGGCCGTCTCGTCGACCGGCGGACCGTGGACGACCCGCTGGCCTGGATCGAGTCCCTGCGCGAGGACTACCGGGTCTTCGAGCCGGAGGGGCTGCCGCGCTTCACCGGCGGGCTGGTGGGCCATTTCGGCTACGACACCATCCGCTATGTCGAGCCGCGGCTGGCCGAGAACCCCAACCCCGACCCGCTGGGCACCCCCGACATCCTGCTGATGGTCTCCGAGGAGGTGGTGGTCTTCGACAACCTCGCCGGTCGGCTGTATCTCATCGAGCAGGTGGATCCCGGCGACCCGGCGGCGCTGGAGACGGGCCGGGCCCGGCTCGACGCGCTGGAAAAGCGCCTGCGTGCCCCCCTGGAGCGGCCGTCTCCGGTGGGCGGCAGCCGCTCGCTGGAGGAGACCGATTTCGTCTCCGGTTTCACCGAGGAGGGTTTCAAGGAGGCCGTGCGCCGGGCGCGGGACTACATCGTCGACGGCGACGTCATGCAGGTGGTGCTCTCGCAGCGGATGACGGTGCCCTACCAGGCGCCGCCGCTGGACCTCTACCGGGCCCTGCGCACCCTCAATCCCTCGCCCTACATGTACTTCATGGATCTCGACGCCTACCAGGTGGTGGGGTCGTCGCCGGAGATCCTGGTGCGGGTGGAGAACGGCCAGGTCACCCTGCGGCCCATCGCCGGCACCCGCCCGCGCGGGGCCGACGAGGCCGAGGACCGGCGGCTGGAGGAGGAGTTGCTCGCCGATCCCAAGGAGCTCGCCGAGCACCTGATGCTCATCGACCTCGGCCGCAACGACGTGGGCCGGGTGAGCCGGACCGGTTCGGTCCGGCTCACCGAGCGGATGGTGGTGGAGCGCTACTCGCACGTCATGCACATCGTCTCCAACGTGATGGGCCAGTTGCGCCCCGAGCTCTCCACCATGGACGTGCTGCGGGCCACCTTCCCCGCGGGCACGGTGAGCGGGGCGCCCAAGATCCGCGCCATGGAGATCATCGACGAGCTCGAGCCGGTCAAGCGCGGTGTCTACTCCGGGGCCGTGGGCTATCTGGGCTGGTCGGGCAGCATGGATACCGCCATCGCCATCCGTACCGCCGTGATCAAGGACGGCCAGCTCAACATCCAGGCCGGGGCCGGCATCGTCTACGACTCGGTGCCGGAGAACGAGTGGGCGGAGACCATGAACAAGGGCCGCGCCATCTTCCGTGCCGCGGCCATGGCCGAGGCCGGGCTGGACGGCTCCCACCGCTAGCCCTCATCCCGCCCCCTCTCCCCGGGGGATAGGGGCTTTCTCCTTCTCCCCGGGGGGAGAAGGCCGGGATGAGGGGCGCAGGTGTCGCCTGCCCCGTTTTCCTGATCAACCACGAGCCGGTTACTGACCATGCGATCGCTCTGTCAGCGCCTCGTCGACCATCCCTGGTTCGACCGCACCATCATCGGCCTGATCCTTTTCAATGCCCTGTTGCTGGGGCTGGAGACGATACCCGCCCTGGCCGAGGGCTACGGGGCCTGGCTGGACTGGGCCAACTGGCTGATCATCGCCGCCTTCGTGCTCGAGGCGGCGGTCAAGATCACCGCCGTGGCGCCCCGCTGGCGGCGCTATTTCGGCGACGGCTGGAACGTCTTCGACTTCACCGTGGTGCTGCTGTCGCTGGTGCCCAGCACCGGCGAGACGGCCATGATCGCCCGGCTGGCGCGCCTGTTGCGGGTGATGCGCCTGATCTCGGCGATCCCCGAGCTGCGGGTGATCGTGACCACGCTGCTTCGGTCGCTGCCCCAGATCGGCCACATCTTCTTGCTGATGGGGATCGTCTTCTACATCTACGCGGTGGCCGGCTACCAGTTGTTCCATGCCCACGACCCCGAGCACTGGGGCAATCTCCCCATCGCCCTGCTGACGCTGTTCCGGGTGGTCACCCTGGAGGACTGGACGGACGTGATGTACACCGCCATGGAGCTGCACCCGGCGATGTGGATCTACTTCGTCAGTTTCGTGGTGTTGGGGACCTTCGTTATCATCAACCTCTTCATCGCCGTGGTCCTCAACAACCTCGAGCAGGCCAAGGCCGAGCGCCTCGAGGAGATGACCGTGCCGCCATCGCGCGACGAACTGCTGCGCGAGCTGCGGGTCACACAACAAGCGCTGGCGCGGCTGCAGAAACAGATCGGCGACAACGGATCGAACAGCGAGGACAGGCCATGGTCCTGATGATCGACAACTACGACTCGTTCACCTACAACCTCGTCCAGTACCTGGGCGAGCTGGGGGCCGAGGTGCGCGTCGAGCGCAACGACCGGATCACCCTCGACGAGATCGCCGCCATGGCCCCGGATCACCTGATGATCTCCCCGGGTCCCTGCAGCCCCTCCCGGGCCGGTATCTCGGTGGCCGCCATCGAGCGCTTCGCCGGCGAGATCCCCATCCTCGGTGTCTGCCTGGGCCACCAGGCCATCGGCCAGGCCTTCGGCGGGCGGGTGATCCACGCCAAGTCGATCATGCACGGCAAGACCTCGATGGTGCATCACACCGGCGAAGGCGTGTTCCGTGGCCTGGAAAACCCCTTCGAGGCCACCCGCTACCACTCGCTGGTGGTCGAGCGCGAGCGCCTGCCGGACTGCCTGGAGATCACCGCCTGGACCGAGGACGACCACGGCGGCTTCGACGAGATCATGGGCCTGCGCCACAAGGCGCTGCCCGTCGAGGGCGTGCAGTTCCACCCCGAGTCCATCCTCACCCGCCACGGCCACCAGCTGCTGGAGAACTTCCTCGGGATGCGACCCCGGGCGGCCGCGTGAGCCGTGCGCGGACACCCGGCTTCGGTCTGACCCTGCTCGTCGCGGCGCTGGCCTGGCTGGCGCCGTTCTCCATCGATACCTACCTGCCGTCGTTCCCGGCCATCGGCCGGGAGCTCGACGCCGGCGATGCTGCCCTCCAGGCCACGCTGGGTGTCTACCTGCTGGCCTTCGCCCTGGCGACCCTGGTCCACGGCCCGCTCTCCGATGCCTTCGGCCGGCGGCGCGTGTTGCTGGCTTCCCTGGTCGTCTACGTGGCCGCCTCGCTGGCCGGCGCCTTCGTCGCCGGCATCGAGCAGCTGATCGTGCTGCGGGCCCTGCAGGGGCTCTCCGCCAGCGGCGGGCTGGTGATCGGCCGGGCCATCATCCGCGATCGCTACGCGGGGCCGGAGGCGCAGAAGGCGATGTCCACGGTGATGATGCTCTTTGCCCTGGCCCCGGCCGTGGCGCCGCTGATCGGCGGCTGGCTGCATGCCTGGTTCGGCTGGCGCTCGGTGTTCGTCTTCCTGGCCCTGCTGGGGGCCGTGGTCGGCGCGCTGGCCTGGTGGCGGCTGGGCGAGACCCTGTCGAAGGCCGAGCGGGTGGACGCCCGACCGGCCAACGTGGCCCGTCTCTACGGGCGGGCGCTGCGCCATCCGCGCTTCATGGCCCTGGTGCTGATGATCGCCTTCAACTTCGCCGGCTCCTTTCTCTACATCGCCGCCGCCCCCGTCGTGCTCTATCGCCACCTGGGACTGGGGGCGGAGCAGTTCGGCTACCTGTTCCTGCCGCTGGTGGCCGGGGTGATCATCGGTGCCTTCGTCTCCCGCCGCCTGGCCGCGTACTGGAGCCCCGCGCGCACCGCGGCGCTGGGCACGGCGATCATGCTGGTCGCCTCCGCGGTGAACCTCGCCCAGGCCGGACTGATGCCGGTCTCGGTGGTGACGGTGGTCTCGCCGGTGGCCCTCTACGCCCTGGGGGTCTCGGTGGCCATGCCCGCCCTCAGCCTGCTGGCGCTGGAGTGCTTCCCCGCCAACCGCGGCATGGCCTCGGCCATGCAGTCCTTCGTCCAGACGGGGGTCAACGCCGGCGTGGCGGGGCTGGCCGTGCCCCTGCTGGCCGGCAGCGTGGTTGGCCTGGCCTGGTCCATGGCCGGGTTCCTGGTGACCTCGCTGCTGGTGGCGGCGTTCTGGCTGCCGCGCACCCGGTCGGCTTGACCGGTGTCGCGGCGCCGGTGAGAATCACCGGTCTGGATTTCCACCGAGGGTCCGCCATGGACATGAAAGCCGCCATCCGCGCCATGACCGAGCGCCGCGACCTGGACCGCGAGGCGATGACCACGGTCATGCGCCGGATCATGACCGGCGGCGCCACCGAGGCGCAGATCGGCGGGTTTCTCATCGGCCTGGCCATGAAGGGCGAGACCGTCGAGGAGATCACGGCCGCGGCCACGGTGATGCGTGAGCTGGCCACCCACGTGGCCGTCGACGCCCCGCACCTGGTGGACACCTGCGGCACCGGCGGCGACGCCTCCGGTACCTTCAACATCTCCACGGCCAGCGCCCTGGTGGCCGCGGCGGCCGGGGCGCACGTGGCCAAGCACGGCTCGCGGTCGGTCTCCAGCCGTTCCGGCAGCGCCGACCTGCTGGAGGCCGCCGGCGTGAACCTGGAGGTGACCCCGGAGCAGGTCGCCGAGAGCATCTCCGAGGTGGGCGTGGGGTTTCTCTTCGCGCCCCGCCATCACGGTGCCATGAAGCATGCCGTGGGGCCGCGCAGGGAAATGGGCGTGCGCACCGTGTTCAACCTGCTGGGGCCGCTCACCAATCCGGCCGCCGCCCCCAACCAGGTGCTGGGCGTGTTCGCCGACCACTGGGTGGAGCCCATGGCCGAGGTGCTGCGCCGCCTGGGCAGTCGCCACGTGATGGTGGTGCATGCCCGCGACGGCCTCGACGAGATCGGCATCGCCGGCCCGACCCGGGTGGCCGAGTTGCGCGACGGGGCCATCGAGACGTATTCCATATCGCCCGAGGACTTCGGCCTGCACCGGGCGCGGCTCGACGAGATCCGCGTGGAGACCGCCGAGCAGAGCCTGGCGATGATCCGGGACGTGCTCGACAATCGCCCGGGGCCGGCCCGGGACATCGTCGCCCTCAACGCCGGTGCGGCGATCTACGTGGCCGGTCTCGCCGGGACCCTGGAAAAGGGGGTGGAGGACGCCCGCGCCGTGATCGCCGGTGGCGAGGCCCGCGACAAGCTCGCCGAGCTGGTCGCCTTCACCCGGCGGATCGGGGGTGAGGGCTGAGTCCTCACCCCTCACCCCTCACCCCGGCCCTCTCCCCCGGTGGAGAGCGAGCGCGGGACGAAGGAGCGCAACGCCTGTCCCCCGGCCCTCGCCCCGAGGGGCACAAGGGGCCCGGGTGGGGGCGGCCCTGAATACTGCCACCGGAACGCTCGAGAACAATGTCCCAGACCCCCGACATCCTGAAAAAGATCATCGCCCGCAAGCACGAGGAGATCGGTGAGCGCCGGGCCGAGTGCGACCTCCGGGCCCTGGAGGCGCGGGCCGCGGCGGCCGATGCCCCGCGCGGTTTCCTCGATCGTCTCGAGGCCCGGCTGGCGGCGGGCGATCCCGCGGTGATCGCCGAGATCAAGAAGGCCTCGCCCAGCAAGGGGGTCATCCGGGAGGATTTCGACCCGGCCGCCATTGCCCGCAGTTACCAGGCGGGCGGGGCGGCCTGTCTCTCCGTGCTCACGGATCACGACTTTTTCCAGGGGAGCGAGGCCGATCTCCGCCAGGCCCGGGCGGCCTGCGACCTGCCGGTGATCCGCAAGGACTTCATCGTCGATCCCTACCAGGTGGTCGAGGCCCGGGCCATCGGTGCCGACTGCATCCTGCTGATCGCCGCGGCCCTCGACGACGACCGCATGCGGGCGCTCCATGCGCTGGCCATCGAGCTCGGGATGGACGTACTGGTGGAGGTGCACGACCGCGCGGAACTCGACCGGGCCCTGGCGCAGGACGTGCAGATCCTGGGCATCAACAACCGCGACCTGCGGACCTTCGAGACCCGCCTGGAGACCACCCTGGACCTGCTCGACGCCATCCCGGCCGATCGCATGGTGGTCACCGAGAGCGGCATCCACACCCCGGCGGACGTGGCCCGCCTGCGCGGCCACGGTGTCCACGCCTTCCTGGTGGGCGAGGCCTTCATGCGCGCCGAGGACCCGGGTGCCGCGCTCCGCGAGCGGTTTTTCCCGGCCTGAGCGCGCTTCCGCGAAGCCCGGGACAGGGGCGTCGCAGGGGGCCGCGCAGGAAGCCGGCATCCCCGTGCTCCCGGCAGCAACCCACAACCCGCAGCCCTCCAGCATGAACGACATCCGCAAGAAACTCGCCGAGGACTGGCTGGCCGTCGACCGTGACCACGTCTGGCACCCTTACTCCGCCATCGGCAACGATGCGCCGGTCTACCCGGTGCGCGAGGCCCACGGCGTGCGCCTGGTGCTGGAGGACGGTCGCGAGCTGATCGACGGCATGGCCTCCTGGTGGGCCGCCATCCACGGCTACAACCACCCGGTACTCAACGCGGCGCTGAAGGAACAGGCCGACTCCATGGCCCATGTCATGTTCGGCGGCCTGACCCACCGGCCCGCGGTGGAGCTCTCGGCATTGCTGGTGGACATCACCCCCGAGCCCCTGCAGTCGGTGTTTCTCTGCGATTCCGGCTCGGTGGCCATGGAGGCCGCCATGAAGATGGCCTTCCAGTACTGGAACGACCGCGGTCGGCCGGGCAAGAACCGGCTGCTGAGCCTGCGCGGCGGGTACCACGGCGACACCTTCGGCGCCATGGGGGTCTGCGACCCGGTCAACGGCATGCACCATTTCTTCTCCCACATGCTTCCCGGGCACCATTTCGCCCCCGTGCCGGAGGCCGGTTTCGACGACACCGACGTGGAGGCCGACGTGGCCGCGCTGGAGGAGTTGCTGGTCGCCCACCACGGCGAGATCGCCGCCCTGGTGCTCGAACCCGTGCTCCAGGGGGCGGGCGGGATGCGCGCCTATTCGCCGGCCTACCTGCGCCGTGCCCGTGAACTCTGCGATCGCTACGAGGTATTGCTGGTCGCCGACGAGATCGCCACCGGCTTCGGCCGAACCGGCGAGTTGTTCGCCTGCCAGCATGCCGGCATCGCCCCCGACATCATGGCGCTGGGCAAGGCGCTGACCGGCGGCTACATGACCCTGGCGGCGGTGCTCACCACCCCCGAGGTGAGCGCCACCATCTCCGGCGGCGATCCCGGGTTGTTCATGCATGGCCCCACGTTCATGGGCAATCCGCTGGCCTGCCGCGTGGCCCGGGCGAGCATCGACCGGCTGCTGGCAGGCGACTGGCAGGCGAACGTCCGGCGGATCGAGGCCGGCCTGGCCCACGGGCTCGCGCCCGCGCGCCCACTCGCGCAGGTCCACGACGTGCGCACCCTGGGCGCGGTGGGGGTGATCGAGCTCGCCGAGGGGGTCGATACCACCGGACTGCAGCAGGGGCTGGTGGACCGGGGGGTCTGGGTCAGGCCCTTCGGCCGGCTGGTCTACGTGATGCCGCCCTTCGTGATGGACGACGCCGATCTCGGTCGGCTCACCGCCGCCATGGTCGATGCCGTGGCCGCGTTGCCCGCCGGATAGGAGCCCGGCCGGGGCCACACCGATCGGCGGGTCTCGACGCCCCGCCGGGCATCCCCGTCCGTGGATCGGGAATGCCGGATTGCGAATTTCCGCACCCTGAACGCTGAACCCTGGGGGAACCCTCGATGAGCATGAACGCACGCATCAAATGGCTGGACCACATGAGCTTTGTCGGCGAGTCGGGCAGCGGCCACTCCGTGGTCATGGACGGATCACCGGAACTGGGCGGGCGCGACCTCGGCGTGCGGCCCATGGAGATGGTCCTGCTCGGCCTCGGTGGCTGCACCGCCTTCGACGTGGTCTTTATCCTGAAAAAGGCGCGCCAGCCGGTGAGCGATTGCCAGATCCAGGTGAGCGCCGAGCGGGCCGATGCCGTGCCCTCGGTCTTCACCCGTATCCACCTGCACTACGTGATCGAGGGGCATGACCTCTCGGAGAAGCATGTCGCCCGCGCGGTGAAGATGTCGGCGGAGAAGTACTGCTCGGTCTCGCGCATGCTCGAGGGGGCCGTCGAGCTCACCCATGACCACGAGATCCGCGAGCCCGACCAATAAGGGTTTGACGACCCGGATAAGTTATTTTAATCTTTGGGCGTGGTCGGTCGATCAGTGACCGAGAACGCTCTGCGCAAGATGCTTGACACGAGTGTGAGCATTTAAGAGTATTCTTAACTACTGATCGACTTCTCCATCCTCCTTTGGTGGTTTGATTTGCGCGCATCCTTCGATGCGCGCTTTTTTTTGGTTCATCGCGTTTTGCCGTGCGACAGGGGCCTATAAGCGACGTGATCGGGATTTCGCGCACCGTTTGGGCCGAGCCTTTTTTCGACACTTGCTGCCAGGTGCGCGAGGCACTTTCTATTGCTTGCCCAATAGAAAGTACCCAAAGACAAGCGCACCCCGGCGCCTTGGCCCTTCGGGCAAACCTCGTCGCCGGAGGCTTGCTGTCGGGCACGGCCCGACACGACATCCTGTCGTGACGGGCCTCGGAGCGACGTCCGTGTCGCTCCGACCCGGCAATCCTCCGGCGACGAGGCAAGGCGCAGGGGCCCCGGGGGTGCAGGGATCAAGCGCCGGAGAAGACCGAACCAACGGTAAATGGCCTGGGGCACCTTGCGCCCTTGGCGCCTTGGTGAGAGGCATTGCCCTCTGCTGTGTCCCGGTGAGGGGTGTCGCGTTAAAGGGCGAAGGACCTTTTTGGCCCGGTTGCCGGGCGTCTCCCGTGCGAGTCGGAGTGGTTGCGACGCCCCCGGTGCTCGTGTAGTATTGCCGTCCTTCACGAGCTCGGCCGGAAAGCGGGGGCCCGTTCTTTCGTGTCTCCAGGGGCCGTTTACGGGTTGTTCGGGGCAGCGTGGCCGCCACGTCACCCTGCCTCGCGGGTTCCCGGAATTCGAGCTCGCTCACGCGAACGGCTTTTCATCGGAGCAATTGGGATGAAGACCTTTACAGCAAAGCCCGACGATGTGAAGCGCGACTGGTACGTCGTCGACGCCGATGGCAAGACGCTCGGTCGCCTGGCTTCCGAGATCGCCCGGCGCCTGCGGGGCAAGCACAAGCCCGAATACACCCCGCACGTGGATACCGGCGATTACATCGTGGTCGTCAACGCCGAGAAGGTGAACGTCACCGGCCGCAAGGCCCAGGACAAGATGTATCACCGCCACACCGGTTACATCGGCAACCTGAAGTCCGCCAACTTCAGCGAGATGATCGAATCGAGCCCCGAGCGTGTCATCGAGTATGCCGTCAAGGGCATGCTGCCGAGAACGCCGCTGGGTCGCAGCATGTACAAGAAGCTCAAGGTGTATGCCGGTCCCGAGCATCGGCACGCCGCCCAGCAACCGCAGACGCTCGAAGTCTAAACGGGGTCAATCATGGCAATGAATCAGCACTACGGAACCGGGCGCCGCAAGACCTCCACCGCGCGCGTCTTCCTGCGTCCCGGCAGCGGCAACATCACCGTCAACAAGCGTCCGCTGGACGAGTTCTTCGGCCGCGACACCGACCGCATGGTCGTGCGCCAGCCGCTCGAGCTGGTGGAAATGGGCGACAAGTTCGACGCCTACGTCACCGTCGAGGGCGGTGGCACCACCGGCCAGGCCGGCGCCATTCGTCACGGCCTGACCCGCGCGCTGATGGACTACGACGAGGGCCTGCGTGGCCCGCTGCGCAAGGCCGGCTACGTCACCCG
>JAAZVP010000057.1 GCA_018623495.1 Halothiobacillus sp. | reverse complement strand
CGAGTCCGAGGCCGACACCCTCCCGGCCATCATCCAGGAGATGCTGCTGACCAGGACCTCCGAACGCCAGGGCCGGCTCATCGACTCCGACCAGGCCGCCTCGATGGAAAAGAAGAAGCGGGAAGGGTACTTCTGAGCAGTGCAGAGCCTGGAAGAGCTTGAAGCGGGAACCTTGAAGATAAGGCACTGACGCGCCCCCGGTTTTTTGACACCGATCCACGCCCAGACTGCGATCGCCAAGCGGTTGAATTACTTCACCAAAAACCCGAAACCAGGCCCCCTACCGCCTCTTCCACGCCGACTGGCCGCACGGGCGGCAGAATGACGGTCAACTGGTCCTGCAGGCCCTTAAGCACGCCTGGTCGGATCGTCGGCCCGACAACCCGGGTCTGTTCCATTCCGATCAGGGCAGCCAATACGGCAGTGCCCCCGTCATGCCCTGGCTGACCCGCAAGGGGTTCACCTCGAGCATGTCGCGGCGAGGCAACTGCTGGGACAATGCCTGTGCGGAGAGCTTTTGCGCCCAGATGAAGACCGAATGGATCCGGCCCTTGGGCGAGCTGTCGCAAACCGGGATGCGGGCCGAGGTCGACGACGACATCGACGGCTTCTACAACACGGCACGCATCCACGATACGCTCAACGGCGTCCCGCCTCTCGTACTCGAGGCGGCCGCTTGAAACCGGTGTCTACTCTTTCTTGCACACACCGGAAGTGTTGTTGGTGCGCTGGCCTGAGGCACACTGCCACCCGATTTCTTTATTCAAAGAACCCCTCCCACTGAACATTCAGAGGTCGCAAGCCACCGCCCGGGGATCGCGGGCGAAGTCGATCACGGTGCGCAGGAAGGCCACCGGGGCCTCGATGTGGGGCCAGTGGTGGACGTTGGGGAAGGTCTTGATGCAGGCGGCGGGGAAGTGGCGATGGATCGGCTCGCGGTCGGACTCGCGCACGTAGTCGGAATTGCCGCCGCGGATGAACAGCGCCGGGCCCGCGAAGGGATGGGCCAGGGCGGGCATGGCGTTGAGTGCATCGTAGTTGGCGTAGAGGGTCTCGAGGTTGAGCTTCCAGCCCAGCCGGCCCTGGCGGCGCACCAGGTTGGTGAGCAGGAACTGGCGGACCGGCGGCTCCGGCACGTACTCGGCGAGCTCCGCCTCGACGTCCTTGCGGCTGTCCACCTCCCGGAAGTCCACGGCACGCAGGGCGTCGAAGATGTAGTCGTGCAGCGGCGGGTAGTCGCGGGGGGCGATGTCCACCACCATCAGGCTGTGCAGCCGCTCGGGCCAGTTGGCGGCGAACACCATGCCCAGCTTGCCGCCCATGGAGTGACCGAGGATGTGCGCCCGCTCCAAGCCGAGATGATCGAGCAGGGCGAGCACGTCGCGCGCCATCACCGAGTAGTTGTGCTCGGGTGCGTGGGGGGAGTCACCGTGGTTGCGCAGGT
This sequence comes from Halothiobacillus sp., assembly GCA_018623495.1. Classification (GTDB taxonomy): domain Bacteria; phylum Pseudomonadota; class Gammaproteobacteria; order JAAZVP01; family JAAZVP01; genus JAAZVP01. The sequence continues at coordinate 11,204 of JAAZVP010000057.1, read as the reverse complement.
CGACGTTGATCACGTCGAAGTGCTCGGCGAGCTTCTCGGCCACCGAGCGCCAGTTGAGCCTGGAGCCGAAGAGCCCGTGGGTGATGACCAGCGGCTCCCCCGAGCCCTGGCGCTGGTAGTCGAGATCCAGGATCATGATCGCCTCCCCTGCCGGTTGTCGGGCGTAGCCTATAGCAGCCGCCGGCAAATCCCAACCGGGGCCGGGCGGGCAATCACTGCAACTCGCCGTAGAGCCGGCTGTAGAGCCCGCCCGCCTCGAGCAGGCGCTCGTGAGAGCCCTGCTCGGCCAGCCGGCCGTCCTCGAACACCATGACCCGGTCGGCCTGGCGCACCGCCGACAGGCGATGGGCGACGATCACCGTGGTGCGCCCCTCCAGGAAGTCGGCCAGGGCCTCGTGCAGGCGCGCCTCGGTGGCACTGTCGAGTGCCGAGGTGGCCTCGTCGACGATCACCACCGAGGGATCGGCGAGGATCAGCCGGGCGATCGCCAGCCGCTGGCGTTGACCGCCGGAGAGACGCACGCCCTGGCGGCCGACCACGGTATCCAGGCCCTCCGGCATGGCCGCCACCACGTCCTCGAGCTGGGCGATGGCCAGCGCCTGCCAGAGCGCCGCGTCGGCGAGCGGGCGCCCCAGGGCCAGGTTGGCCCGCACGCTGTCGTTGAGCAGGGCCGGGTGCTGGAGCACCACGGCCACGTGGCTGCGCACCACGTCCAGGCCGATCCGCTCCACCGGCTCGCCGCCGTAACGGACCCGGCCCTCGGTGGGCGGGTAGAGCCCCAGCAGCACCTGGACCAGGGTGGACTTGCCCCCGCCGCTGGCCCCCACCAGCGCCACCTTCTCGCCGGGAGCGACGGTCAGCGAGACATGGCGCAACACCGGCGGGCCATCGCCGTAGGCGAAGGAGACGTCCTCGAGGTCGATGCCCACGGTCCGGCGGCCGGTGAACGGATCGGCGACATGCGGGTACTGGGGCTCGTCGCGCAGCGCCATCAGGCCGTTGATGCGGGTGAGCGCGGCATTGGCGCCGTACCAGGCGTACTGGACGTTGAGCAGTTCCTGCACCGGCGTGACCATGAACCAGAGATAGCCGAAAACGGCGATCATCTGGCCGATGGAGAGGTCGGAGAACAGCACGGCGAACATGGCGGCCGCCCGGAACAGGTCGAAACCGGCGAGAAACAGGGTGAAGGAGAAGCGGCTGGCGGCATCGCTCTTCCAGGCAAAGGCGCCGGCATGCTCCTTGACCCCGCGGGCCCGTTCCACGATCCGGCCGATGTAGTGTTGCTCGCGATTGGCCGCGCGGATCTGCTGGATGGCCTCGAGGGTCTCGGAGAGGGCCTCCTGGAAGAGCTCGAAGGCCCGGTTCTCGCGGCGCTTGAGGTCCTTGACCCGCTTGCCCAGGAACATGGTGAAGGCGATCACCACGGGGTTGAGCAGGAGGATGAACAATGCCAGCTGCCAGTTCATGGCGAGCAGGATCGCGGCGGTGCCGACGATGGTGAGTACCGCCACCACCACCCGGCTGACGGTCACCGCGATGAACTGGTCGATGACCTCCATGTCGGTGACGAAGTGCGAGGCCACCGCACCCGCGCCGAGGGTCTCGTACTCGGCCATGGAGATCCGCCCCAGCCGCCCCAGCAGGTCGCGGCGCATGCGGTAGGTGGCGTCCTTGGCGATCAGGGTGAACTGGCGGCTCTGCCAGACCGACAGCACCAGGTTGGCCAGGCGCAGCAGGACGGTGACACCGAGGATCACCAGGATGTAGAGCACCGCCCCCTGCCAGTCCGCGGGAAAGACCGCGTCCACCGCCGCCACCAGCCGCCCCGGCTGGTCGAGCAGGACCTCGTCCACCAGCAGCGGCATCAGCAAGGGCAGCGGCACGCTCACCAGTGCCGCGGCCAGCGCCACCAGCTGGGCCACCACCAGCTCGCGCCGATGCTCGCGGGCCACCGCCCAGAAAAAGCCCCAGTCGTAGGCCGGGCGGCGGGGGGCGGTTTCGGGCTTCACCGCGGCTCCGTCAGAAGCCGTAGACGAGGTTGACGCTGGAGATGGTGTCGGTGTTCTCGCGGTCGTCCTCGACCTCGGAGTTGTACTTCACCGTCACCGCCAGCTTCATCGCCAGCTTGCTGTTGATGGCCACCTTGAGGCCCGTGGCGGATTCCACGTGGGTGTTCTCCGCGCCCGCCTCGACGAGGAAATCCTCGAGCACGCTGGTGGTGTCGGTGAGGCGATGGGTGTAGTGGAGGTTGCCACGCGCCACCGGCTCCTCCTCGGTCGCCCCGCTCTCGGTCTCGGAGAAGCGGTAACCCAGGCCGCCCTCGATGTCGAGCACGGTGCGCTCGGTGCGGATGAAGTGGCGACCGGCACCCGCGGTGATCGAGCCCTGGTAGTCGTAGCCGGAAAAGCGGTCGTCATCGTAGCGCAGGACGCCGAAGGCGTAGTTGCGCTCGCTCCAGTCATAGGCCGTGCGCAGGTTGACGAGGTAGCGCTCGGCGGAGGTCTCGCCGCCCTCCGATTCGCGCAGCACCTCCAGCGAACCGCCATGGGTCCAGCGGCCCTGCTCGCGCTCCAGGCCCAGCCTGGCATTGAGGTGCTGGGTGTCGGTGTTGCCGCTGGTCGCCGACAGGCCCAGCTCGCCCTCGCCGCTCCATTGCTGGGCGGCCGCCGGTGCCGCCATGCCGGCCAGCAGCAGGCCGGTGATGATCCCTCGCAAACGCATGCCGATCCTCTCTGTCGATATGTACAAGGCGCGTCGATGGTAATGAAAACCCGGGTAAGACCCAACCGCCCCGCGCTCGCGGTATTGGTCGCATCCCGCGACGGTGGCGTATACTGGCGGGCTTTTCCACCCCGAGACGGAAGCGCCATGAGGTTCTGCTGGCCCCGCATCCTGTTCGCCCTGACCGTGGTCGCCCTGGGCACCCTGTCGGCCCTCTCCGCCTGCGGCCAGAAGGGCGAACTCTACCTGCCCGAGGACCGGGAAAGCCCGGCCGAAACCGTCGAGGACTGAGCGCCCATGGACCATTTCGAATACCGCAACGGCCGGCTGTTCGCCGAGGAGGTCCCGGTCGAGACCATCGCCGAACGGTTCGGCACGCCCACCTACGTCTACTCCCGGGCCACCCTCGAGCGCCACTGGCGCGCCTTCGACGAGGCCCTGGGCGCGCAGCCCCACCGGGTCTGCTTCGCGGTCAAGGCCAACGCCAACCTGGGCGTGCTCAACCTGCTGGCCCGGCTCGGCTCGGGCTTCGACATCGTCTCGGGGGGCGAGCTGGAGCGCGTGCTGCGCGCCGGCGGCGATCCCGCCCGGGTGGTCTTCTCCGGGGTGGGCAAGCAGGCCGCCGAGATGCGCCGGGCGCTGGAGGCGGGCATCCACTGCTTCAACGTCGAGTCCGGCCCGGAGCTCGAGCGCCTGGCGGCGGTGGCCGCCGAGGCGGGCGTGCAGGCACCGGTCTCGATCCGGGTCAACCCGGACGTGGACGCCGGCACCCACCCCTACATCTCCACCGGCCTCAAGGAGAACAAGTTCGGCGTGGACGTGGACACCGCCCTGGCACTCTACCGCCGGGCGGCCGAACTCGAGCACCTGCGCATCGAGGGCATCGACTGCCACATCGGCTCGCAGCTCACCGAGACCGCCCCGTTCGTGGACGCCCTCGACCGCGTGCTCCGGCTCGTCGACCAGCTCGCCGAACAGGGCATCCACCTCAACCACCTCGACCTGGGCGGCGGGCTGGGCATCCGCTATCGCGACGAGACCCCGCCCGAGCCCGCCGAGCAGATGGCCGCCATCCGCGAGCGGCTCGGCGACACCGACCTCGAGCTGATCATCGAGCCGGGCCGGGCGATCGCCGGCAACGCCGGCATCCTGGTCACCCGCGTGGAGTACCTCAAGCACAGCGAGGCGCGCCACTTCGCGGTGGTGGACGCGGCCATGAACGACCTCATGCGCCCCGCCCTCTACGATGCCTGGCAGGCCATCGTCCCGGTGACCGAGAACGGCGGCCGCGAACCGAGGGTCTACGACGTGGTGGGCCCGGTCTGCGAGACCGGCGACTTCCTCGGCAAGCAGCGCGAGCTCGCCCTGGCCACCGGCGACCTGCTCGCCGTGCGCTCCTCGGGGGCCTACGGCTTCACCATGAGCTCCAACTACAACAGCCGCCCGCGCGCCGCCGAGGTGATCGTGGACGGCGACCGGGTCCACGAAGTCCGGGCCCGCGAGACGATCGACGACCTGCTGCGCGGCGAGACCACGCTGCCCGACTAGAACCCCTGCACGGTCCGCGGCGCTCCCGTCGCGACCCTACCCATTCGTGCAGCGGTTGCCTATGCTGGGAGGTGTCGTGACAAGGAGGTTGCCATGTCGATCCGCGAATGGCCCGAGGGCGAGCGCCCGCGGGAGAAACTGCTGCAACGCGGCCCGGCCACGCTCAGCGACGCCGAGCTGCTGGCCATCTTCCTGCGCACCGGCACCCGCGGCCGCAGCGCCGTGGACCTCGCCCGCGACCTGCTCGCCGACTTCGGCGGCCAGCAGCCGACCGCCGTGGATTCTGCGCCGCCCGCGGGCTGGGCGAGGCCAAGTACGCCCAGCTGCAGGCGGTGGTGGAGATGGCCCGCCGCCACCTCTACGAGTCGCTGGAGCGCGGCGACCCGCTCACCTCCCCGGCCGAGACCCGCCACTTCCTCCAGGCCCACCTGCGCGATCGTCGCTCGGAGGTGTTCTGTGCCCTGTTCCTCGACAACCGCCACCGGGTGCTGGCCTTCGAGGAGCTGTTCCAGGGGACCATCGACGGGGCCAGCGTCCACCCCCGCGAGGTGGTGCGCCGCTCGCTGGAACACAACGCCGCGGCGGTGATCTTCGCCCACAACCATCCCTCCGGCGTGGCCGAGCCCAGCCGGGCCGACGAGACCATCACCCGGCGCCTGCGCGACGCCCTGGCGCTGGTAGACATCCGGGTGCTGGACCACATCGTGGTGGGCGACGGCGAGATGAGCTCGCTGGCCGAACGGGGAATGATCTAGGACGGCGCCGCCCCGGGACCGAGGCGGCTCTCGGCCCCCGGCACGGCGGGGATCAGCGGGTGACGGGAATCACCGTGACCTCGACGCGGCGGTTCTGCTGGCGGCCCGCGGCGGTCTCGTTGGAGGCGATGGGCACCGACTCGCCGAAACCCACGGCGCTGATGCGGCTCGACTGCACGCCCTGGCGGACCAGGTAGCTGGCCACGCGGTTGGCGCGCTGCTCGGAGAGGCGCTGGTTGTAGTCCGCGGTGCCGCGGGAGTCGGTGTGACCGGCCACCTCGACCATGGTCCTGGGGTAGTCGGTGAGCGTGTCCGCGACGTCGTCGAGCACGCCGTGGAACTGCGGCTTGATGTCGGCCCGGTCGGTATCGAAGGTGATGTTGCCGGGCATGTTGAGCTGGATGCGGTCACCCTCGCGCTCCACCTCCACGCCGGTGCCCTCCATGTCCCGGCGCAGGGCCGCCTCCTGCTTGTCCATGTAGTCGCCCACCGCGGCGCCGGCGAGGGCCCCCACCCCGGCGCCCAGCAGCGTCGCCTCGGTGCGGTTCTCGCCGCTGTCGCCGATGAGGTTGCCGAGTACCGCGCCGGCCACGGCCCCCGCGGCCGCGCCCTGCTGGGCCCTGGAGGGCGGCTGGCCGTTGGTGGTGGTACAGCCGGAGACGACCACGGCTCCGGCGAGGGCCAGGGGGATCAGACGAGCGAGCATGACGTCACCTTGTGTCTGGGGTTGGACAGTATGCCGGCGCGCCAAGAGGCAGCGCGCCGGCCGGACAGTGGAATATCAGGACGGCCTAATTCTCGGCCACCGGCCCGACACTGGCAAGCGTTTCCAGGAGGACATCGACGTCCGTCTCGCGATGGGCGGCGGTCAGCGTCACCCGCAGCCGCGCGGTACCGCGGGGGACGGTGGGCGGGCGGATGGCGGTGACCAGGCAGCCCCGCCGTTCGAGTTCGCGCGACAGCGTCACCGCCGCCCCGGATCCCCCCACCCGCAGGGGCTGGATCGGCGAGCCCGAGGCCGGCAACGGCCAGCCCAGGGACGCCAGCCCGCGGCGAAAGCGCGCCACCAGCCCGTCGAGGTGCTCGCGTCGCCAGTCCTCCTCGCGAGCGATGGCCAGCGATTCCAGGGTCGCGGCGGCGATGGCCGGTGGCTGGGCGGTGGTGTAGATGTAGGGCCGTGCCCGCTGGACCAGGTACTCCACCAGGTCCTCGTCGCCGGCGACGAAGGCCCCGGCGGTCCCCAGGGCCTTGCCCAGGGTCCCCACCAGCACCGGTACCCGCTGCGCGTCCAGGCCGAAATGGGCCAGGCTGCCGGCCCCGCCGGCGCCGAGCACACCGATCCCGTGGGCGTCGTCCGCCACCAGCACGGCATCGTGACGTGCACAGACCTCGGCCAGCTCGGGCAGCGGCGCCAGGTCGCCGTCCATGGAGAACACCCCGTCGGTGGCCACCAGCGCCGGGCCGTCCGCGCGCTCCAGCAGGCGCTCCAGGCCGGCGGGATCGGCATGGGGGTAGCGCCGCAGGCGGGCCCCGGCCAGCAGTCCGCCGTCGAGCAGCGAGGCATGGTTGAGGCGGTCTTCCAGCACCGGGCTGCCCCGCTCGGCCAGCGCGGCGATCACCGCCAGGTTGGCCATGTAGCCGGTGGAGAACAAAAGGGCCCGCTGGCGCCCGGTGAAGGCCGCCAGCGCCTCCTCGAGCTCGTGGTGGGGACGGAAGTGGCCGTTGACCAGGTGGGCGGCACCGGCGCCGGTGCCCCAGGTGTCCAGTGCCCCGCGGGCGGCGGCGGCCAGCCGGGGGTCGGCGGCCAGGCCCAGGTAGTCGTTGCTGCAGAAGTTGAGCAGGCGGCGACCGTCGATGGTGATCTCGCGCCCCTGCGGCGAGTCCACCACCCGCCGGCTGCGGTAGAGGCCGGCCTCGCGCTGGCGCCGGAGGAACGCCCGCAGGCGCGCGTTCATGCCTTGGCGGAGGCCGCCGCGGGCGCGGTCTCGCGGCTGCCGCAGCCGCAACCCTCGGGGATCAGCGGGTGGATGCCGAGCTTGTCGAACAGGCGCTGGTCGGCGTTTTCCTCGTTGTTGTCGGTGGTCAGCAGGCGGTCGCCGTAGAAGATGGAGTTGGCCCCGGCGAAGAAGCACAGGGCCTGGGTCTCGTCGTTCATCTCGTGGCGGCCCGCCGACAGGCGCACGTGCGAGGCGGGCATCAGGATGCGGGCCACGGCCACGGTGCGCACGAATTCCAGCGGTTCGAGCCGATCGGCGCCGTAGAGCGGCGTTCCCGGCACCTGGACGAGCATGTTGATGGGCACCGACTCGGGGTGGCGCGGCAGGTTGGCCAGCTGGCGCAGGAACGAGGCGCGGTCGCGGCGGGACTCGCCCATGCCCAGGATGCCGCCGGAACAGACGTTGATGCCGGCGTCGCGCACGTGCTCGAGGGTCTCGAGGCGGTCCTCGAAGGTGCGCGTGGAGATCACCTCGCCGTAGAACTCCGGCGAGGTGTCGATGTTGTGGTTGTAGTAGTCCAGGCCATGCTCGGCGAGCCGCTCGGCCTGGGCCCGGCTGAGCATGCCCAGGGTCACGCAGGCCTCCATCCCCAGCGACTTGACCCCCTCGATCATCTCGATGACCTTCTCGAGGTTGCGGTCGGTGGGGTTGCGCCAGGCCGCCCCCATGCAGAAGCGGGTGGCACCGTTTTCCCGCGCGGAACGGGCTGCCTCGATCACCTCTTCCACCGGCATCAGCCGCTCGCGCTCCAGGCTGGTGTCGTTGCGCGCGCTCTGCGAGCAGTAGGCGCAGTCCTCGGGGCAGGCCCCGGTCTTGACCGAGAGCAGCGTGCTCACCTGCACGGCGTTGGGGTCGAAATGTGCGCGGTGGGCACAATGGGCACGGAACAGCAGGTCGTTGAAGGGCAGTTCGAAGAGCGCCTCGATGGCGTCGAGCGCCCAGTCGTGCCGGATCTCGGCGTGCATGTCATTGGCCTCCCTTGACCAGCGTGTCTTCCCACTCGAAGCGGTTGATGCGGCGGATGTCGATGAGCGAGCGGGCGATCAGGGTCGCCGAGACCAGCAGGAACCCGCCGCCGATGATCGGCCCGGCCGAGGACTTGGGAATGAAGATGCCCACCGCCACCAGCGGGCTCACCAGGCCGTAGTACCAGTAGGCGGCCCACTGGATGTGATGGCCCACCTGCGGGTTGGGATGGTGGCGGTTGATGGCGTAGACCAGCATGGAGACCCCGAACCACAGGATCAGCGGCGGGATCGCCAGCACCAGCCAGAGGAAATTGTCGCTCAACAGCCAGAGCGCGCCCGGGATCAGCGGCAGGAGCATGAAGATGATGTTGCCGTAGTCGAGCATCTTGGCCGCCCGCCGCGAGGCCTTCGCCGAGATGACCTGGTATTGCTGATCGGGGGTGTCTTCTACGCTCATGGGATGCTCCGGTTCCTTGGGGTGCAACGGGCCGCCGGCAGGGCGGCCCATTCCACCGAGTCTGGCAATGTTAAGTGAAGGTGACGGGGAGTCAACACGCACCCGGGGCGGTTGGAACCGCCCGCGGCACCATGCCTGCGTGCTCTGTGGGGCACCGGCGACGAGCCGCCTGTGCCCCGGCTGCCGGGACGAGCTGCCCTGGCTGGAGCACGCCTGTGCCCGCTGCGGCCTGCCCGCCGACCGCCCCGTGGCCCGCTGCGGGGCCTGCCTCGAGCGCCCGCCCGCCTTCGATCGCTGCCGGGCCGCGCTGCACTACGCCGAGCCCGCGGCCCACCTCGTTCAGCGCTTCAAGTTCCACGGCGAGCTGGCCTGCGGGGCCGCCCTGGCCGAGGCGATGGCCATGCACCTGCGGCTCCCGCCCGGCGCCCGGCCCGCGCTGCTGATCCCCGTGCCCCTGGCCCGCGACCGGCTGCGCCGGCGCGGCTTCAACCAGGCGCTGGAGCTGGCGCGGCCGCTGGCCCGCCGGCTGGCCATCCCCCTGGCCGCGACGCTGGCCGAGCGTCGGCGCCCGACCCGGCCCCAGTCGGACCTCGACGCCGCCGCGCGTCGCCGCAACGTCCGCGGGGCCTTCGCGCTCCGGGCGGACAGCGTCCCCGCCCATGTCGCCCTCTTCGACGACGTGGTCACCACCGGTTCCACCGTCGATGCCCTCGCGCGACTGCTCAAGGACCACGGGGCCGAGCGGGTCGACGTGTTCTGCTGCGCCCGGGCCTGACCGGGCCCAGGGCTTTTTATCTATGCATAAAATTACTATATTCTAATCCGGTTGATCCCCACGGAACGCAAGACACCCAAGGAGACCGGAGCGATGAAACGCAATCTCGGCAGTGACTACAGTCCGCTGTTCTTTCTCGCCGCCCTGGGGGCCGGTGGACTGACGGCCTCGTTCTTCATGTACCCGATGTTCATGATCCCCCACCCCGACACCGCCATGGTGACCTTCGGCCATATCTGGCCGGTCCTCACCGGGGGCCCGGTGATCGCCCGGGTGCTGCTGGCCCTGGACCTGGCGGCGATCGTCACCTTCGCCGTTCTCCACTTCCGGCTGCTGGCCTGGAACATCCGCGAGTACCGCCGGTTCCGCCGCACGGAGGCCTTCGGCAAGCTGCTGCGCTCCAACAACGAGATCACGCTGATGGCGATCCCGCTGACGCTGGCGATGACCATCAACGTCTTCTTCGTACTCGGGGCCACCTTCGTGCCGGGCCTGTGGAGCATCGTGGAATACCTGTTCCCCGGGGCCATCGCCGGCTTTCTCGCCGTGGGCATCTATGCACTGCGCATCCTGGTGGGCTACTTCGCCCGGGTGATGACCACCGGCGAGTTCGACTTCGGCGCCAACAACAATCTCGGCCAGATGATCGCCATCTTCGCGCTCGCCATGATCGCCGTGGGCCTGGCCGCCCCGGGGGCCATGAGCCACCACGTGGAGACCAACGCGGTGGGTATCGCCCTGTCGATCTTCTTCGCCGCGATCGCCATCCTGCTGGCGCTGGTCAAGCTGGTACTGGGCTTCCAGAGCATCCTCGAGCACGGCATCAGCGAGGCCGCCAGCCCGTCGCTGTGGATCGTGATCCCGGTACTCACCCTGCTCGGCATCACCTTCATCCGGCTGAGCTTCGGCCTGCACCACGGCTTCGACCAGGCGCTGTCCACGCCCGGGCTGTTCGTGCTCACCGCCAGCATCCTCTCGCTGGAGATCCTCTTCGGCCTGATCGGCTATGCCGTGATGAAACGGCTGGGCTACTTCCGCGACTACATCCACGGCGACAAGGGCAACGCCGGCACCTACTCGCTGATCTGCCCCGGCGTGGCCTTCTTCGTTTTCGGGGTGTTCTTCATCACCTTCGGCCTGGTCAAGAACGGCCTGCTCGAACCCCTCTCGCCGGCCTACCTGGCGTTCCTGGCCCCCTTCGTGGCGGTCCAGTTCATCACGGTGCGCACCCTGCTGCGCCTCAATCGCCGGATCCTGGCCCCCGCCACCTGACCTCCCTCCGCCGGCGGGCCAAACCCCGCCCGCCGGCGTCTATACTCCCGAGCAGCAAACCAACCCCGGGGAGGCCTCCATGGCCGCTGTCGTCAGCCTGTTCCTGGTCATTCTCCTGCTCGCCCTGCTGTGGCTGATCCTGCGACCCTCACCGCGACAGCGCTCCGCCACGCAGAACACCCGCGCCCAGTCCCGGCGCCTCGACGAGACGCGGTCCGTGCGCATGACCGAGGGCGACAACCACGACCCCTACCAGCACGAGGCCGTCCAGCCCGAGCGCCGTACCGGTCACGAGCGCCGCGCCGGCGTCGACCGGCGCGACCGCATCCGCCTCGAGGGTGCCGACCGCCGCTCCGGCCGCGACCGCCGCGAGGACTCCGACACCTGGGAAGGCCACGAGGAATGACGCCCGGGCACCGGGCGGGTTAAAAAAGGTTCATCGCACTTTGCCGTGAAACAGGAGGCATACCAGCGACGTGACAGGGGTTTCGCGCACCTTTGGGGCCAATATCCTTCCTCTACGTGTGTTGCCGGGTGCGCGAGGCACTTTCTATTGCTTGCCCAATAGAAAGTACCCAAAGACAAGGGCACCCCGGCGCCTTGGCCCTTCGGGCAAACCTCGTCGCCGGAGGCTTGCTGTCGGGCACGGCCCGACACGACGGTCCAGCTTCGCAAGGCTCCGCGCTCACCGGGCTGCGGCGTGCCACT
>JAAZVP010000056.1 GCA_018623495.1 Halothiobacillus sp. | reverse complement strand
GGACGCCGCTCCCACGACGGGTTGCGGTGGGTTTGCTGTGGGAGGGGCCCCGCGGGAGGTCACCCCGTTGGCCAGCAGCCTGTGTGGGAGCGACCTCCCGGTCGCGAAGAGCGCTCTGGAAGATTCGCGGCGGGGACGCCGCTCCCACGACGGGTTGCGGTTGTTGTGGGAGGGGGCGGTCGCTAACGGATGGCGCCCCTCAGAAGGACGAGACGAGCGGAGGGCAGGATGCCCGGCTTTTACCATTCCAGGGATCTTCGTCGCGGCCGGTTTTCCGAGCCGGAACGGATCTATCTCATCACCACGGTGACCCGGGACCGCAAGCCGGTATTCCGGGACCTGTGGGCGGGGCGGGCGCTGGTCCGTGTCCTGGGGGAAATCCAGCATCGCTCCATGGCGGATACCCTGGCCTTCGTCGTCATGCCGGATCACCTCCACTGGCTGATGCAGCTGGGAATGGAGAGGGATCTTTCCGGCATCGTGGCGGCGGTGAAGTCCTTGAGCGCCCGGCGAATCGCCGGGCGTTCGCTTTGGCAACCAGGGTTTCACGATCATGCCATTCGCGAGGAAGAGGATCTGGCAGGGATGGCCCGCTATATCGTGGCCAACCCCTTGCGCGCCGGTTTGGTCAGGCGAGTGGCGGATTACCCGCACTGGGACGCCATCTGGCTCTGACCGTGGGAGCGACCTCCGGGTCGCGAAAAATGTTCTGGAAGGTTCGCGGCGAGGACGCCGCTCCTACAATGGTCCGGGATGGGCCCGGGCCGTGGGAGCGACCTCCCGGTCGCGAAAAGCGTTCTGGAAGGTTCGCGGCGGGGACGCCGCTCCCACGACGGGGTGCGGTGGGTTTGCTGTGGGAGGGGCCCCGCGGGAGGTCACCCCGTTGGCCAGTAACCGGTGTGGGAGCGACCTCCCGGTCGCGAAAAGCGTTCTGGAAGATTCGCGGCGGGGACGCCGCTCCCACCATGCCAATCATCGTTTCAACCTGGAGGCATTGAGCAATGCGCATCCTTCACACCATGCTGCGGGTGGGCGACCTGGATCGTTCCATCGACTTCTACACCAATGTGCTGGGCATGAAGCTGCTGCGCCAGCAGGACTATCCCGAGGGCAGCTTCACCCTGGCCTTTCTGGGCTATGGCCCCGAATCCGAGGAGGCGGTGCTGGAACTGACCTATAACTGGGATCAGCACGAGTACGACCTGGGTGACGGCTACGGCCACATCGCCATCGAGGTGGACGACGTCTACCAGGCCGCGGAAAGGATCCGCGAGCGGGGCGGGAAGATCCTGCGCGAGCCGGGCCCGATGAACGCCGGCAGCACCATCATCGCCTTCGTGGAAGACCCGGACGGCTACGCCATCGAGCTGTTGGGCGCCCGGGACTGAGCGTTCCCGGGACCCTGGGAATTCGCGGCGGGGACGCCGCTTCCACGATGGTCCGGGGTGGGCTCTCGCCGTGGGAGCGACCTCCCGGTCGCGAAGGGGGTGTCGCGCCTTGCGCCCTGGAAGGTTCGCGGCGGGGACGCCGCTCCCACGATGGTTCGGGGTGGGCTCTCGCCGTGGGAGCGACCTCCCGGTCGCGAAAAGCGCCCTGGACGGTTCGCGGCGGGGGTGTCGCTCCCTCGGTGGTCAGCGGCCTGCCGGCCCGATGGCCCCGGCCTCTCTCAGCTTCGCGGCGATGGCCTCGGCCAGCCGGCGGTAACCGGCGGCGTTGGGGTGGATGGTGTCGCTCTTGAGGTCGCGATCGGAGAGGATCGATTCCAGTGCGTCGCCCTCGTAGACCACGCCCGTGGATTCGGCGACGTCGCGGTAGAGCTCGGCATCGTCGAGCAGCACGCCCGGCTTGGGCACGCCCACCAGCACCACGCCGATGCCCCGTTCGCGGGCGGTGGCGATCATGGCCTCGAGGTTGTCCGCCAGCTGCTGCTTGCCGCGCTTGCGCAGCAGGTCGTTGCCGCCGTGGCAGAGGATCAGCAGCCCCGGCCGGTGTCGCGCCAGCAGTGAAGGCAGGCGCTCGCGGCCCTCGGCGCTCTCCTCGCCGGGCACGCCGGCGTTGATCACCCGGCGGTCGATGAGCGTTTCCAGCACGGCGGGATAGGCGCTGGCCTCGCCCGCGCCGCTGCCCGCGGTGAGGCTGTCACCGAAGGCCAGCACCACGGCGTCGGCCGGCAGCGGCTCGAGGCGGGCCGGTTCGCCGCAGCCCGCCAGCAGCAGGAGGGCGAGCAGCAGTGTCGCCAGCCTAGCGAGTGTATTCATTCTCCTGCTCCGCGTCGGGCTCGCTCATGCCGATGGCGTTCTTGCCGTCGTGCTTGACCCGGTACATGGCCCCGTCGGCGGCGTCGATCAGGGCGCTGGCCGTGCTGCCGTCGCCCGGGTAGCGGGCAATGCCGATGGAGGCCGAGACCCCCAGTCGGTGGCCCTGCCATTGCGTGGGTTCGCGGATCGCTGCCAGGAGCTTCTCGGCCACGCGGAGCGCGTCCTCGCCCTGGCGGGGTCGCATCACCAGCACGGCGAATTCGTCCCCGCCCAGGCGGGCGACGGTGTCGGACTGGCGCAGGGCGCCCTGCATGCGCCGGGCGATGTTCTGCAGGACCCGGTCACCGGCGTCGTGGCCGAAGCGATCGTTGATGGGCTTGAAGTCGTCCAGGTCCACGTAGAGCACCGCCACCCAGTCGCCGTGGCGGTGGGCTTCGGTCAGGGCCCGCTCGAGCCGCTCGCGCAGCAGCAGCCGGTTGGGCAGCTCGGTGAGCGGGTCGTGGTGGGCCCGGTGCCACATGGCCTCCTCGCGTGCCTTGGCGGCCGAGATGTCGGTGAGCAGGCCGACGTAGCGGCGCTCGCCCCAGTCGGTGGTGATCGAGGTGATCGACAGGCGCATGGGACGCAGTTCGCCGTCGGCCCGGCGGTTCCAGATCTCGCCTTCCCACTGGCCGTCGGCCTCCAGGGCCTGCCACATGGAGGCGAACAGCTGCTCGTCCTGGTGGCGCGAGCGCAGGATGCGGGCCGACTGGCCCACGGCGATGTCCTCGCTGTAGCCGGTGAGCCGGGTGAAGGCGGGGTTGACCGACAGGATCACGCCCTTGCCGTCGGTGACCATCACGCCCTCGCGGGTGGATTCGATGATGGCGGCCGCCTGGCGGCGCTCCTCCTCGGCCAGCCGGCGCTCGGTGATGTCCTGCACGGTGCCGCGCATGCAGATGGGGTGGCCCTGGGCGTCGCGCTCCACGCGGGCGCGCTCGTGGACGTGGCGGATTGCGCCGTCCGGCCGGATCACGCGGTGCTCGATGTCGTAGGTCGAGCCGGCCTCGAGGGCCTGGCGGACGGCGTCCCGGACCCGCTGGCGGTCGGCGGGGTGGACGGCGTTCAGGAAGGTCTCGTAGGTGGCCTCGAAGCGCTCGGGGTCGAGGCCGAAGATGCCGAATATCTCGTCGGACCAGCTGAGCGATTCGGTGGCGAGATCGAGCTCCCAGTTGCCCAGCCGGGCGATGCGCTGGGCCTGGCGCAGGCCGTGCTCTCGCTCGCGCAGGGACGAGAGGAGCCGCTCGCGCTCCTCGATGCGCCGGCCCTCGCGGCGTTCCAGCACCACCACGGTGGCCACGGCCATCAGGATCAGTGTGCCGGTGAGGATCAGCTTGATCCACAGGCTCGCCCAGGCGCGGTTGATGCCTTCCGCGCGGGCATAGCGCAGCATGTAGGCGCCGGGCTCGCCCGTGGTGGTCTCGATGGGCATGAAGGCGGCCACCACCGGCTCGGGGCCGCGCAGGACGGCGGCGAAGGCCTCCCAGCGGTCCATGCGCTGGCGCACCCGCGGACCCAGGGCCCGGCCCAGTGCCTGGAAGCGTTCGGCGTCCCACGAGTCCTGCCCGGGCACCAGGTCGGGGAGGGTGGTGAGGTCGGCCTGGCGGTCCACCATGAAACCCGGGTGGAGCAGCGACTGGCGGTAGTTGGCGTTGCGCTCGGCATCCCAGACCTTGTTGACCACCGCCCCCTGGTCCACCAGCAGGCGGTACACGCCGTGGTCCAGGTCGGCGTGGTGGAGCAGGAACGAGCGGAAGGAGTAGGAGGTCTCCACCGAGCCCACGAATGCGCCGTCGTGGAACAGCGGGAAGATGTAGCGAAAGCCGTTGAACACCCGGCCTTCCTCGAAGCCGCGCACCGGGGCCCGGGTTTCGTTCACCTTGCGCAGGCCGGCCCGCACGTCCCAGAGGCTGTCGCCGTAGCGCCCGGGCCGGTGAAAGCGCAGGAAGCTCACTGCCTCGGGCAGGTGGAAATGGAGCTGGCGAAAGCCCTTTTCCTGCAGGCGGGTGTAGAGGTCGTCGAGCCGGGCGTGCAGCTCCGCGCGCAGGCGGTCCCGGGTCGCGGCCCCGGCGGCGTTCGTGGCCTGCGCCATCAGGCGGGTGATGGGCGGGCGTTGCAGGCGGTCCTCGAAGACCTGGCGGGCGAGCTGCTGCTGGTAGTCGGAGAGGGCCTCGTATTCCAGCCGCAGGTGGTTGAGCGCCTCCTGCTCGGTGGTCCGTTCGAGCTCGGAGTAGGTCTCCCAGAAGGCCCAGGCCAGCATGGCGAAGCCCAGCACCCCCACGGACAGCGTGATCAGCGGTTTGACGGTGCGGCGGAACCGGGCGGTGGCATCGGGCATGGGGATCGGGCGCTGGTTTTACCGCCATCCTCCCCAAGTTGGACGGCAATGTCGAGCCTCGTCCGCCGCGGCCGGCCTCAGGTCTCCTGCAGCATGGCCCGGAGGCCGTCGAGATGGGCCCGGCCGCGCTCCTTGCGGGTGGCCTCGTCGGGCTTGTGGCGGCCGCCCTCCCATTCCAGGTCCTCCTCGGGCAGCTCGGCGAGAAAGCGGCTGGGCTCGCATTCGATGACCTCGCCGAAGCGCTTGCGCTTGCGCGCCAGGGTGAAGGTGAGGGTGCGCTGGGCACGGGTGATGCCCACGTAGGCCAGGCGACGCTCCTCCTCGACGTTGTCGTCCTGGAGGCTGTTCTGGTGGGGCAGCAGGTCCTCTTCCATGCCCATGATGGTCACGTGGGGGAACTCCAGGCCCTTGGAGGCGTGCAGGGTCATCAGGCTCACGGCGTCCCGGTCGTCCTCCTCTTCCTGGCGGTCGAGGACGTCGAGCAGGGCCATGCGCCCGGCGATGTCGCCGATCTCCATGCCGTTCTCCGCCTCGGCGGTGCGCTCGATCCAGTCCAGCCACTCGTCGACGTTGGCCATGCGCCGCTCGGCCTGCCTGCCCGAGCTGGAGGTCTCGCGCAGCCAGTCGGGATAGCCGATCTCGGCCACCATGGCCCGCAGGGTGGCCACGGGGTCGCTGCGCCGGGCGCGGTCCTCGAGGTTCACCAGCCACTCGGCGAAGCGCGTCAGCCGCTCGCGCGGGCGGTCGGCCAGGTGCTCGGCGAGCCCCATCTCGAAGCAGGCCGCCAGCAGCGACACGCCGCGGTCGCGGGCGTAGTTGGAGAGCTTTTCCAGGGTGGCGGGCCCGATCTCGCGGCGCGGGGTGTTGACTACCCGCAGGAAGGCCGTGTCGTCGTCGGGGTTGGCCAGCAGCCGCAGGTAGGCCATCACGTCCTTGATCTCGGTGCGCTCGAAGAACGAGGTCCCGCCGGTGAGCCGGTAGGGGATGTTGTGGCGTCGAAGGGCCTGTTCCAGCAGCCGGGCCTGGTGCTTGCCGCGGTAGAGCACGGCGTAGTCGCGAAAGCGCGTGCGCCGCTGGAACTTGTGGTGCAACAGTTCCGAGGCCACCCGCTGGACCTCGTCCTCGGCGCTGCGGCACTCGATCACCCGGATGGGGTCGCCCACGCCCAGCTCGCTCCACAGGCGCTTCTCGAAGGTGGCGGTGTTGTTGCGGATGAGCTGGTTGGCGGCCCGGAGCACCCGCGCCATGGAGCGGTAGTTCTGCTCGAGCTTGACGATCCTGAGCTGCGGGAAGTCCTCGGCCAGCAGCGCCAGGTTCTCCGGCCGGGCACCGCGCCACGCGTAGACCGACTGGTGGTCGTCGCCCACCGCGGTGAGCCGGGCGCGGGGGCCCACCAGCAGCTTGACGAACTGGTACTGGGTGGCGTTGGTGTCCTGGTACTCGTCCACCAGCAGGTGGCGCACCCGGTTCTGCCAGTGGTCGAGCACCTCGCGGTTCTCCTGGAACAGGCGCACCGGCAGCACGATCAGGTCGTCGAAGTCGACCACGTTGAAGGCCTCGAGCTGGCGCTGGTAGCGGGCGTAGAGCGCGGCCAGCCGGACGTCCTCCTCGGTCTCGGCCTCGGCCAGTGCCTGCTCGGGGAGGACGAAATCGTTCTTCCAGCGCGAGATCCGGTGGCGGGCGGCGTCGGCGTCGTCGACGTTGGAGTCGGTGGCCTGCTGGGCCAGCTCCTTGATCAGCTGCTGGGCGTCGGCGGCGTCGATGATGGAGAAGTTGCGCCGGTAGCCCAGGTGGCTCGCCTCGCGCTTGAGGATGGACAGCCCCAGGGTATGGAAGGTGGAGACGTGCAACCCGCGGCGCTTTTCCTTGGGCAGCAGGTCCCCCACCCGGGACTTCATCTCGCGGGCGGCCTTGTTGGTGAAGGTCACCGCGAAGATCCCGCGGGCCGGGTAGTCCAGCCGGTCGATCAGGTGGGCGATCTTGTAGGTGATCACCCGCGTCTTGCCCGAGCCCGCGCCGGCCAGCACCAGCAGGGGGCCGTCGACGTAGCGCACGGCGTCGCGTTGGGGGGCGTTGAGATCGGCCATGGGGATCCGGAAGGCTCTGCAAACCCGTGATTCTAGCATCGTCGGGACCATCGCCCGGGCCGGGATGCCCCCGGCTGCCGTTGTCCCGGCGGGGGAACGAGGCCGTATAATGCGGGTTTGCCTCGTGGAGCGGATATTGTTCATCGACCCGGATACCGGCCTGCTGGAAGGCGCGCGTTTCCTGCCCTCGCCCAACTGCGACGAGCGGCCGTCGGCGAGCGTGCCGGAGCTCGTCGTGGTGCACAACATCAGCCTGCCGCCCGGGCGGTTCGGCACCGGTGACGTCGAGCGGCTGTTCCTCAACCGGCTCGACACCACCGCGCGGGAGGAATACCGCGACCTGGAGGGGCTGCACGTCTCCGCCCACCTGCTGATCGAGCGTGACGGGCGGATCCTCCAGTTCGTGCCCTTCCACCGGCGCGCCTGGCACGCCGGGCGCTCGCGCTGGCGGGGGCGGGAGCGTTGCAACGACTTCTCGGTGGGCATCGAGCTGGAGGGCACCGACACCACGCCCTACACGCCGGTCCAGTACCGGCGGCTGGCGGAGGCCGTCCGGGCCCTGGAACGCGCCTATCCCGGGATCCGCCCCGACGCACTCGCCGGCCACCAGGACATCGCCCCGGGGCGCAAGACCGATCCCGGCCCGGCCTTCGACTGGGACTACCTGCAGGCCCTGGTGGAGGCCGGCGACGACGGCGGGGCTCATGCCCGGGCGTGATCCGCGTTAAACTCTTCCCCGGATTTTTCTGGTGATCGCCCATGGCCCTGATCGCACTGCTCGTCGCCCTCGTCGGTGAACGCTTCGTCACCCGCTTCCAGGAAGCGCGCGAGCTCGCCTGGTTCCCCGGCTACGCCGACGCGGTGGTCAACCGCGTGCCCGCCCGCCTCGGGGCCTGGGGCCGCCTGTTGCTGGTGCTGGCCGGCCCGGTGGGCCTGGTCTGGCTGGCGCAGGCGCTGGCGGCCGACTGGGCCTGGGGGCTGGCGGAACTGGTGCTGGCGGTGGCCGTGCTGTTTCTCACCCTGCGCCTCGGCGGGCTGGAGGAGCGGGTGGATGCCTACCTCGCCGCGCACGAGGCCGGCCACATCCAGGAGGCCCGCCACCACGCCCAGGCGATCATCGACGCCCCCATCCCCCAGGACGCCGAGAGCGAGGCCGGCGAGGTGGCCGCCGCGGTGTTGCGCCAGGGCATGGGCCGGGTGTTCGGGGTGATCTTCTGGTTCGCCGTGCTCGGCCCGCTGGGCGCGGTGGCCTACCGCCTGAGCGTGGAGCTCTCCCGCGGCCCGGGCAGCACCGCCAGCGCGCTGGGGCCGGCCCTGGTCCCGCTCCGTGGCTTTCTCGACTGGGCCCCGGCGCGGCTGATGGCACTGGGCTTCGTGCTCACCGGCAACTTCGAGCAGGGCCTCCAGGCCTGGCGCAGCCCCGCCGCCGAGCACGGCACGGACCTGGCCGCCGAGAACCACGCCCTGCTGGCGCGGGTGGGTTGCGGCGCGCTCACCCTCACCCCCGACGAGGCCGAACAGGCGGGCTTTCCCGCCAGCGGCGGAGCCGGTATGGTGCGCAGCGCCCGGGGGCTGGTCCTGCGCAGCCTGGTGATCTGGCTGGCCGTGGTGGCCCTGATGACCCTGGGCGGCTGGCTGGACTGAACGGCAATCCATGACCCGACCCACCCTGGAACTCGAACTGCTGGTGCCCGGCCTGCTGGGGCCGTTTCCCGAGCTGCGCGACGCCCCCGACCGGCCGGAGTGCCCCTGCCTGGCCCGGCTGCTGGGCCGTGCCCGGCGCCGCGGCGGCGTCAGCGACCCGCTGGCGGCGCGCTTCGCCGCCTTCGGCGTGGTCGAATCCCCGGAGCGGGACCTGCCGGCCGCGGCGGTCTCGCGCCTGGCCGACACCGGCACGGCCGACGACGGCTTCTGGCTGCGCGCCGATCCCGTGCACATGCAGGCCGGCATGGACCACGCCATCCTGCTGGGTTCCCGCGCCGCGGCGCCCACCGCCGAGGAGGCCGCCGAGCTGGTGGCCGCCTTCAACAGCCACTTCGCCGAGGACGGGCTGGCCCTGGAGGCCCCCGTGCCCGGGCGCTGGTACCTGCGCCTGGACGCCGACCCCGGCATCCGCACCCACTCCCAGGACGCGGTGCTGCGCCGCAACGTCAAGCCGTTTTTGCCCGAGGGCGACGATGCCGGCCGCTGGCGCAGTCTGCTCAACGAGATCCAGATGCTGTTCTTCGACCACCCGGTCAACCGCGCCCGCGAGCGGCGGGGCCGGCTGACCATCAACAGTGTCTGGTTCTGGGGTGGCGGGCGCCTGCCGGCGGTGGCGCCCCCGCGCTTCGACGAGGTGCTGGCCGCCGACGCCGTCACCCGAGGGCTGGCCCGGCGCGCCGGCCTGGAACCCGCGCGCCCGCCGGCGGACGCCGAGACCTGGATGGCCGACCATGCCTCCGGGCGCAACCTGCTGGTGCTCGAGGAGGCCGAGCACGGCCGGGTGGACGGCGAGCCGGACCGCTGGCATTCCGCCCAGGCGAGCATCGAGCGCGACTGGTGCGAGCCCCTCTGGCAGGCGGTGCGCGGCGGTGAACTCCAGCGGCTGGTGATCGACACCGTCCAGCAGGGCCGGTTCGAGCTCACCCGGGCGGCCACCTTCGCCTTCTGGCGCCGGTCCCGGCCCATCAACGGCTTCCTCTGATGGTGCGGCGTCGACGCAGCATCCGGCGCCGCCAGCGCCCGGCGGTGCCCGCGGCCCTGGAGCGCGCCTTCCCCGGCGTACTGGCGGCCCTCTACGCCGCCCGCGGCGTCACCGACCCCGCCGAGCTGGAACCCGGCCTGGGCGGGCTGCATTCGCCGGATGCCCTGGGTGGCACCGAGCGGGCCGCCGACTGCCTCGCCGAGGCCCTGGAGCAGGGCGGGCGCATCCTGGTGGTGGGCGACTTCGACGCCGACGGCGCCACTTCCACCGCCCTGGCCGTGCTCGCCCTGCGCGAGCTGGGCGCCGCGGCGGTGGACTACCGCATCCCCGACCGCTTCGAGATGGGCTACGGGCTCTCCCCCGAGCTGGCCGCCGACATCGCCGATCCCGTCCCCGACCTGCTGCTCACCGTGGATAACGGCGTGACCTCCGTGGAGGGCGTGCGCGTGGCCCGCGAGCGCGGCATGCAGGTGGTGATCACCGACCACCACCTGCCCGGCGAGGCGCTGCCCGAGGCCGATGCCCTGGTCAATCCCAACGCCCCGGGCGACCCCTTTCCCAGCAAGCACCTGGCCGGGGTGGGCGTGGTCTTCTACCTGATGCTCGCCCTGCGCAAGCGCCTGGAGGCCCGCGGCTGGTTCGACGGCGGGCGCGAGCGGCCCAACATGGCCCGCTTCCTCGACCTGGTGGCCCTGGGCACGGTGGCCGACATCGTCCCGCTGGACCGCAACAACCGCATCCTCGTGGAGCAGGGCCTGCGCCGCATCCGCGCCGGCCGGGCGCGCCCGGGACTGCTCTCCCTGCTGGCCGTGGCCGGGCGCGACACCGCCCGGCTGGTGGCCGCCGACCTCGGCTTCGCCGCCGGTCCGCGTCTCAACGCCGCCGGGCGGCTCGACGACATGGCCGTGGGCGTGGAATGCCTGCTCACCGAGGACCCCGGCGAGGCCCGCACCCGCGCCCGCGAGCTCGACCGCCTCAACCGTGAGCGCCGCGAGATCGAGGGCGAGATGCAGAGCCAGGCCTTCGAGACCCTGCGCGCGCTGGACGAGCGCCTCGCCGGCGCCGACCTGCCCCGCGGGCTGTGCCTGTTCGACCGCGAGTGGCACGAGGGCGTGGTGGGGCTGCTGGCCTCGCGGATCAAGGAGCGCACCCACCGGCCCGTGGTGGTCCTCGCCCCCGGGAGCAACGGTGCGCTCAAGGGCTCGGCGCGCTCGGTGCCCGGCTTCCACATCCGCGACGCCCTGGAGCAGATCGACGCCCGTCACCCCGGCCTGCTGAGCCGCTTCGGCGGCCACGCCGTGGCCGCCGGCCTGTCGCTGGACCCCGACAAGCTGCCCGACTTCCGCGAGGCCTTCGACGCGCTGGTGACCGAGTCGCTGGAGGAGGCCGACCTGGCCGGCGAGATCGTCACCGACGGCGAGCTCGAGCCCGCCGAGATCAACCTGGCCACCGCCGAGGCCCTGCGCTTCGCCGGCCCCTGGGGCCAGGGGTTTCCCGAGCCGGTCTTCGACGGCCGCTTCCGCGTCATCGACCGCCGCGCCGTGGGCAACGGCAAGCACATGAAGCTGGTGGTCGCCCCCGCCGGCGCCCGCCAGCCGCTGGATGCCATCGCCTTCCACACCACCGACGAGGACGTGCCCCCCGGCGCCGCCCACCTGCACCTCGTCTACCGCCTGGACGTCAACGAATTCCGCGGCCGCCGCACCCCCCAGCTGATCGTCGAGTACCTCGAACCGGCCTGAAGGCCAGCTCGAGAGCTGGAAGCTCGAAGCTGGAAGCTAGAAGAACGATGTCTGATGTGCCCCCGGCGCTGGAGGCAGCCCGCCTCTTCCCGCTTCAAGCTTCCGGCTGTCAGCTTGGCTGGCGGCTTAATAAAACCGCCGGAATTCGTTATCCTTCAGGGTTTTTCAACGGGGCGACCGAATGCTCGAAGTCAACGCCGTAGCCAACGACATTCAGGACCTTCAAGGGCGCGTGTCCGCCCTGAGGGGGTATCTTTGACTACGATGAAAAGCGTGACCGTTTCGAGGAAGTGACCCGCGAGCTCGAGGCCCCGGACGCCTGGGACGACCCCGACCGCGCCCAGGAGCTCAACAAGGAGCGTGCCCGCCTCGAGCGCATCGTGCGTACCATCGATACCCTCGAGCATGGCCTCGAGGATGCCGGGGGCCTGCTGGAGCTGGCCCGCGAGGAGGAGGACGACGACACCCTCCAGGCGGTGGCCGACGACATCGGCGAGTACCGGGCCCAGGTCGAGGACCTGGAATTCCGCCGGATGTTCTCCGGCGAGATGGACGAGTCCAACGCCTTCGTCGACATCCAGGCCGGCTCCGGCGGCACCGAGGCCCAGGACTGGGCCAACATGCTGCTGCGCATGTACCTGCGCTGGGCCGAGAAGCACGCCTTCAAGACCGAGATCATCGAGCTCTCCGAGGGCGAGGTCGCGGGCATCAAGTCCGCCACCGTGCGCGTGGAAGGCGAGTTCGCCTTCGGCTGGCTGCGCACGGAGACCGGCGTGCACCGCCTGGTGCGCAAGTCGCCGTTCGACTCCGGCAACCGCCGCCACACCTCGTTCTGCTCGGTGTTCGTCTCGCCCGAGGTGGAGGACGACGTCGACATCGAGATCGACCCCTCCGACCTGCGCATCGACGTCTACCGCGCCTCCGGCGCCGGCGGCCAGCACGTCAACCGGACCGAGTCCGCCGTGCGGATCACTCACGAGCCCACCGGCGTGGTGGTCCAGTGCCAGAACGACCGCTCCCAGCACAAGAACCGGGCCACGGCGATGAAACAGCTCAAGGCCAAGCTCTACGAGCTGGAGATGCAGAAGCGCCGGGAAGAGGCCGAAGCCGTGGAGGACACCAAGTCCGACATCGGCTGGGGCAGCCAGATCCGCAACTACGTGCTGGACCAGTCCCGCATCAAGGACCTGCGCACCGGCGTGGAGGTCGGCAACACCCAGGGCGTCCTTGACGGCGACCTCGACCCCTTCATCCAGGCCTCCCTGAAGTCCGGCCTGTGATTTCTCTCCCCGAGGGGGGAGAGGTAAGGAGTGAGAAGTCAGGGGCAAGGGTCCAAGTGGGAGCGAGCCCGGCTCGCGAATCCGCCCGGGGCCAGGCCCGGCCCCCAAAGGCCAGACCGGCCGCACCATCCCCTCTCCCCACCGGGGAGAGGGGGCTGGGGTGAGGGGGAAAGCCGGAGCGGCTTCAGCCCCGGCCACCGGCCCGGCCCCCAAGGCCAGTCCGGCCCCACCATCCCCTCTCCCCACCGGGGAGAGGGGGCTGGGGTGAGGGGGACAAACAAACCGCAACACCGCAAGCCCTCAACCAAGGCGC
>JAAZVP010000100.1 GCA_018623495.1 Halothiobacillus sp. | reverse complement strand
GATCCTGGTGCACGCCACCAACCGGCGCGGCGGCCTCGCGACCATCGCCGCCACGATCGCCGACACCGGGGCGGACATCGACAACGTCCACTTCGACGACAGCGACCACAATCTCACGGCGATCACCTTCGTGATCAACGTCCGCGACCGCCAGCACCTCGCGCGCAGCCTGCGCCGCATCCGCAACACGGGCGGTGTGGTCAAGGTCCGGCGTACCCACGGCTGACCGGAAAAGATTAATCCTGCGGTGCGGTGAGGGCCATCGGGTTTCGCTAAGAGGGTACAGATGAAGCTTGCGCGGGGGCTGCTCAAGGAATACGCGAGCGTCGTTGATCTCGTGGTTCGTGCCGCGGATGTGTTGTTTCTGCTGGTTACGGCCCACCTGGCGGAGCGAGTGTCTGCCGGCGGTTATGCGCTCTCCCAGAGCCAGTGGCTGTTGGCGCTTTTGGCTGCGCCTGTCGTCTTGGTGATTTTCTCGTCGATGTCGATCTACCAGTCTCGCCGGGGCGCGTCTTTGGTGGGTGAGTTCCAGCGGGTGGCGCTCGCCTGGTCCTCGGTCTTCGGCCTGGTGGCCATCTTCAGCGTCGCCTTCGCCGACCTGGTCGAGGTCGCACGCGAGTGGTTCCTGGCCTGGTTCGTTGTCGGAGGCGCAAGCGTGCTGGGTTTGCGGGCATTGGTTCGCATGTTCCTGCGCTGGGCCCGAGCCCGGGGTTTTAATATTCGTCGGATCGTGATGGCGGGATCGGCCGAGATGGGTGGGCAGGTGCTCGAGCACCTAGAGCGCGCGCCGTGGACGGGTCTCGAGATCATGGCCTTCTTTACGGCCGAGCCGGATGGGTTGATCGGTAGGCCGAGAGGCCTGCCGGCACCGCATCGGCTCGAGGAGCTGCCGGGGTTTGTCGAGCGCGAGACCGTCGACCAGGTATGGCTGGCCTTTCCCCTGAAGGAAGAACGGCGCCTGCAGGCCCTGCTCCACGATTTGCGCCACTGCACCAGCGACATCCGCCTGGTGCCCGACATCTTCGGTTTCGAGCTGTTGAACCACTCGGTCTCCGATGTCGCCGGGCTGCCCGTGATCAACCTGCGCTCGTCACCGCTGCAGGGCGTCAACCGGCTGGTCAAGGAGATCGAGGACCGGGTGCTGGCGGTGTTCTTCCTCCTGCTGCTCTCGCCGCTGTTCCTGCTCATCGCCCTGGCCGTCAAGCTCGACTCGCCGGGGCCGGTGCTCTTCAAGCAGCGCCGGCATGGCTGGGACGGGCGGCCGATCCGGGTCTACAAGTTCCGCAGCATGGTGCGCGACGCCGACAGCGGTGGCTACCCGCACCAGGCGCGCCCGGGCGATGCCCGGGTCACGCGGGTAGGGCGCATCCTGCGCCGCTACAGCCTCGACGAGCTGCCGCAGTTCTTCAACGTGCTCCAGGGGCGGATGTCGATCGTGGGGCCGCGCCCCCATGCCCTGGAACACAACGAGCGCTTCAAGGACGAGATCGATCACTACATGCTGCGCCACAAGGTCAAGCCGGGGATCACGGGCTGGGCGCAGATCAACGGCTACCGCGGCGAGACGGACACCCTCGAGAAGATGAAGAAGCGCCTGGAGTACGACCTGTACTACATCGAGAACTGGTCGCTCTGGTTCGACCTGCGGATCATCCTTCTCAGCCCGTGGCGGGCAATCCGGGACCCCAACGCCTACTAATCGAACCCTCAGGGAGTTTTCCATGTGTGGCATCGTCGGCGGCATCGCCGAACGCAACGTGGCACCGATCCTCGTCGAGGGGCTCCGGCGCCTCGAGTACCGGGGCTACGATTCCTCGGGGATGGCCCTGGTCGACGCCCGCGGGGCGCTCGTCCGGCACCGCAGCGTGGGCAAGGTGGCCGAGCTCGAGCGGCTCCTCGAGCGCGAGCCTCTCCAGGGCCGGGTGGGGGTGGCCCATACCCGTTGGGCCACGCACGGCGAGCCGCTGGCGCGCAACGCCCACCCGCACGTGTGCAACGGCCGCGTGGCCGTGGTGCACAACGGGATCATCGAGAATCACGCCGGCCTGCGCCAGCGCCAGCTCGAGCTGGGCTTTCGTTTCACCTCGGATACCGACACCGAGGTGGTGGCCCACCAGGTCGTCCACCATCTCGACGCCACCGGCGACCTGCTCGCCGCCGTGCAGCGCACCGTGGCCGATCTCGAGGGCGCCTTCGCGCTGGCGGTCTGCAGCCCCGACGACCCCGAGCGGTTGATCGTCGCCCGGCGCGGCAGTCCGCTCGTGATCGGCTGCGGCATCGGCGAGAACTTCGTCGCTTCGGACGTGGCCGCGCTGCTGCCCGTCACCCAGCGTTTCGTCTTTCTCGAGGAGGGCGACGTGGCCGATGTCCGGCGGGATGGCGTGGTGGTCTTCGATGCCGCCGGCATCGCGGTGGAGCGCCCCGAGCGACTCTCCCGGCTGAGCGCGGATGCCGCCGAGCGGGGCGAGTACCGGCATTTCATGGCCAAGGAGATCCACGAACAGCCCCGGGCCGTGGGCGAGACCCTGGAGGGGCGCCTGAGCGATGGTCGGCTGCTGGTGGAGAGCTTCGGCCCGGAGGCCGCCGAGGTCTTCCGGCAGGTGCGGCGCGTGCAGGTCGTGGCCTGCGGGACCAGCTACCACGCGGGGCTGGTTTCCGCCTACTGGCTGGAGGATATCCTCGGCATCCCGTGCCGCGCGGAGGTGGCCAGCGAGTTCCGCTATCGCAACCCGGTGATCGAGTCCGGCACGCTGTTCGTGAGTGTCTCCCAGTCCGGCGAGACGGCCGACACCCTCGCCGCGCTCCGGGATCTCAAGCGCAGGGAGCCCGAGGCGCTGACACTGGCGATCTGCAATGTGCCGGAGTCGTCACTGGTGCGGGAATCGCGGCTGGTGCTGATGACCCAGGCCGGCCCGGAGATCGGCGTGGCCTCCACCAAGGCCTTCACCACCCAGTTGACCGCGCTCGCCCTGATGCTGGTCGCGCTGGGCAAGACCCAGGGGCGCCTGGGGCCCGAGCAGGAGCGCGCCATCGTCGAGGGCCTGGGCATGATCCCGGGCCGGATCGCGGAGGTGCTGGCCAAGGAGCCGGCCATCCGCGAGCTGGCCGAGACCTTCGTGGAGAAGCGCCATGCGCTGTTTCTCGGGCGCGGGACGATGTACCCCATCGCCATGGAGGGGGCCCTCAAGCTCAAGGAGATATCCTATATTCATGCGGAGGCCTATCCGGCGGGCGAACTCAAGCACGGCCCGTTGGCGCTGGTGGACGAGGAAATGCCGGTGGTCACCGTCGCCCCGCAGGATGATCTCCTGGTGAAGCTGCTCTCCAACCTGCAGGAGGTGAGCGCCCGGGGCGGGGAGCCGTTGGTGTTCGCCGACGCCCGTTGCGGGGTGGAAAGGCAAGCCGATGCCACGGTGCTGAGCGTGGCCTCCGACATCGGGCGCATCAGTGCGCCGATCATCTTTACCGTCCCGCTGCAGCTGCTGGCCTACCACGTGGCCGTGCTCAAGGGCACGGACGTGGACCAGCCGCG
>JAAZVP010000099.1 GCA_018623495.1 Halothiobacillus sp. | reverse complement strand
GAACGGTCGTAGGCGAGCCCGTCTGCAGCCAGCGCGTTTCCGGCCGGAACGATTCCACTCAGCGCCAATGCAATGGCGGCAGTGAGATGGAGGGGGGATTTCATGGGAACGACTCCTTGCATTTCGTTGGCAGAGAATGAGCTGCCAAGGATTATAGCCGAGCAAGCGGGGTTGTGTAGCCTCGATGGCGCCGTCGAGCTGTTTGCCGACGAAGGGCGACTGTATCATCCGGCCCGTGCGTAAAACTGCGATCAAGCATTCAAAAAGGGGCCCCGTGTCTTCGGCCAGTACACGTTTGTTCATGACCAGCGTCTTTGGCGGCCATTCGGCATGTTAGAAAGAGCTCGTGGGATCGGGGCAGTACTGGCCGTCTATCGCCACCCCCGGGTAGTGGCCATGCTGTTCCTGGGGTTTTCGGCCGGGCTGCCGTTGCTGCTGCTGTTCGGCACGCTCTCCTTCTGGTTGCGGGAGGCCGGGGTGAGCCGCACGGCCATCGGCTTTTTCTCCTGGGTGGGGCTGGCCTACGGGATCAAGTGGGCCTGGGCCCCGCTGGTGGATCGCCTGCCGTTGCCCTGGCTGACACGGCGCATGGGCCGCCGGCGCAGCTGGCTGCTGGCCGCGCAGCTGACCATCGCCATGGCCCTGGCGGGCATGGCCCTGCAGGAGCCGCAGTCGTCGCTGACCGCACTGGCGGTACTGGCGGTGCTGGTGGCCTTCGGTTCCGCGACCCAGGACATCGCCCTGGATGCCTACCGGATCGAGGCCGTCGCCCGGGAGATGCAGGCGGCCATGGCGGCCACCTACATGGCGGGTTACCGCCTGGCGA
The DNA here is from genome assembly GCA_018623495.1 of Halothiobacillus sp. Taxonomy (GTDB): domain Bacteria; phylum Pseudomonadota; class Gammaproteobacteria; order JAAZVP01; family JAAZVP01; genus JAAZVP01. Next base: position 2,863 of record JAAZVP010000099.1, on the reverse strand, counting down.
TGATCGTCGCCGGGGCGGGTGCGCTGGGCATTGCCGCGCTGGTCGACCCCTCCTCGGCGACCTACGAGGTCCACCCCTGGCGGGTGGCCTATCTCTCCATGGCGGCGTTGATGGGGGTGGGCATCCTGACCACGCTGCTGATCCACGAACCGGAGGTCCGGGCCTCGGGCGACACCCGCGAGCGCGAAGCGCGCGGGCGCGCGTGGCTGGCGCGCAATGCCCACCTGCCCGGGTGGCTCGCCCGGGGCGCGGCCTGGTTCTACGGTGCGGTGGTCTCGCCGTTTTTGGATTTCATCCTCCGCTACCGCTGGCATGCCCTGATGATCCTGGCGCTGATCGCCAGCTACCGGATGTCGGACGTGGTGCTGGGGATCATGTCCAACGCCTTCTACGTGGACATGGGCTTCACCAAGGGCGAGGTGGCGACCATCACCAAGGTCTACGGGGTGATCATGACGCTTCTGGGAGCGGGGCTCGCGGGGGTCTTCATGACCCGCGTGGGCGTGCTGCCGGTGCTCTTCGTCGGCGGCCTGCTGGCGGCCGGCACCAACCTGCTGTTCGCCTTTCTGGCCACGGTGGGCGACAGCCTGCCCTGGCTCACGGTGGTGGTCTCGGCCGACAACCTCAGTGCCGGGGTGGCCACCGCGGCCTTCATCGCCTATCTCTCGGGGCTGACGAACGTCGCCTATTCGGCGACCCAGTACGCCCTGTTCTCCTCGGTGATGCTGCTGCTGCCCAAGTTCGTGGGCGGCTTTTCCGGCATGGCCGTGGACGGCTTCGGCTACGTGCGTTTCTTCGTCGGCACCGCCGCCCTGGGCCTGCCCGTGCTGGTACTGATCGTGCTGGTGGCCCGCTGGGAGCGGGGACGGCCGGCAAACGATGACTGAGCGCGCGTGCCGGGGCGGTGTTTCGGTGGCTGCGAGCCGGGGTACAATGCGGCGGGCGGGAACCTCCAAACCACGAGCAGGCAATGACAGCTAAAGATCAGCAGCAGCCGGAGCAGGCCGGTGAGGAACAGGCACGCGGGCCCCATCCCCGCGAGATCGTCGCCCGGCTGGCCGAGGCCTACCCGGATACCTTCTTCACCGACGGCCGCAAGGTCCGGCCGCTGGCCATCGGCCTGATCCGGCCGCTTTTGGCCGAGCGCGAGGAAAAGCTGCCGGATCTCTCCGCCCGCCAGTTGCGCAAGGCCATCCGCTTCTACACCCAGGCGGCGGCCTATCACCGGGCGGTGCTCGACGGCCGCGAGCGGGTCGACCTGGAGGGCAACGTGGCCGGCCAGGTCACCGAGAAGGAGCAGGCCTACAGCAAGGAGCGCCTCGACGCCATCCCGGCCAGGAAGAAGGGGGCCGGCAAGCGGCCGAACCGCAGGCAGGGGGACGGCGAGGAGCGACCGCGTCGCCGGCGGCGCGCCCAGAGCGGCCCGGGTCGCGGCCGTCCCGGCAACGGTGAGGGCCGCAAGCGCCGGGAGCCGGAGAAGACCCGCAAGCCGACCGCCCCGGAGGGCAGCATGGACGACAAGCTCGCCGCACTGCAGAAGAAGTTCAACGGCTGATGGCGGATCCGGGTTACGCGGTCATCGGTCCCGGCTACGTCGGTCGGCGGTTGCTCGAACGCCTGGCGGCCACCGGCGAGCCGGTGGCCGCGATCGGCCGGCGTCCTCCCGGGGATGTCGCCGGCGTGGAGACCCGTGCGGCCGATCTCGACGATCCGGCAAGCCTGGCGGGGCTGGATCTCGGGGGACGCACGGTCTTCTACCTGGTGCCCCCCGACAACGGTGACGAGCGCGACCACCGCATGGCCCACTTCCTGCTGGCGATCGGGGCGGCCGACGCCCGTCCGCGGCGGATCGTCTACATGAGCACGAGCGGCGTGTACGGCGATTGTGGCGGGCAGCGGGTGGACGAGTCGCGGCCGCCCGCGCCGGCCACCGACCGGGCACGGCGGCGCCTTTCGGCGGAGACCCAGTTGGCCGAATACGCCCGGCGTACCGGGGTCGAGAGCGTCATCCTGCGCGTCGCCGGCATCTACGGTCCCGGCCGCCTGCCCCTCGAACGCATCCGCCGGGGCGAGCCGGTGATCTGCCCCGACCAGGCCACGCCCTCCAACCGCATCCACGTGGACGACCTGGTGAGTGCCTGCCTGGCCGCCGGCGAGAAGGGTCGATCCGGCGGGATCTACAACTGCTGCGACGACCGGGCCAGCTCCATGACCGACTACATCTACCGGGTGGCCGACGCGGCCGGCCTCGAGCGCCCGGCATGCATCGGCATGGCGGAGGCCGAGGATCGCCTGCCGCCCATGCTCCTGAGTTTCCTGCGCGAGTCGCGCCGGCTGGTGAACGACCGCCTGCACGGGGAACTGGGCGTGGAACTGGCCTTCCCCACGCTCGAGGAGGGCATTCCCGCCGCCCTCCGGGAGCGGCCATGAGCCTCTCGCGCCTGTTCTGGTGGGTCCCCTTCGGCGGCGTGCCCGAGCTCGACCCGGGCGAGCTGGCCCGGCGGCTGGAGGCCGACGAGCCCATCCAGCTGCTCGACGTGCGCACCCACGGCGAGTGGCGTCGCGGCCATATTCCCGGTGCGGTGAACCTGCCGATCACCGGCCTCGCCGACCATCTCGATGAACTGGGGCTGGTGGAGGACGCCCCGGTGGTCGCCATCTGCCTCTCTGCCCACCGCTCCATTCCCGCGGTACGGCTGCTCCGGCGCCGCGGCTTCGAGGACGTCCGCCAGCTCAGGGGCGGCATGCTCGCCTGGCGCCGGGCGGGCCTGCCCGAGATCGGCGAGGGCGAGTCCTAGGCCCGCTCGCCCCGGGCATCCTCGCGACCCACCGCGGGACCGGGCACGCCGGCGCACGGCCCGCT
>JAAZVP010000055.1 GCA_018623495.1 Halothiobacillus sp. | reverse complement strand
GCGGGGAGGACGTGGAGGTGCAGGCCCTGATGGGCAGCGGGGTGGATCCGCATCTCTACCGGGCCACCCAGGGCGATATCGGCAAGCTGCGCCGGGCGGACCTGATCGTCTACAACGGCCTGTTCCTGGAAGGGAAGATGGGCGAGATCCTGGAGCGGCTGGCCCGGTATCAGCCGACCTTCGCCATGGGCGACGCGGTGGACAGCGAGCGGCTGATCCATCCCCAGGGTCACGGCGGCCACCCCGACCCCCACATCTGGTTCGACGTGGCCCTCTGGCGGGATGCCGGCGAGGCCCTGACGGCCCGGCTCGTCGAGCTCGACCCGGGCAACGCGGCGGATTACGAGGCCCGGGCGGATGCCTATTTCACCGAGCTGGAGGCGCTGCACGCCTGGGTGGCCGAGCAGATCGCCTCGATCCCCGAGAAGCAGCGGGTGCTGGTCACCGCCCACGATGCCTTTTCCTATTTCGGCCGGGCCTACGGCATCGAGGTGGTGGGGCTGCAGGGGATCAGTACCGCCACCGAATACGGCCTGTACGATGTGAAACGGGTCCGTGAGCTGGTGGTGGATCGCGGGGTGAAGGCCGTGTTCGTGGAATCCTCCGTGCCCCGCAAGTTCATCGAATCCCTCCAGGAGGGGCTGGCGGCCAGCGGTCACCAGGTCGATATCGGTGGCGAACTCTTTTCCGATGCCATGGGCGAGCCCGGCACCGAGGCGGGTACGTACCTGGGCATGGTGCGCCACAACGTGAACACCATGGTGGAGGCCCTGCGATGAGCGAGGCACCGCTGTCGGTCCGCGATCTCACGGTCAGCTACCAGCACAAGCCGGTGCTCTGGGACGTGGACTTCGCCATCCCCGAGGGGCGCACGGCGGCCATCATCGGTCCCAACGGGGCGGGCAAGTCGACGCTGCTGAAGGCGGTGATGGGCTTTGTCCAGCCGGCCAGCGGCGAGATCCGCTTCTTCGGCGACACGCTCGAGGCCAGGCGGTCCCTGGTGGCCTACGTGCCCCAGCGTTCCGAGGTGGACTGGGACTTTCCCATCTCGGTGATGGACACGGTACTCATGGGGCGCTATGGCCGCCTGCCGCTGCTGGGTCGGCCGCGCGCGGCCGACCGCGAGGCCGCCCGCCGGGCCCTGGAGAAGGTCGGCATGCTGGAGTTCGCCGAGCGCCAGATCAGCCAGCTCTCCGGCGGTCAGCAGCAGCGGGTGTTCATCGCCCGGGCCCTGGCCCAGGAGGCCAGCCTGTATCTGATGGACGAGCCCTTCGCCGGGGTGGACGTGGCCACCGAGAAGGCCATCGTGGAGCTGCTGAAGGAATTGCGGGCCGAGGGCAAGACCGTGGTGGTGGTCCACCATGATCTCTCCACGGTGGGCGACTACTTCGAGCACGTGGTGCTGTTGAACATGCGCCTGGTGGCCGCCGGTCCCATCGAGGAGGCCTTCACCCCCGAGACGCTGAACAAGACCTACGGCGGCCGGCTGGGCATGCTCTCCGAGGTGGCCGAGCGCGTGCGGGAATACGGCCTGGACGAGCGGACGGGCTGATCGGTCATGGGACAGCTGTTTCTCGAGTTCTGGCGGCTGGATGATCCCAACGTGGTCTGGGTGCTGGCCGGCGCGGTGCTGCTGGGCGGGGCCGCCGGGGTCATCGGCGTCTTCGCCTTCCTGCAGAAGCGGGCGCTGATCGGCGATGCCCTGGCGCATGCCGCGCTCCCCGGCGTGGCCACGGCCTTCATCCTCTTCCAGACCCGCGAGCTGGAGGTGATCCTGGCCGGCGCGGTGGTCTCCTGCGCCCTGGGGATACTGGCCATCGATTACCTGGTGGATCACACCCGCATCAAGCCGGACTCCGCGCTGGCCATCGTCCTGTCGGTGTTCTTCGCCTTCGGCGCCTTCGAGATGACCCATATCCAGCAGATGCCGGTGGGCAACCAGGCAGGCCTGGACAAGTTGCTCTTCGGCCAGGCCGCTGCCCTGACCGCGGACGACGTCCGCGTGCTGGGCATCGTGGCCGCGCTGATCCTGGTCGTGGCCGCCCTGCTCTTCGACCGCTTCCGGGTGGTGATCTTCGACCGCGGGTTTGCCCGGGCCATCGGCATGCCGGTGCGCTTCTACGACTTCCTGCTCTCGACGCTGCTGGTACTGGCGGTGGTCATCGGCCTGCAGCTGGCCGGGGTGGTGCTGATGGCGGCGGTGATCCTCACCCCCGCCGCCGCGGCGCGTTACTGGAGCAACCGGTTGGGGCTCATCGTGATCCTGGCGGGCCTCTTCGGGGTGATCGCCGGCATCGTGGGGGCCAATGTCTCCTACATCGCCCCGCGCATGCCCACCGGGCCCTGGATGGTGATGGCCATCACCGCCATCTTCTTTGTCTCGCTGTTCGCCGCCCCCGAGCGCGGGCTCTATGCCCGCTGGCGGCGCCGGGCCCGCCTCCGCCGGCGGGTGGCCGAGGAGAACGTGCTGCGGACCCTGTTCAAACTGGGCGAGGGCGGCGATCAGCGTCGCTGGGCAGGGGTGAACGAGATCCTGCGCTATCGCAGCCTCTCGCCCGTGGCGCTGGGGCGCGTGTTGCGTCGCCTGGAGGCCGAGGGGCATCTGGAGCACGCCGATGACCGCTGGCGGCTGTCCGGTGCCGGCCTGGAGCGGGCCCGGGCCATCACCCGGCGCCACCGGCTGTGGGAGCTGTATCTCACCCGCCAGGTCGAGCTCTCCCCGGACCAGGTCCACGACGATGCCGAGGCGGTCGAGCACCTGCTCACCCCCGAGATGGAGCGCGCCCTGGCCGAGGAGCTGGGCACGCCCGAGGCCGATCCCCACGGGCAGGCCATACCCGCCGACAACCCGCGAGCCGGAGGCTGAGCATGTACTGGATGGATGCAATCTGGATCATTGCCATCGCCTCGCTGGTGGGCATTTCCGGGGCGATCGTGGGGGCCTTCCTGGTCCTGCGGCGCATGTCCATGCTGGGGGATGCCATCAGCCACTCGGTGCTCTTCGGCATCGTGGCCGCCTTCCTGCTGACCTCCAGCCGCTCGGTGCCGGTGATGCTGATCGGCGCGGGGCTGGTGGGGCTGCTCACCGCCTGGCTCACCGACTTCCTCCACCGCCGCGGCCAGCTGCAGGAGGATGCCAGCATCGGGGTGGTCTTCACCTGGCTGTTCGCCCTGGGGGTGATCCTGATCGCCGCCTTCGCCGGCCAGGTCGACCTGGATCAGGAGTGCGTGCTCTATGGCGAGATCGCCTTCGCACCCTTCGATACCTGGGTGGTCGGCGGGCAGGACATCGGCCCCCGGGCCTTCTGGATCCTGCTGGGGGTGACCGCGCTCAACTTCCTGATGCTCGCCGTAGGTCACCGGCCGCTCAAGACCGTGGCCTTCTCCCCGGCCTTCGCCGCCTCCATCGGCATCTCGGTGACCTTCTGGCACTACCTGCTGATGAGCATGGTCTCGCTGACCACCGTGGCCTCCTTCGATGCCGTGGGCGCCATCCTGGTGGTGGCCATGATCGTGGTGCCCGCCAATACCGCCTTCATGGTGTCGAAATCCCTGAAGGGGATGCTGGTGGGGGCCATGGGCGTGGCCGTGGCCTCGGCCGTCCTGGGGTACTTCCTCGCCGCCTGGCTGAACGGCTCCATCGCCGCGGCCGTGGCCATGGTGGCCGGCGGTTTCTTCGTTGTCACCCTGCTGTTCGTGGGCCGGGACTCGGTGCTCGCCCGGGCGCGCCAGCGGCGAAGGCAGCGCCAGCAGGCCGCCACCCCGGCCGCCTGATCCCCGGCCGCTTCCCCGGCGGCGGTTGCCCGAACCCGCCTTTCAGCTTGGTTTCAGCCGCGCAGGTTTGAATGCCCTCCGGTTTCCTTTTCGGAGAGTGGCATGCGAGGCACGAGTTGGATGAGCGGGGCCGTGCTGGTTCTGGCGGGTGCCCTGTCCGCGCACGCTGCCGAGCCCGTTCGGCCGGTGCCGGAGCTGGACCTGGCCGCGGTGGTGGATGCGGCCGTCGAGAACGACCCGCGCGGGCAGGCCCTGGCGGCCGAGCAGGCCCACGCCCGGGTGCTGGGCGAGCGTGCCGGCAGTTTCCTGGACGGGCCGCCGTCGCTGGGCATCGCCCACCAGAACGACGCGCTGGCCTCGGATACCGGCCTGAGCGAGTGGCAGGCCAGCGTCGAGCTCCCCCTGCGTCGCCCGGGGCTGCGCGGTGCTGCCCGGCGCGAGGCCGAGCGGGCCGGCGAGGTGGCCGCGAGCCGCGCCGCGGCCCTGCGCCTGGCGGTGGCCGGGCAGGTGCGCGAGCGGCTCTGGCAGCTGGCCGAGAAACGCGAGGCCCTGGCCGTGGCCCGGCGCGAGCTGGCGACCGCCCGCGAGCTCCAGGCCAGCGTCGAGAAGCGCCTGGAGCGCGGCGACGTGCCCCGCACCGACCTCCTGCTGGCCCGCGAGGAGACCCTCCAGCGGGAGATCGACGTGGACCGCGCCCGCCTGGAACTGGAGCAGGCGCGTGCCGCCTACCGGCGCCTGACCGGGCTGGACCGTCGGCCCGAGACCACCGCCGAATCGCCCGCGACCTCGGTCTCCCTCCAGCAGCATCCCGGGCTGGCCTCGGCCCGGGCATCGACCCGGCGGGCGCAGGCCGCCGTCGCCGTGGCCCGCGAACAGCACCGCGCCCAGCCCACCCTGGGCTTCAACCTCCGCAGCGAGGACGACGGCGTGGAGACGGTGGAGAGCGTCGGTTTCTCGGTCTCGGTGCCCCTCGAGACCCGCAAGCTCCGCGCGCCGGCCGTCAGCGGTGCCGCCATGGCGCTCGCCCGGGCCGAGGCCGACTACCGCGAGCGCGAGCGGGCCATCCGCCTGGCGGTGGAGCAGGCCGAGCAGGCGATGCGCTCGGCCCGCGAGCGCCTGGCGCGAGCCGAAGAGCGCCTCTCCGTGGCCCGGGAGAGCCTGTCCATCGCCGAGAAGGCCTACCGCCTCGGCGAATCCTCGTTGCTGGACCTGTTGCGCGTGCGCTCGCGCAGCTTCGACGCCGAACGCCGGGCCGTCATGGGCCGCATCGATCTCCACCGCGCCATCGCCCGCTACAACCAGGCCAAGGGAGTCACGCCGTGAATCACTGGATCAAGCCTTTTGCCGTCGCCCTGCTGGCAGCCTCCGCCTCTGCCGGGGCGGCCGACATTCCCATGAGCGAATCCCAGATCCGCTCGCTGGGCATCGAGACGGCCGCGCCCGTGCCCGCCGAGGGGGCGAGCGGCCAAGCCTATCCCGCGGAGGTCACCCTGCCGCCGGCCAGCGAGACCGTGCTTGCCGCCCCGGTGGACGGGCTGGTCGAGTCGGTCCACGTGGCCGAGGGCGAGACCGTCGAGCAGGGGGAAGTGATCGCCGGTCTGCGCAGTCCCGGCCTGGTGTCGCTGCAGCGCGAGTACCTGCAGGCCCTCTCCGTCGAGCGCCAGGCCCGGCAGGCGTTCGAGCGTGACCGGGCACTGGCCGAGGACGGCATCATCTCCGAGCGCCGCCTGGCCGAGACTCGCGGGAATTACTCCCGTGCCCGCGCCGATCGCAATGCGCTGGAGCAGAGCCTGGAACTGGCCGGCATGAGCGCCGCGGCGGTGGACGAGCTGGCCCGCTCGCAGCGCATCGATGCCGCCCTGGAACTCGTCGCGCCGCGTTCCGGCACGGTGATGGAGCGGATGGTCGCCGCCGGCGAGCGGGTGGCCCAGGCCGCCCCGATCGCCCGGATCAGCTCGCTGGAAACCCTCTGGCTGGAAGTCCGCCTGCCGGTGGAGCAGGCCGCCGGCGTGGAGCCGGGCAGCCGGGTGGTCACCGCGGGGGGCACCGTGGACGGCGAGGTGATCCTGGTGGGCAGCCGCGTGGACCGCGAGGACCAGACGGTGATGCTGCGCGCCGAGGTCACCGGCGAGCAGGACACCCTGCGGCCGGGGCAGTTCGTCCGTGTGCGCCTCCAGTACGAGAACAACGCCAACCTCTACCGGCTGCCGGCGGCCGCCGTGGTCCGCCAGGGGGACGGCTTCTTCGTCTTCGTGTCCACCGAGAGCGGTTTCCGGGCCCGGCCCGTGGAGCGGATGGGGGAATCCGGTGGCGGCGTGCTCGTGCGCGGTGACCTGACGCCCAACGACCGGGTGGCGGTCGCCGGCGTGGCGACCATCAAGGGTGCCTGGCAGGGCATGGGAGGCGGTGAGTGATGCTTTCCGCCCTGATCCGCTTTTCCCTGACCCAGCGCCTGTTCGTCCTCCTGCTGGTGGTCCTGGTGGCGGGGCTGGGGACCCGGGCCTTCATGGGCCTGCCCATCGATGCCTTCCCGGACGTCTCCAACACCCAGGTCAAGATCATCATCAAGGCCCCGGGGATGACCCCCGAGGAGATCGAGCAGCGCATCACCGCCCCGGTGGAAGTGGAAATGCTGGGCATCCCCGACCAGACGATGCTGCGCTCGGTGGCCAAGTACGGCCTGACCGGGATCACCATCGACTTCGAGGAGGGCACCGACATCTACTGGGCCCGTCAGCAGGTCTCCGAGCGACTGTCGGCCCTCTGGGAGGATCTGCCACCGGATGCCTCCGGTGGTATGGCCCCCATCACCACGCCCCTGGGCGAGATGTTCATGTTCACCATCGAGGGGGGCGACCTGTCGCTGGCCGAGCGGCGCTCCCTGCTGGACTGGGTGATCCGTCCGGCCCTGCGCACCGTGCCCGGCGTGGCCGAGGTCAATGCGCTTGGCGGGCATGTGCGCACCTTCGAGGTGGCGCCCGACGTGGAGCGGATGACCGCCCGCGGGGTGACCTTCGCGGAGCTGAAGTCGGCCCTGGAGAGGAACAACCGCAACGACGGTGCGGGCCGGGTCGAGGACGGCGAGGAGACCCTGCTGGTGCGCGTGGAGGGCAGCGTGGAGAAGCTGGCCGATCTGCGCGAGACCGTGGTGGAGGTCACCCCCGGCGGGGCCCCGGTACACGTGGCCGATGTGGCCGAGGTGCGCATCGGCAGCCTGACCCGCTACGGCGCGGTGACCAAGAACGGCGAGCGCGAGGCCGTGGAGGGCCTGGTGCTCGGCCTGCGCGGGGCCAATGCCCGGGAGGTCGTGGGCGGCGTCCGGGCCAAGCTCGACGAGCTGGCGCCGACCCTGCCCGAGGGCGTGCACGTCGACGTCTTCTACGACCGGGGCGAGCTGGTGGACCGGGCCGTGCACACGGTGACCAAGGCGCTGGAGGAAGCCATCGTCCTGGTGCTCATCCTGCTGGCCGTCTTCCTGGGCAATCTGCGGGCCGCGGTCACCGTGGCCCTGATACTGCCCCTGGCGGCGCTGGTGACCTTCATCCTCATGGATTCGGTGGGGATGTCGGCCAACCTGATGAGCCTGGGGGGACTGGCCATCGCCATCGGCATGCTGGTGGACGCGGCGGTGGTGGTCGTGGAGAACGTGGTCGCCCACCTGGCGAAGGAGGAGCGGGCCAACCGCCTGCCCCGGCTGCACGTGATCTACCGGGCGGTGCGCGAGGTGGCCGCGCCGGTGACCTCTGGCATCCTGATCATCGTGATCGTCTTCCTGCCTCTGCTCACCCTGCAGGGCCTGGAAGGCAAGCTGTTCAAGCCGGTGGCCATGACCATCGTCTTTGCCCTGGGCGCCTCGCTGCTGCTTTCGCTGACCGCCATCCCGGTGATCAGCTCCTATCTGCTGCGCAACGTCCCCCACGGTGAGCCCTGGCTGGTGCGTCAGCTGCACAGGATCTACACCCCGGCGCTCAACTGGTCGCTCAAACACCCGCTGGTGATCGGGGCCGGCGCCCTGGCCGCCCTGGTGGCCACCGGCGGGGCCTACACCCAGATCGGCAAGACCTTCATGCCCACCATGGACGAGGGGGACGTGATCGTGCAGCTGGAGAAGCTGCCCTCGATCTCCCTGGAGGAATCGGTGGCCATCGACAAGCGCTTCCAGAAGGCGCTGATCGAGCGGGTCCCCGAGGTCACCGGCGTGGTGGCCCGGACCGGCTCCGACGAACTGGGCATGGATCCCATGGGGCTCAACGAGACCGACAGCTTCCTGGTGCTCAAGCCGCGCGAACAGTGGCGCTTCGAGACCAAGGATGAGCTGGTCGATGCCATCCGTGCGGTGCTGGACGACTTCCCCGGCATGGCCCATGCCTTCACCCAGCCGATCGAGATGCGGGTCTCCGAGATGCTCACCGGCGTGCGCGGGGATCTGGCCATCAAGCTGTTCGGCCCGGATCTGGACGTGCTCAACGAGAAGGCCCAGGCCATCGCCGACACGGTCCGGGGGATCGAGGGGGCCACCGACGTCTTCTATACCCGCAACGAGGGCGTGCAGTACCTCACGGTGAAGGCCGACCGGCAGGCCGCCGGCCGGCTGGGGCTCTCCGTGGAGGAACTGGAGACCATCCTGCGCGCCCAGCTGGAAGGCAAGCGCGTGGGCACGGTCTACGAGGGCATGCGGCGCACGCCCCTGATGATCCGGGGCAGCCGTGAGGTCGCCCGCTCGCCGGATGCCATGCGCGAGCTGCTGATCAGCCTGCCCGGCGGGCGTCAGCTGCCGCTCTCCGCCCTGGCCGACATCCAGCGGACCGAGGGGCCGGTGCAGGTGGAGCGCGAGCTCGGTGAGCGCTTCGTGGTGGTCGCCGCCAACGTCTCCGGCCGGGACCTGGTGGGCTTCGTGGAGGATGCCCGGAAAGCGGTGGCCGAGCAGGTGGACCTGGAGGCCGGCTACCGCCTGGCCTGGGGCGGGCAGTTCGAGAACCAGCAGCGGGCGGCCAAGCGCCTGGGCCTGGTGGTGCCCGTCTCCGTCGGCCTGATCTTTCTGCTGCTGTTCACCACCTTCCGCTCGGTGCGCCAGGCCACCCTGGTGCTGTTCAATATCCCCTTCGCCCTGATCGGCGGGGTGTTCGGGCTGTGGATCTCGGGGCAGTACCTGTCGGTGCCGGCCTCGGTGGGCTTCATCGCCCTGCTGGGTATCGCGGTGCTCAACGGGGTGGTGCTGGTGAGCTACTTCAACCAGCTCCGGGCCCTGGGGCTGGACATGCACCGCACGGTGGTCGAGGGCGCCCGCCGGCGACTGCGGCCGGTGCTGATGACCGCCTCCATCGCCGCTTTCGGCCTGGTTCCCCTGCTGTTCGCCACCGGGCCGGGTTCGGAAATCCAGCGCCCGCTGGCCGCGGTGGTCATCGGCGGGCTGGTGACCTCCACACTGCTGACCCTGGTACTGCTGCCCATCCTCTATCAACGATTCGGTGAATCCCGGCAAGGAGTCCGCTCATGAAACCGATGCTCTTGACCGTTATCGCCAGTCCCGAGGTGGAAGAGGTGGTCATCGACTGGCTACTAGCCCGGGAAGAGCTCACCGGTTTCACCGGCCAGGCCGCCTATGGCCACAGCCGGGAGCACGGGGCCTTCAGCCTGGTGGAACAGGTCACCGGCCGGCAGAAGCGCGCCGTCTTCCACCTGCAGGTCGACGAGTCCCGGGTCCGGGCGCTCATCGAGGCCATGCGGGCGGACCTGGCCGGCATGGGGCTTCGCTACTGGCTGGTGCCCATGGCGGATGCCGGGGTCATCGACTGAGGGGAATGGCCCTGTTTCTTGGTACATCGCGTTTTGCCATGAAACAGAGGGCATATAAGCGATGTGATATGGATTTCGCGCACCTTTTGGCCCGATGTTCTTTCTCTCCGCTTGTTGCCGGGTGCGCGAGGCACTTTCTATTGCTTGCCCAACAGGAAGTACCCCTCGATCCGGGCACCCCGGCGACGAGGCAAGGCGCAGGGGCCCCGGGGGTGCAGGGATCAAGCGCCAGGGAAATCCGGAAACCCCGATCACGCCACCTACATGCACCCCGACCCACGCCGTCATTACGAGCAACCCTTTTTCAGGGGCAATTAAGCTTCGCCCTCTAGACTGAAAGCGTGTAAATCGTCCCCGGGAGGAAGTCGAGATGAAACGTTCAAGCCAGTGGATCCGGCGGTCCTGCAGGCGCAGGACGAGCCGGTCCATGGCCGGGAGCTGGTGACCGAGCAGGAAATCCGGGAGCATCGGGAAACCATGCAAAACCTGGAGACCGCCGAGGAGCGGGCCGAATATCGCGCCGAGCACCGCAAGCAGATAGAAGAGCGGGCCCGGGAACGCGGCGTGGACCTGGCCGAGCCCCGGGGTCCTGCGGATCGCGCCCAACCGCCCGGCCAGGCCAGAGGGAATGAGCTCATGAACGAGCAGGAGCGCGCCGAGCATCGCGAACGGATGCGCGAGACCGAGGATGCGGAATCCCGGGAGGAGTATCGCCGGGAGACCCACGAGCGCATGGAGGACCGGGCCCGTGAGCGAGACATGACCCTGCCCGATTCGCCGATGGACCGGGGTGGCCGTGGTGGCGGCCGGGGCATGGGCGGTCGATGAGCGACTGGCCGACGGGCGGGTCCGCCGGCTCTGGAGGTGATGTCATGAACACCGAAAACCGAGTTCGTGTCTGGGACCCGCTGGTCCGGGTCTTTCACTGGTCGCTGGTGGTGGCCTTCGTGGTCTCCTACCTTTCCGGCGACGATTTCGAGACCGTCCATGTGTGGTCCGGTTATTTCATTGCCGGTCTGCTGGTGATCCGGATCCTCTGGGGATTGGTGGGCACCCGCCAAGCCCGGTTCCGGGATTTCCTGTACCGCCCGTCGGTTACCGTGGACTATGCCCGCCGGATGCTGACCGGGAGCCACCCCCGTTACCTGGGCCACAACCCCCTCGGGGGATGGATGGTCCTGGCGCTGATCATCACCCTCTCGGGCGTGGTCTTCTCCGGCATGGCCACCCTGGGCGCCGAGGAGAGTGAGGGGCCCATGGCCTTTCTGGCCGCCGGTGCCGGCGGGCCCGACGTGGTGATGACCGATGAGCCGGGTGAGCATGGGGGCGGCGAGGAACACGAGGACGAGGCCGGGGAGGTCTTCGAGGAGCTCCACGAGCTCCTGGTCAACCTGTCACTACTGCTGGTCGGCCTGCACATCCTGGGCGTGCTCACCGAGAGCCTGATGCATCGGGAGAACCTCGCCCGAGCGATGGTCACCGGCCGAAAGCGGTCGAATGATGAAAGCGAATAGGGTCCTGTTTGCCCTCGGTGTCGCCGGTCTGATGCTGGGGACAGCGGGGGCGGTCCTGGCCGACCACGACCGGGTGCTGGAGCTGCGGGAGGCCGGCGAGATCGGCCCGCTGTCCGCGTTCGTGGACAAGGCCCGGGCCATCGCCCCCGGCCGGCTGCTGGACGCCCACCTCGAGCGTGACGACACGGGCCGGCTGGTCTACGAGGTGGAGTTGCACGGGGAGGACGGGCATTTCCACGAGGTATTCTTCGATGCCCGTACCGGCGAGTTCCTGGATCACTGCAGCGGAACCGAGGAGACCTGCCATGCACATCCTGGTGGTGGAGGATGACGCGGCGCTGGCCCGCGAGCTCTGCGACCGCCTCCGCGACGAGGCCTTCGCGGTGGACAGCGCGGCCGACGGGGTGGAGGCCGAGTACCGGGGTGCCGAGGGCGTCTACGATGCCGTGGTCCTCGACCTGGGGCTGCCGGAAAAACCCGGCCTGGACGTGCTGCGCGCCTGGCGCGCGCGCGGTATCGACGTGCCGGTGCTGGTTCTCACCGCCCGTGATGCCTGGTACGAGAAGGTCGAGGGGTTCGAGGCGGGTGCCGACGACTACCTGGGCAAGCCCTTCCACGTCGAGGAGCTGGTGGCCCGGCTCAAGGCGCTGCTGCGGCGCAGCCACGGGGATCACGCGCATACTCTGAGCGTGGCCGGGCTCACCCTCGACGAGGATAGCCAGGCGGTAAGCGATGCCACCGGGCGGACCATCCGGCTCACCGGCACGGAGTTCCGGTTGCTGCGTTACTTCATGCACAACCCCCGGCGCGTGCTCTCCAAGAGCCAGCTCGCCGAACACATCTACGCCTTCGACGACGAGCGCGATTCCAACGTCATCGAGGTCTACGTCACCCGCCTGCGGCGCAAGTTGGGCCGGGACCGGATCCGCACCCGCCGGGGCCAGGGCTACGTCTTCGGGGAGGACGGCGCATGAGGCGCCTGCGTCCCCGGGGCCTGCAGGCGCGCCTCACCCTCTGGCTGCTGGCCAGCGTGGCCCTGCTGTTCGGCCTGCACTGGCTGGTGACGTCCCGCGCACCGCAGGCCTTCACCGAGGAATACGTCGCCACCCGCCTGCAGCACGATGCCGAGAGCCTCATGGTCGGCGTGCACTTCGACGACGGGCGGCTCGACGTCACGCCCGGCGACGTTGCGCCCATCTACGAGCGGCCCTATTCCGGCCACTATTTCGTTCTCCGCACCGGCGATCAGCGGGTTCGCTCGCGCTCGCTGTGGGACAGCGACCTCGACCTGGAGGGCCTTGCCGGCGATGCCGGGCTGGTGGAGATGGAGGGTCCCCGCGGCGAGCCCCTGCTGGTCTGGAGTGATGTCGTGCACAAGCGGGGGCGGACGGTGGAGGTCTTCGTCGCCGAGGACCTGGCCCCGCTGGAGCAGCGGGTGGCCACCTTCCGCACGCGGTTCACGATGGTCACCCTCCTGCTGGTGGCCGGCCTGCTGCTGTTGCAGCGGCTGATCGTGCGCCTGTCCCTGCGCCCGCTGGATCGCGTGCGCGACGACTGCCGGCGGCTGGAGGCCGGGGAGATCGAGCGCTTGCGCGAGGATGTGCCCGAGGAGTTGCGTCCCGTGGTGGGCGAGATCAACCGCCTGCTGGAGGTCATGCAGTCCCGCCTGGAGCGCTCGCGCAATGCCCTGGGCAACCTGGCCCATGCGATCAAGACCCCGCTGACCCTCGTCGACCAGGTCAGCCAGCGCCAGCGTGACCGCCTGGGCGAGGCGGATGCCCGCCAGCTGGCCGAGGGTGTGGCCCGCATGCGCGAGATCGTCGAGCGCGAGCTGCGCCGGGCCCGGCTGGCCGGGGCCGGGGAGCCCGGCGAGGGTTTCGATGCCGAAACCGAGCTGCCACGCCTGGTCCGGGTCTTTCGCCGCATGCATGCCGATCGCGAGCTGAGCTTCGACGTGGAGGTGGAGGCCGCCGGCCGGTTCCGCGGTGATCGCGAGGACATGTACGAGCTGCTGGGCAACCTCCTGGACAACGCCGTCAAGTGGGCGTCGCGGCGGGTTCGGGTGCACGTGGAGGCGGGCCCGGGCCTGGTCTTCGAGATCGAGGACGATGGCCCGGGGGTGGGGGCCGCGGACCGGGCGGGCCTCGCCGAGCGTGGCCGGCGACTCGACGAGAACCGGCCGGGGCACGGGCTGGGGCTCGCCATCGTGCGCGAGATCGTCGAGCTCTACGGTGGCCGGATCACCTTCGATACCGGCGGCCCGCTGGGCGGGTTGCGGGTCCGGGTGGCGCTGCCGTCAGCCCCGGACGATGGCTGATCGCTT
>JAAZVP010000022.1 GCA_018623495.1 Halothiobacillus sp. | reverse complement strand
CCTCCGGCGACGAGGTTTGCCCGAAGGGCCAAGGTGCCGGGGTGCCTTTGTCTTTGGGTACTTTCTATTGGGCAAGCAATAGAAAGTACCTCGCGCACCTGGCAGCAAGTGTCGAAAAAAGGTTCGGCCCAAACGGTGCGCGAAATCCCGATCACGTCGCTTATAGGCCCCTGTTGCACGGCAAAATGCAAAGAAACACAAAAAAACGCCCCTCGGTGAGGGGCGTTTCCGGGAACGGTTCCGATCGCGGGGATCAGACCGAGTAGTACATGTCGAACTCGACCGGGTGGGTGGTCATCCGCAGGCGGGTGACTTCCTCGGTCTTGAGCTCGATGTAGGCGTCGATCAGGTCGTCGGTGAACACGCCGCCGGCGGTCAGGAACTCGCGGTCGGCGTCCAGGGCCTTGAGCGCCTCTTCCAGGGAGAAGGCCACCTCGGGGATGGACTCCGCCTCTTCCGGCGGCAGGTCGTAGAGGTTCTTGTCCTGCGGGTCGCCGGGGTGGATCTTGTTCTGGATGCCGTCCAGGCCGGCCATCAGCATGGCGGCGAAGGCCAGGTAGGGGTTGGCGCTGGAGTCGGGATAGCGCAGCTCGATGCGGCGTGCCTTGGGGTTGGGGATGTAGGGCACGCGGATCGCCGCGGAGCGGTTGCGCGCGGAGTAGGCCAGCTTCACCGGCGCCTCGAAGCCCGGCACCAGGCGCTTGTAGCTGTTGGTGGAGGGGTTGGCGAAGGCGTTCAGGGCCCGGGAGTGCTTGATCAGGCCGCCGATGAAGTACAGGGCGGTCTCGGACAGGCCGCCGTAGCCGTCACCGGTCATCTGGTTCTGGCCGTCCTTCATGATGGACATGTGCACGTGCATGCCGGAGCCGTTGTCGCCGACCACGGGCTTGGGCATGAAGGTGGCCGTCTTGCCGTAGCTGTGCGCCACGTTGTGGATCACGTACTTGAGGTCCTGGACCTCGTCGGCCTTCTTGACCAGGGTGTTGAACGCCACGCCGATCTCGCACTGGCCGGCCGTGGCCACCTCGTGGTGGTGCACCTCGGTCTTGATGCCCATCTCTTCGAGCGCCAGGCACATGGTGGAGCGGATGTCGTGCAGGGAGTCCACCGGGGGGACGGGGAAGTAGCCGCCCTTGACGCCGGGGCGGTGGCCCAGGTTGCCGTCGGGGTAGACGCGCTCGGTGTTCCAGTGCGCCTCCTCGGAGTCGATCTTGTAGAACGCCCCGCTCATGTCCTCGCCCCAGCGGACGTCCTCGAAGATGAAGAACTCGTTCTCCGGGCCGAAGAAGGCGGTGTCGCCGATGCCGGTGGACTGGAGATAGGCCTCGGCACGCTTGGCCACGGAGCGGGGATCGCGCTCGTAGCCCTGCATGGTGGCGGGCTCGACCACGTCACAGGTGATGTTGACGGTGGGTTCGTCGGTGAAGGGATCCAGCTGGGCCGTCGCCGGGTCGAGCATCAGGATCATGTCCGAGGCCTGGATGCCCTTCCAGCCGGCGATCGAGGAGCCGTCGAACATCTTGCCTTCCTCGAAGTCGTCTTCGTCGACGGCGTGGGCGGGCATGGTCACGTGTTGCTGCTTGCCCTTGGTGTCGGTGAAACGCAGGTCGACGAAGCGGACCTCGTTCTCCTCGATCATCTTGAGCACGTCGCTGGGTGTCATCGGGGTTCCTCCAACAGTTTGCTTTGCGGCAGCGTCAATCGAGCGCTGCCCGGGTGAATGCATGAGCCGTGCCAGCCGCGGTGGCGCCTTTTCCCGGGACCTGGCCGCGCCCCCTGCACCATTTTGGTGCATTCGCTGGGCCGCCTTGCCCTGTTTCAGGGCATGGTGAAGGCGACGCGCACCTCGCCGATGGCCGGGATGCGTTCGCCGGCCCGGCACAGTTGCCGGCCGAGGTCCTCGGCCTCGCCGAGGTCACCCACCGCGGACAGCGGGATCAGCAGTTCCACGTGGACACGGCCGGCGAGGTAGTGGATGCGGATGTCTTCGAGCTTATCAGCCCCCTCCACGTCCCGCCATACGGAGCGCAGCTCGGTCATCAGTTCGCTGCGGGAGGGCAATTCGCGGGTGAGGCGCTCGCGGGCGTCGTCCTCGGCGTCGATGTGGACGGTGACGTCGACCACGTCCTCGAAGCGTTCCTGGACGGCATCGATCACCTTCTCGGCCACCTGGTTGCCCTCGGAGACGGTGATGGTGGGGGTGACGCGCACGTGGACGTCGACGATCACCTGTCCGCCCATGGTGCGGGCCCGGAGCTGGTGCTGGCCGCGCACGCCTTCCACCAGCTCGATGGCGTCACCGATGGCCTGCAGGCGCGCGGGGGCGATGCTGGTGTCCACCAGTTCCCGCAGGTTCTCGCGGCCCATCCGCCAGGCCATGGCCAGGATCATGCCGCCGACCACGATGGCGGCCACCGCGTCCAGGTAGACCATGCCGAACTGGGTGCCGGCCAGGCCGATCAGCACCACGATCGAGGAGGCGGCATCCCCGCGGCTGTGCCAGGCGTTGGCCAGCAGCAGCGACGAGCGGATGCGGCGGGCCGCCCAGCGGCCGTAGTGGAACAGGAACTCGTTGGCGGCGATGGAGACCAGGGCGGCGACGACGGCCATCCGCCCGGGGGCGGTCAGCTCGGTGTCGACGATCAGCCGATGGAAGGCATCGGCGATGATGCCCCCGGCCGTGAGGAAGAGCAGGATGGCCAGCACCAGCACGCCGGCGGTCTCGATGCGCTGGTGGCCGTAGGGGTGGTCGGCGTCGGCCCCCTTGCTGCCCTCGCGGCCGGCCACCAGCACCAGCACGTCGCTGCCCAGGTCGGAGACCGAGTGGATGCCGTCGGCCACCAGCGCCTGGGAGCCGGTGAGCCAGCCGACCACGATCTTGATCGCCGCCAGGGAGGCGTTGATCGCCATGTTGACGAAGCCGACCCGCTGGATGACCTGGCGACGGCGGGCCTCGCTGACGCTCATGGGCGGTCTACCGCTCTCCCACCCGCAGGTGGACGATGATCTCGTCGTCGGCCTCGCGGATCTCGAGGACCTCGTGACCGTTGATCCGGCTCCAGACGGGGATGTCGTGCTTGACCCCGGGGTCGGTACAGATCACCTCGAGCTCGTCTCCGGGTTCGAGATCGCGGACCGCGTCCTGGGTGCGGATCACGGGCATGGGGCAGAGCAGTCGGCGGGCATCGACCTGGTGCATCGGGGTTCTCCATCGAGGGCCGGGCCCGGGCGGACCGGCGCCGGCCCGTTGTTCAAATATACCAGTCGCGGCTGATTTCCGCGGGCCGGAGGGGGGCGACCTCCAGCGAGCGGGGCTCGCCGCCCCGGCGGACCACGTCCACGGTCACCGAGTCGGCCTTCTTGCCCTGGGAGAAACGCGCCAGCAGCCGTGCCGCCAGCTCCAGGTCGTCGTCGCTCGCCTCGCCGTCCACCAGCGTCAACGGGCCGTTGTGCGAGGTGGGGTAGAGGTGGGTGAACTGCTTGCGATAGCCCTCCAGGAAGCGGTTCTCGCCCTCCTCGCGGCCGATGATCACCTTGAAGTTGTCCCGCGGACGCAGGTGGCGCCCCACCTTGAGCAACATGACATCGTCGAGCTCGTAGTCCTTGTCGCCCTGGTGGCGCCACATGTCGGTCAGCTTGCGCGAGTATTCCTCGTTGGTGAGCATGCAGCAGCCACCGGCGGGCTGGGCATAGTCGTCGAACCCGAACCGCTCGGCCAGCTCCATCTGGACCTTGCGCGAGCGGCCGGTGATGTCATGGAGTCCCTCGCGGTCCACCCAGCCCTCGCGCTCGGGCAGCGTGGGCGGCAGGTTCTTCGCGCACAGCGGGCGCAGCAGGCGGTCGAAGGCACCGGACTCCTCGGCGATCACCGGCATGGTGTCGGCCCGCTGGGACTTGGGCCGCTGGCCGATCACCTCGCCGGTGATGATGAAGTCGAAGCCGTTCTCCTGCGCCCACTCCAGGGCCTTGTTGACCATGAAGATCTTGCAGTCCAGGCACGGGTTGAGGTGCGCCCCGTAGCCGTGCCGGGGGTTGATCACCACGTCCTTGTACTCTTCCACGATGTCGACGATGTGGAGGGGCATGTCCAGCTGCTCGGCCACCCACAGGGCGTTGTTGCGCTTGGGCTTGTCCCGGTCCTTCTTGCGCAGGGCCTGGGTATGGCCCTCGACGCAGAAGCCGGTGTAGAAGTTGATGCCCTCGACGTGGACACCCTGCTCCTGGATCACCCGGGCGGCGAGCATGGAATCCAGGCCCCCGGAGATCAGGGCCACGGCCTTGCGGGGAGTTTCGCTCATGGGGGAAAACGGGACGGTCGTGAATCGGAGCGCGTAAATTACCAGACCGCAGCGGTCGGGAAAAGTTTGGCTAGCACAACCCTCGGGGCGAGTCAAAGGTGGGCCGGGTTCGACCACGGCGGTAGGGTGCCGCCGGCGACCGACAACAAGGAGGCCAATGCATGAAGGTCAGCGCACGCAATCAGCTCCCGGGCGAGGTCCGCGAACTCAAGCAGGGCGCGGTGAACACCGAGGTGGTCATCGGCCTTCCCGGCGGGCAGCAGATCGTCTCCATGATCACCAACACCAGTGCCGAGGCCCTCGGGCTGGAGGAGGGCCGCCCGGCCTACGCCATCATCAAGGCCAGCTCGGTCATCCTCCACGATGACTTCCTGCGCACCAGCGCGCGCAACAACCTCTGCGGCGAGATCATCCGTTGCGAGCGCGGCGCGGTGAACACCGAGGTGGTCCTCGAGGTGGGGGGCGATACGCGCGTCACCGCGGTGATCACCAACGACTCCGCCGACGAACTGGCACTGGCAGAAGGCCGGCGGGCCTGCGCCATGATCAAGGCCTCCTCGGTAATCATCGGGGTGGACTGAGGCGATGGTCTTCTTCGAGCAGCCCCTGATCGATCACTGGATCAACGAGGACGCCCCGCTGGTGGATCTCACCAGCGAACTGGCGGGCATCGATGCCACCCCGGCCCGCATCACCTTCCGCGCCCGGCATGCCACCCGCATCTCCGGAACCGAGGAAGCCGCCCAGATCATCCAGCGCCTGGGCGCCGAGGTCATCGACCTGCGGGCCTCGGGCGAGGACGCCGAGCAGGGCGAGTCGCTGCTGGCGGCCCACGGCCCCGCCAGGGCCCTCCACCGCGCCTGGAAGGTCAGCCTCAACCTGCTGGAATACGCCTGCGGTATCGCCACCCGCGGCCGGGACATGCTCGCCGAGGCCCGCCGGGCCAACCCCGAGATCATGCTCTTCACCACCCGCAAGCACCCGCCCGGGGTGAAGAAGGTGGTCACCAAGGCCATCCGCGCCGGCGGCCTCTGGCCCCACCGACTGGGCCTTTCCGAGACGGTGCTGGCCTTCGACCAGCACCTGAACTTCGTCGGCGGGCTGGAAGGCTTCCTGGAGCGGGTGCGGGCCAATCGTGCCGCCGTGGCCGAGAAGAAGGTCCTGGTGGAGGTCGAGAACCTGGACCAGGCCCTGGTGGCCGCCCGCGCCGGAGTGGACGGCATCCAGTTCGACAAGCGCCCCGTGGACGAGCTCACCGAAAACGTCCGGCGCCTGCGCCGCGACCATCCCGGCCTGACGCTGCTCGCCGCCGGCGGCATCCGGGAAGACAACGTCGCCGACTACGCCGCCACCGGCGTCGACGGCCTGGTGCTGAGCTCGGTCTACTACGTCCCGCCTGCCGATATCGGGGTGACCCTGGAGCCCCGTTGAGGACATTCCCGCAGGATGGGCCAAGGCGCATGAGCGCCGTGCCCGCCCCGGCTGGCATTTCGTGCTTCCCACTTCAAGCGCGTATCGACTCGGCCACTGGGCCATCCCCGGCCGTCTCCAGCTCGATGCGCTCCAGGCTCGCCGGGTCACGCCGGGGACTGAGCATGCGCATGGACAGCGGTTCCACCCAGGCCCAGATCTCCTCCATCACTTCGGCCGGGATGCCCTCCTCCCGCATGGCCCGGGCCAGGCATCGCAGCCAGGTCTCCCGGTCTTCGGGGCCGATGGCGAAGGGCTGGTGGCGCTTGCCCAGACGGGGATTGCCCTGGACCGGGGTGTAATGCTTGGGGCCGCCCAGCATCTCCACGAAGTAGTCCGCGGTACGGGCCACGGCCTGGCGGAAGTGAGCCGCGTTTTCCCCGAACAGATGGCCGGACGGGCTGCGCCACAGCAGCTCGTGGTGGCGGGTGACCATCCGGCGGATGGTGGCTTCCCCCAGCATTTCGTAGACATGGGCCCCCGCAAAGGGGGCCTCGGGAAAGCCGTGGCGGAGGCCTCGACAGCCCCGGGGGTGGTTGGCATTCGCGGTCATGCCGGGGCCTCCTCCCGGAAGATGGCGACGTCGTCGAAAGACAGGCGCTCCACCCCTTCCATGCGGGTACGGCGGTTGATCATGCGGATGGAGAGCGGCTCCACCCAGTTCCAGACCTCCTCGCGAACCTCGGCGGGGAAGCCCACCTCCACCATGGCCTGCGCCAACAGCTCCAGCCAGGTGATGCGATCGGCCTCGGTGATGGCCACCGGAAAGTGGCGCTCGCGCAGGTGGGGCTGGCCGTGGACGGGGGTGAAATGCTTCGGTCCGCCGAACATCTCCACGAAGAAGTCCGCGGTGCGTTCCACGGATTCGAGAAAGTGCGCCTCGTCGTCGCTGAACAGGTGCCCCACCCGGCTCTGGATCAGCAGGGCGTGGTGGTGATGGACCAGTTCCCGGATCAGGGCCTCGCCGGCGGCCTCGAAAACGCGTTGGGTGGGGAAGGGCACATGGGGGTAGACGATATCCACCATCTCGGGTACGACCCGGGGCTCGCTGCCGCCGAAGTCGGGCTTGCGGGCCTGCGCCGGGCAGCCCCTGACCGAGGATTCGAAGCTGTGGACCTCGCGGGTCCGGTCGTCGTCGTGAACGGGGGCGGATTGGCGTGTCTTGGTCATGAGGATCTCCTTGTCAGGCGGGCGTGAGCAGCCGCTGCACGGCCCGCACATCCATGGGGTGTTGGTAGAAGTGCGTGTAGAAATCGCGCACGGTTCGTCTCAGTTCCTCTTGAGAGAAACGGTCGGGGAAGAAATGCTGGGCGGCCCAGCGCACCATCAGCGGATGCTCGGCGGTCCACGAGGCCCAGGGATGGGCGCCACTGGGCGCTACATGCACCCGGCCCTCACGGACCGCGCGCAGATGCCGCAGCCGCGGGTCGTTTTCCAGACGCTCGCGATCGGCCGGGCTCCAGAGCAGCAGGACTTCGGGGTCCCAGGCCAGGACCTGCTCCAGCGACAGCGACAGGTGATCGTTGTCATGGGGAAGGTCCCGGGTGACGCTCAGCCCGCCGGCGGCAGCGATCCAGTCGTTGACGATGCGAAACTGCTGGGAAAACGTGCGCAGGTGACAGAACAGCACCCGGGGCCGGACCGAATCGGGCAGCCCGTCGACCCGCTCGGTGACGCTATCGAGCACGGTATCGAACCAGTCCCGATAGGCCGCGGCCTGTTCCTCCCGTCCCAGGCATTCCCCCATCAGGTGCATGGTGTGCCGGATGCTGGTGGCCGGTTCGGCCTCGGCCTCCTTCCAGGAGAGATAGACCGCCGGCAGCCCGGCCCGCTCCAGCAACGGCAGATGCTGGGGCATCATGGTGAACACCACCTCCGGGCGGAGCTGCAGCAGCGTCTCCACTTGGGGCACGGCGTGGGCGCCCTGGGTGGCCGGCTGCTTGGCGAGATGCGGCGCCAGGACCGTCTGCATTCGCCACTGGGGCTTGCGGGCGAAATTGGGCAGCCCGTTGACGATGGCCTCCCCGGCGCCAAGAGCGAACAGGAAGCTGTTCATCGCCGGCACGCCGCCCACCGTGGCGATGCGCCGGGGGCGGATGGGCAGCCGGACCCGGCGGCCGGCCATGTCGGTAATGACCCGTCCCCCCGAGGCGTGAGTCGGCCCGGTGACGGCCAGAGCGAGGAGCGTCATCAGGGCCTGTCGGCGTCCTCGGTCGATCATGGCGCTCGCCGGTGCATCGGCAGGGGCTGGGCGCTGGTTCCGGCGAGGATGCCGGCCAGGTCCTCGTCGGAGAGCTCCACGTCCAGGAACAGGCGGTAGAACTCGCGCACCTCGGCCTCCAGGTCGATGGGGTAGCGCTCGGGATAGAGGGTATGGGTCAGCCACTGCAGGCCGATCAGGCGCATGAAGGACGGCGGTCGGTCGAACCAGGAGAAGGGGGTGCGGGGGATGAAGTACACCCGGCCCTCGTCCACCGCGCGGACCATGGCCCAGGCCGTGTCGCCCTCGGTGACGCGCCGGTGGAATTTCCGGCTGAAGGCGAGGACCACGTCCGGGTCATAGGTCAGCACCTGTTCCAGGTCCACGCCCTGGCGGCCGAAGATGGTCTGCTGCTGGCAACGATGGACGTTGTAGCCGCCGGCCAGCTCGACGAGCTCGGCGTGGAAGGACTGGTGGCAATCGGTTTTCAGCCCGCCCGGGCCTTCGGCGTAGTAGACCCGCAGGCGCTCGTCCTCGGGGATGGATTCCCGTACGGCCCGGACCTCGGCAAGCTTGTCCTCGGCGTATCGGGCCAGGGTCTCGGCCCGCTCCTCCCGGTCCACGGCCCGACCCAGTCGGCGCAGGCTATCGGGCAGTTGGGTGACGGTGCCCAGGGGCAGGGTCAGCAGTTCATGGCCGAGGATGTCCACGGTATCCCCCATCCGCTCGACGAAGACCGGGTTGTCCCAGGCCACCACCAGCTCGGGTTCGACGCTCATCAGGGTCTCCAGGTTGGGGGTGCGACCCTGGCCGAACCAGCCCCCGATGCGGGGGAGTTCGGCCATCCGGGGATCGACGTAGGGTCGCTCCCGGCCCGCGAGGGGATAGACTGTCCCCGCCAGCAACTCGGGATCGAGGGCATAGACCAGCATCGCGGCGGGAGGCGAGGAGCCGTAGACGCTGCCCGCGTCATCCGGTCCGGCGGCCCCCGCGGGGATCGTGGCCAGCAGGGAGGCCAGAAGACCGCCCTTCATGATTCGTTTCATGGTCATGTCTGGCTCCTGTTCAGAAGTCGATCTGGGCGGTGACGAAGAAGGCCCGCGGTGCGCCCGGCTGATAGCGGGTGCTGCCTACGCTGCCGGCACCGGTCTGGGTGGGCGAGGCGGCGTCCGGGGCGTCGATGATGGCGATGTACTGTTCGTCGAACAGGTTGGTCACCGAGGCCTGGAGGGTCAGCAGGCGGTCCGCCCCCACGGGCATCTGCCGGGTGACGGTCAGATCCACCAGGGTGTGGTCCGAGACGCTTTGCTCGTTCTCCACGTCGCTGTAGCGCTTGCCCACGTAGCGGACAACCGGGGTCACGGTGAAGCCGAGGGTGCGCCAGTCGGCGGAGACGTTGGCCATGAATTCCGGCACGTTGGGGATCTGCTCGCCCTCGGCCTCGATGGGCGTGCCGCCGGCACCGGCCAGGTCCTCGGTGAACTCGTAGCGGTTGTAGGTCAGGGCGGCATTGGCGGTGAGGCTGGGTGTGAGCTCATACCCGGCGGCCAGTTCGAGCCCGTAGGAACGGGCCTCGCCGTTGTTCTGGTGATGTTCCAGGCCGAGATCGGGATCGAACAGGTTGCCGCCCTTGTTCTCCACCTCGGAGACGAACAGCGTGGGGGCGACGAAGCCGCGGTCCCAGGTGTAGGTCAGGCCGACGTCGATGTTGTCGGAGATCTCGGGCTCCAGGTCCAGCCAGAGGGCATTGAGCTGTTCATCCGACAGTTTCTTCTGCATGGCCAGCACCTGGCCGCCGAAGGAGTAGTTGGGCGTGTAGTAGTTGCGCCCGTAGCTCGCCCGCAGCAACAGTTTGTCGGAGAGCGGGTGGGTGATCCCCAGGTTGGGCAGCCAGAGCTCGTGGGTCTGGTCCTCCAGGTGCAGGGTGACCGCCGGGTCCTGGGCGAAGACGTCGTCGTAGCTGGCGTCGGTCAGGCCCTGGGTGTCGTAGATGCGCACATCCGGCGAGGTCATGCGTAGATACTTTAGCCCGCCGGCCACACGCGTCCGGCCCAGCTGCTTGTCGAAGCTGACGAACGGGCTGTGGAACTCGTGGTTGGTGGCCTTCTCCAGCCGGGCCCACTTGGCGAAGGAGAGGTCGCCGGTATTCAGGGCCTTCATGGCCGTGGGCGGTCCCGGCGGCTCGTGCTCGCCGTACCAGTAGCCGACCTTCACCTCACCGTTCTCGATCTCCCGGCGCCACTGCGCCGTTGCGCCATAGGTGTCATGCTCGATCAGCCAGCGGATCACCTTGGTGCCGTTGCCGAACAGCCGGAAGCCCTCCTCGCGGGAGAAGTACGGCTTGATGGTGATGTCGGACTGATCGCCCACCGGCGCCGTGAGCCGGCCCATCAGGGTCCAGGCCTCCAACTCCTCGCGGTTGTAGTCGTAGTAGTTGACGTCCTTCGCCGGATCGCCGGTGAGTTCGTCGTTGTAGTCGAAGTCGATGTTGTCCCCGAGATCCTGGATCTGGGGATAGGTCAGTCCCCGGTACTCGTGTTTTTCCAGGTCGTTGTAGAGGCCGAAGATCTCCCAGTCCACGGGTTGCTCGGGGGTGCCGGTCAGGCCGAAGGCCAGGTTCTTGCGCCCGTCCGGGGAGCCGCCCTCGCCCTTCCACTTGTCTGCCTCGGTGTAGGAGCCGGAGACGAAGGCCTGGCCGACATCCCCCATCCGGCCACTGTCCATGCGAACGAAGGTGCGGGTGAAGTCATCAATGCCCAGGGCCTGCTTGGCGGTGCCGCCGAAGCGCTCGGCGGGCCGGCGCAGGCGCAGGTCGACCATGCCCACGTCGTTGCCGAAGCCGAAGCCCTCGTCGGCGGGGACCGGCCCCTTGGTCACGCCGATGCCCTGGGTGTTCTCCAGGTCCACGATGATCCCCAGTCCCGGGCCGATGCCCTTGATCGGCAGGCCTTCCACGGTCTCGCCGGTACGGCCGTGGTTGGAGTGGTTCTTGCCACGGATGCGCAGCGTGGACTCCATGCCGAAGGGATCGGGCGAGGTGACGTCCACCCCCGGCACCATGCGGATGGCCTTGTAGTGGCTGGTCTGCTCGGCGCCGCCCTGGATGGCGATGGACTCGCGGGAGACGTCCTCCCGGGTGCCCACGGGCGACTCGGCGGCGGTCACCCCGTTGGCCGTGGGGGCGTGGCCGTTCACGGTGATGGGCTCCAGGGCCTCGGCCAGCACGGCCTGGCTGGCGCACAGGGCCACGCCCGTGAAAAAGAGGCGGCTGCGTTTTCTCAACATATCGATCCCTTTTCTTTCGTTATTCCCTTGAGACATACCGATAGGTACAGGACCCGGGCGGAAGGCCCGGGCCAGGCCGGCTTAAAGTCGGAAACCGGCGGTGACGTAGAAGGTCCGGCCGGGCTCGGGGAAGCCTTCCTCGAGCGCGTAGTCCGCGTCGGCCAGGTTGTCGATGCCGGCGGTGAGGTCCCATTGGCTGCGCTGGTAGCGGGCCTGGAGACCCAGCAGGGTGTAGCCGTCGGCGACGTGTTCGTCGTCGGTGTAGCTGAAGGCGTAGCGCTCGCTGGCGTACTCGGCGGTGCCCATCAGCGTCCAGCGGTCCCCTAGGTCGTGCTCGATCTCGGCGAAGGCCTGGTGTTCGGGCATGTCGGTGGCGACCAGGTCGCCTTCCAGGTCCTTGCGCACGTAGCTGTAGTTGCCGGCCAGGCGGGTCCGGGCACCGAGGTTCATGCCGCCGGAGAACTCGATGCCGTAGTGGTCGGCCTCGCCCACGTTCTGCAGCTGGAACTCGTAGTTCGGGTCGTCCGTCGCGCCGCGCTCGATGGCATCCTCCAGGGCGCTGTAGAACACGGCCACCCGGTAGTGGTGCCGGCCGGGATCCATGCCGTCGAGGCCCAGCTCGAAGTGGTTGGCGGTCTCGGCTTCCAGGTCGGGATTGGGCTTCTTGCGGCCGAAACTGCGCGAGTAGCGCTCCTTGATGGTGGCGAAGCGGGTGCGTTGGCCGGCTTCGGCGAAGAGGTCGTGATTGGGGTCCAGGGCGTAATGCAGCTGGGCCTGGAGGTTGGCTGCCTCGTCGGCGCCGGTCTCCAGCTCGCCGAAGGTGGCGTTGTCGAAGTCTTTCGCGGTAACCGTGTCCTGGCGGTCGACGCTGGCCCCGAAGGTGACCTTGAGCCGTTCGGTGAAGGTCACCGTGTCCTCGGCTGCGACGGAGACGGTCTCGTCCTCGTATTCCGGGTGCGGGTCGGCCGGGGCGTCGGGATCGATTTCTTCGTGGTAGTCGCGTTTGTAGTGACCGGCCAGGCGGATGGCATGGCGGCCGGCCTGCCAGCCGCCTTCCAGGCTGGCCCCGGTGGTGTGGTCGTCGTAGACGCTGCGCCACCGGTAGTCGGTGTAGGTGTCGTCCTTGTAGCCGATCAGGGTGTTGTCGAACTTGTCATGGTAGAGCCGGCTTTCCACATAGCCGGTCTCGCCCAGGGCCGTGTGCGAGATGAAGTAGATCCCTTCCTTGTCCCATTCCGGCCAGCGCCACTGGCGTACCTTGAATTTGGGGTCCTCCCCCACGTAGGGCGGCTGGCCCTTCTCCGCCTGCTGGTTGTAGTAGGCCAGGGCGTACTCGTCGGTGGCGTTGGGGGTGTAGGCGAGCTTGAGGCTGGCGGAGCGGTCCTCGAGGTCCGAGTTCTCCCGCTCTCCGTCGACGGCATCGAAGTCGTCGGCGACGCGGAAGTGGTCCCGGTCGCGGTAGCTGACGCCGGCCTGGGCGTACCAGCTGCCCTGGTTGCTGCCCAGGTTGATCCGGCCGTGGTTGACCGCCCGGTCACCCTCGCGATCAAAGCGGGTGCCCACTGCCCCGCTGGCCTCGAACGCGGACAGCGGACGGCGGCTGACCAGGTCGATGGTCCCGCCCAGGGCGTTGGGTCCGTAGATCACCGAGGAGAGCCCCTTGGTGACGCGGATCTCGGCGAGGTTACCGGTCATGAAGCGGCCCAGGTCCACGTTGCCGTCGTAGGGGACGTAGACCGGGATGCCGTCGATGAAGACCGGCACCTGGCGGGAGTCGAAGCCGCGTACCAGCGCGGTGTATTCCCCGCGGTTGCCCTTCTGGTCGAGGGTCACGCCCGGGAGCATGTCCAGGGCATGGGCCACGTCGTGGCGCTCGTGCTTTTCCATCTGCCGGCGGTCCAGCACGTCCACGGCGGTGGTCTGGGGATGGTCCACAGCCTCGCTGTTGACCTCCACCACGCCCAGTTCGAAGGTCTCGCTGTCGGCGGCCTGCGCGGCGCCGATGGCGAGCAGGAGGCCGATGGCCAGGGGTGTCTTTCTCATGATCATTTCTCCTCTTTTTTCCTTTGAATGGGTCGTCCGTCGATCAGGGCCCGGGCAGTGGCCGCATCGAGGTCCACGCCCAGGAACTGCCGGTAGAAATCGCGGGTGATCTCGACCGGGTCGCCTGCGGCCCGTTCGGGGTAGAGGCGATGGAGCAGCCACTGCAGGCCGAGCACGCGCATGAACGAGGGCGGACGGTCGAACCAGTTGAACGGGGCCTGGGGGATGACCCACACCCGCCCTTCCCGGACGGCGCGCAGGTGCTGCCAGCGGGCATCGTTCTCGATGTGGTCGAGCAGCGCGGGATTGCCGGCCAGGATCACGTCGGGGTCATAAGTGAGCAGCTGCTCGAAGGGGATGCGCTCGCGGCCGAAGCCGTAGCGCTGCCCGCAGCGGTGCGGGTTGAGGCCCCCCGCCCGGGGGATCAGCATGGCGTGCCAGGAGCGGTGGCACTCGGTCTGCAGGCCGTCGGGGCCCTCGGCGTAATAGACCGTGGGCCGTTCATCCGCGGGGATGGCCCCGGTCACCGTTTCGGCCCGGGCCAGCGCGTCCTCCACGTAGCGGGCCAGGGCCTTGCCGCGCTCGGGCAGGCCCAGCCGCTCGCCCATGGTGCGATAGGCCGCCGGGTAGTCCTCCAGCCGGTCGAGGGTGAGCTGGCAGGTGGCCAGTCCCAGGCGGTCCAGGGTGTCGATGATCCGGCCGTCGCCCTTGCGGTGGGCGGAGGTGACCACCAGGCCCGGATCGACATCCAGCAGGGTCTCCAGGTTGGGCGTGCGCCCCTGGCCGAACCAGCCGCCGATCACGGGCAGGTCCAGTACCGCGGGATGCAGGAAGCGCCGTTCCCGGGCATTGGGCGGGAAGTTCAGTCCCGCCAGCCTTTCCGGGGCCAGGGAATACAGCAGGTAGGTCACCGGCGGCGAGGCCCCGTAGATCGTCTCCGGCACGGGGCCGTCGGACCGGCAAGGCCCGGCCTGGGCGGTGAGCGTCCAGGCAAGCAGCGTGGCAAGAATCGCTCCGCGGATCATGACGGCCCTCCTCACAACGCCAGCCGGTACTGGATGCCGTACACCGCACCTTCGTTGGCGAAGGTGTACATGGACTCGTACTCGCGGTCGCCGAGGTTGCGGCCGTAGACCGTCACGTGGTGCTCCCGGTCGCCCCGGGGGATCCGATAGTCCAGGGAGGCGTCCACCACGGTGAAGCCGCCGGCCTCGCCCATGCCGGCCTTGTTGCCGGAGAGGAACTCGTCGAGGTAGCGCCCGCCCACGGTGGCGCTCCACTGGCCGAACGCGTAGGTGCCGTGGGCGCTGGCCCGGTGATGCGGGGTGCGCTCATCGGCATCGTCGTCGTCCGAGCGGGCGTAGCTGTAGTTGACGGTGTAGCTGAGCCGGCCGCTGGCCCCGCGGACCTGGAGCTCCGTGCCGTAGAGACTGCGGTCGGAGGCGGCGTAGACGTTGTGGGATTCGATCAGGTTGCCGGAGTTGTCGTACTCGGGCCGCACGTCGGCCACAAATCGGGCGTTTTTCAGGTTGTGCCAGTAGATCGTGGCCCGGGGGACGAACAGCGAGGAGACGCGGGCCTGGTAACCGAGCTCGTAGTTGAGCCGCTGTTCCTGGTCCAGGGATTCGCCGGAGCTGGTCTCGAAGTCGTCCTGGTTTTGCTCGCTGTAGAGCAGCCGGGCGGTGACGGTCCGGGTCTCGCCGATGTCGCGGCGCGCGCCGAGAGACAGGGCGTCGAGGGCCGGGTCGGACTCGTCCTCGATGCGGCTGCGCTGCCGGCCCACCTGTTCGTAGCCGACGTCATGGTAGTGCTTGTCCCGGCGCAGGCCGGCGTCGAGGTGCCAGTCCCCGATGCGCATCTCGCCCTGGACGAAGCCGCCCAGCACTTGTTCGTCCTTCTCCCAGCCGTGGTAGTAGAGCATCCCGGTGGGCGTGACGTGGCGGTTCTCGGACAGGCCGAAGCGCAGCGAGCGATTCGTGCCGGTGATGGTGTGGACCGCGGAGAGATTGCGGAAGCGGTACTGGGTCTTGTCGACGTTGAAGAAATCCGGATCGCTCCAGGAGCGCTGCTCGAGATCGGTGCGGTTGTAGGCCTGGCTGTAGCGCAGGACCGTCTGCTGGTGGTCCGACCAGCGGTGGTGGACGGTCAGCCCGCCCACGATGCTGCGGATGGGGTCCTGCTCCCAGCGGGCGTTGTAGATCCGGGGGTTGCTGTCGGGCGTGCTGCGCTGCACCTCCCGTGAGCTATCGTCGACGAACAGGGTGGCCTGGACCCGGGTGGCGCGGCCCTGCCAGCCGCCACGCAGGTAGGCCCCGTGGTTGGCATAGCCCTGGTTCCAGCCGTCCCGGCCGTCGCGGTGGTCCACGGCGAGGGTGGCGGTGCCGTCGAAAGCCCCCTTGCGGGTGCCGACGTTGATGTCGGCAAAGCCCCGGCCGAAGTTCTCCGCCCCGGCCCGCAACTCGGCGCCGAAGGCATCGTGTCGACGGGTCTCGATGACCAGAAAGCCGCCGTTGTCGGCGGTGAGCGGGCCCAGGTTCAGGGCCGTGGAATCACGCACCACGCTCACCCGCTCGATGGCCGAGAGCGGGAGGTCGGTCAGTATCCGGCTGGCGATGTGCGAGGGCAGGTAGACGCCGTCGACGATGATGCCCAGGGACTGATCGCCCCGGACATTGGCGAAGAAAGGGATCTTGCGGCCCTGGAACTGGGAGAAGACGCCGTTGGCGTAGTCCACCAGGTCGAAGCTGTTGGTCACCGGCAGGCGCTCGATGGTCTCCCGGTCGATCTGGTCGACCAGCGTGGCGCTGGCCGCGGGCAGGGTCAGGGGTCGTGAGCCGTCGATGCCGCCGGCGAGCCGCGCCTGGTGGTCCTGGATGCGGGGGGTGTCGGTGACTTCCACGGTATCCAGTTGCTCGGCATGGCCGGTGCCCGCAGCCAGGCCAAGGGACAGGGAGCAGGCGGTTACGAGTGTCTTGCGGTGCCTCATGGTTCGAATCCTTGTTTTCGTTGTGTTTTGCCGGGAATAGCGCGGCCGATAGCCCGGCGATCAGGACGCACGGGGCCCTTGGCCCGTGGGAGCGGCCTCCCGGCCGCGAATCTTCCAGAGCCCGTATCGTTGGCGGCCGAGGCCGCTCGATGGGGGTTGTGAGGTGCCCTAGGGCGGTGGCGCTGCCAGTCTTTCGGGGATGCAGACGGTGCGCTCACCCACCCGGGCCAGCCGGGCCTCCACGCCGTAGAGGCGGGCCAGCCGTTCGGGCGTCATGGCGGCTTCCGGCGGCCCGTTGGCCATGACCTGGCCCTCGTGCAGGAGGATCACCCGGTCGGCGCTGTACAGGGCGTGGTCCGGGTAGTGGGTGGTCTGGATGACGGTCAGCCCCTGGTCGGAAAGGCTCCGGACCAGGTCCAGAAGACGCAACTGGTTGCCGAAGTCCAGGCCGTTGACCGGCTCGTCCATGACGAACAGCCGGGCGTTCTGCACCAGGGCCCGGGCGATCAGGGTCAGCTGGCGCTGGCCGCCGCTGACCTGGGTATAGGGACGTTCGGCAAGATCGGCGATGCCCACCCGCTCCAGGGCCTGCTCGGCGATCTCGCGGTCGTCGTCGGTGAAGGGTTCGAACAGGCCCCGGTGGGGGCTGCGGCCCAGCATGGCCACGTCCACCACCCGGTGGCCGAAGGCCCCGGCGTGGACCTGGGGGATGTAGGCCACGGCCCTGGCCCGCTCCTTGTCCGGCATGCCGGCTATCGGTCGTCCGTCGAGGCGGACCTCGCCATCGGAAGCGGGATGCAGCCCCAGCAGGGTGCGCAGCAGGGTGGTCTTGCCGCAGCCATTGGGGCCCAGCAGGGCGACGGACTCCCCGGCCTCCACCGAGAAGTCGATCCCGTGCAGGATGCGCGTGCGGTCATAGCCGGCATGGAGGTTCTCGACTTCCAGCATCAGCCCCACCCCCGTTTGACGTTTCTCAGTGCCCAGGCGAAGAAGGGAATACCGATCAGCGCGGTGAGGATGCCGATGGGCACCTCCACGCTGAAGGCCAGCCGGGAGACGTTGTCCACCAGCAGCAGGTAGATCCCGCCGATCATGGCCGAGGCCGGGATCAGCACCCGGTTGTCCGGGCCCACCAGCAGCCGTGCGATATGGGGGACCACCAGGCCCACCCAGCCGATCATCCCGCCCATCACCACCGTCAGGGCACTGATCAGGGTGGCGGCGAGGATCACCGTCAGTCTCACCGCCCGCACCGGGATGCCCAGGCTGCGGGCCTCGTCCTCGCCCATGGACAGGGCATTCAGGGCCCGGCCCAGCGAGGCGATGACCCCGATCCCGATGACCATGGGGATGGCCAGCAGCAGGACCGTGTCCTTGTCCACGGTGGCCAGCGAGCCCATCAGCCAGTAGACGATGGCCGGCAGGTCGTCGTAGGGGTCGGCCACGTACTTGACCACCGACAGCAGGGCATTGAAGAAGGCCCCGCTGATGATCCCGCCCAGGATCAGCAGGATCAGGGCGTTCTGACGCTGGATGCGCCCGATCAGCAGGGCGATGCCCACCGCGGCCATGCCGAAGCCGAAGGCGCAGAGCTGGACCACGATCCAGTGGCCGGAGGCCACCATGCCCACCGCCGCGCCGAAGCTGGCCCCGGAGAGCACGCCCAGTACCCCCGGCGAGACCAGGGGGTTCATGAACATGGACTGGAAGGCCGCCCCCGAGACTGCCAGGGACATGCCGATCAGCACCGCGGCCAGCACCCGCGGCAGGCGGATCTCCATCACCAGGTCGGAGACCAGTTTTGCCTGCTCGCCATCCAGCTGGCCCAGCAGGGCCTGGAAGAGCTGGCCGAGCTCCAGGGGATAGCGTCCCAGGGTGAGGGAAAAGGCCATGGCCCCCAGCAGCAACGGGAAGAGCAGCGCCGGGCGAGCGGCGATATTGCGCGACCGGGCCACGGTGGCCGCGGGTGTCCCGGTGGGCTGTCCCCGGCTTGCAGGGGCCCGTCTTCGAACGGCCTGGTTCATGCACAGGCCTCCATGGCGGGCTTGAGATCGCTGGCGGCCGCCGCCAGGCACTCCCGGGCCCGGACGTGGTCGCGGGTGGCGGGCTTCAGGGCCACGCGGGTCACGCCGGCCTCGGCGAGTTCCGCCAACCTTTGGCGGCAGGTCTCGGGCGAGCCGATGACCCCGTTGGCCAGCAGCCGCTCCTCGTTGAAGAAATCATCCTCGCCCCGTTGGCCGAAGCCCTGTCGGCTCATGCGTTTCCGGAACCGGCGGATATGGGGCCGGGCCGCCTCCCGGGCGGCCTGGTCGGTCTCGGCCACCAGGAAGCTGCGCGACGCCATCAGCTCCGGGGCCGTGCCCTCGGGATGGTGTTCCCGGTAGGTATCGCGCTGGTTGCGCAGGCGGTCGAGATCCCAGGCATGGGCGGCCATCAGGCCGAAGCCGTGGCGGGCGGCAAGGGCGATGGCCGTCTCGTCCCGGCTGGCGATGAAAGTCGGGACCCGAGGCTGCACGGGCCGGGGATAGACGGTCAGGCCCTCGGCGGAATAATGCTTGCCGGAGAAATCCACCGACGTCTCGGCCAGCAGGCGGCGGACCAGGTCGAGCCCCTCGAGCATCCGTTCCCGGGCCTCGTCGCCCTCCACCCCGAACTGGGCCTTCTGGCGCTCGAACGGGCCGCCCTTGGCCGCGCCGAAGAGCATCCGGCCGTGGCTCAGGATATCCAGGGTGGCCACGTCCTCGGCGATGGTCACCGGATCGTGAAATGGCAGCAGATAGGCCGCGGCCCCGATGTCGATGCGGCTGGTGATGCCCGCGGCATAGGCCAGCAGGGCGCTCAGGGAGGGACTCACCGAGTAGTCGTTGAAGTGGTGTTCGGCCAGCCAGAGCTCGTCGATGCCCACGCAGTCGGCCTGGCGGATGGTCTCCATGTGCTCGGCATAGGCCCGGGGGATGTCGCCATCCCAGTTTTCCATGATCAGGAACAGTCCCAGTCGCATTGATCCACTCCCTTGGTTTCCGAGCCCTCAGTGACCGCGAAACAGCTTGATCGCCGAGATCAGCAGGATGATCCCCAGCCCCAGCGTCAGCCATTTCGAGGGCACCAGGCCCAGCATCAGCCCGCCGATGGCCGCGCCCAGGATGGAGCCGGTGGCCATGGCGGCGAGAAAGCGGCGCTCGCGCCGGATGACGGGGAAATCGTCGGACCGGCGATAGCGCAGCAGGCCGACCACCAGGGTGGGCAGGGAAACGGCCAGGGCCAGGCTGCCGGCCAGCTTGATGTCCACCCCGTAGAGCAACATGAAGGTGGGGATCAGCAGTTCCCCGCCCGCCACGCCGAGAAGGCTGCTGACCAGGCCGATGCCGAGCCCCGCGGCGACACCGAGAATGGCGAGGAGGAGTCGGTCGTCGAACAACGGCCCCCCACCGGAGAGGTGGAGGAAGGGCTCGGCCATCAGGACGATGGACAACCCGATCAGCAGAACCATGACGGCCAGGTCCAGGTGGCGGGCGTGGATGCGGCTGGCGATATGCGCCCCGATCCACGAGCCCGCCAGGGACCCGGCCAGAAGATTGAGCACCAGACCTGCATGCCCCCAGAGCTCGGCGGGGGTCACGGCCTGGCTA
The DNA here is from genome assembly GCA_018623495.1 of Halothiobacillus sp. GTDB lineage: Bacteria > Pseudomonadota > Gammaproteobacteria > JAAZVP01 > JAAZVP01 > JAAZVP01. The sequence continues at coordinate 20,609 of JAAZVP010000022.1, read as the reverse complement.
CGAAACAGCAGGGCGAAGGCCACCAGGACCAGGCTGGTGGCCAGGTTGAGCAAGATGGCCTCGAGGGTGGCGAAGCGGAACAGCCCCTTGAGCACGGGCAGCCGGAACTCGGCGCCGCCCAGGCCCATGAGCCCGCCCAGGGTGCCGATGGCCCCGCCGGCGGCGAATGATTGGAGATTGCGGGCTTTCATCTCGGCCTACTCCATCATGGCCACGGCCTTGATCTGGGCATGGACGTGCTGTCCGATCTCCAGTCCCAGGGTCTCGGCGGATTTGCGGGTGATCTCGGTCAGAAGGGTCTGGCCGTCCCGGGTTTCGGTGGTGACGGCCAGCTTGCCGGGACCAGTGGGCTCCATCCCGGTGATGATCACCGGCAGGACATTGAGGATGCTGGTCTCCTCCGGAGCACTGCGGATCAGGCTCACGTCCCGGGCCAGGATGCGTACCCGGAGGGCCGTGCCCGGTTCGAGCGGCTGTCGGGGCAGCCACAGGCCGTGGTCGCCGAAGGTGACCCGGGTCAGGTGGTAGGCATCGTCATGGTGATCCACGTTTGCCTCGATGACGGTGACCGGTCCCTCGTCGAAGAACAGCGGCGAATCGATGCGGCTGGTGGCCTCCGCCAGGGTCTCGATGGCAGTGATGCGCCCGTCCTCCATGAACACCACCTGGTCGGCCAGGCGCTCCACCTCGGCCGGGGAATGGGTGACATAGAGCACGGGGATGTCGAGCTCCCGGTGCAGGCGTTCGAGATAGGGCAGGATCTCGCGCTTGGAGCGGATGTCCAGCGCCGAGAGGGGTTCGTCCATCAGCAGCAGCCGCGGGCTGGTCAGCAGCGCTCGGGCGATGGCCACCCGCTGGCGCTCCCCGCCGGAGAGGCGCACCGGTGAGCGGTCCAGGAGATGGCCCACGCCGGTCCACTCGATGGCCTGCTCCGGGGTGATGCGGCGCCGCTCCTTCGGGATGCGGCGCAGGCCGTATTCCAGGTTGCGGCGCACGTCCATGTGCGGAAACAGGGTGGCCTCCTGGAAGACATAGGCCAGCGGGCGCTGGTGGACCGGCAGGAATTTCCGGTTCGCGTCCTGCCAGGTGTCCTCGCCGAATCGCAAATAACCCTCCCCCTGCTCCAGGCCCGCCATGCAGCGCAGCAGCGTGGTCTTGCCCGAGCCGGAGTGACCGAAGATGGCGGTCACGCCGGAGCCGGGCAGGCTGAACTCGCCGGTGTCCAGGGCGAATGCGCCGAAATCGAGATGGAAGCGGGCGCGGATGGTGCGGTTGTTGTCCGTATTCATCCGATCTTGACCTCCATCCGGCGGTTGAGCCCGTAGACGATCAGCAGCACGGCGAAGGAGAAGAGCATCATCCCCGCCGAGAGGATGTGGGCCTGGGTGTATTCCATGACCTCCACGTGGTCGTAGATGGCGATGGAGACGACCTGGGTCTGGCCGGGGATGTTGCCGCCGATCATCAGGATGACCCCGAATTCCCCCACGGTGTGGGCGAAGGCCAGGGTCGCCGCGGTGAGATAGCCCCGCTGGGACAGCGGCAGCACCACGCTGAAAAAGCGGTCCATGGGACTGGCCCCCAGCGTGGCCGCGGCCTCCAGCCGGCGCTCGCCGATGGATTCGAAGGCATGCATCAACGGCTGCACGGCAAACGGCAGCGAATAGAACACCGAGGCGATGACCAGGCCGGCGAAGCTGAAGGTCAGGTTGTTCTCGGAGACCAGGGACCACATGGAGCCGATGGGGCCGTGCGGCCCCAGCCCGATCAGCAGATAGAAGCCCAGCACCGTGGGTGGCAGCACCAGCGGCAGGGCCACCACGGCCTCGAAGACCACGCCCAGCCGGGATTTCGAGCGGGCCAGCCACCAGCCGATGGGGCTGCCGATGACGATCAGGATGACCGTGGTCAGGGCAGCGACCTTGAGGGTCAGCCACACCGGGGCCAGGTCGAGTTCCACGCCGAAGAGTTCGATCATTGGTGGTCCATCAGCCTGTCATGGGTTTCGCAGTGCGAAGCACCCGGAATGCGGATGCTTGGCAGTGCGTTTTCGTTCCTTCTCCCCCTCGGGGAGAAGGTCAGGATGAGGGGGATTCGAGCCTTTCCCCCTCACCCCTAGCCTTTATGCCCTTTAGGGTGCTCTCCCCAATGGGGAGAGGGAACCGGGTGGCGCCATTCAGGGGATGGCATAGCCGTAGGACTCGATGACCTCGGCGGCCTTGGCCGAGCGCACGAAGTCCATGAACGCGTGCGCCGCGTCGTTGTCGGCGGCGGATTCCAGGATCACCGCCTGCTGCTCGACCTTGGGATAGAGATCCCGGCTGGGCAGCCAGTGGTCGCCGCTCACCGGCTTGTTGGGGTTGTGGATCTGGGAGAGGGCCACGAAGCCGATCTCGGCGTTGCCGGTCTTCACGAACTGGAAGGTCTGGCCGATGTTCTCGCCGCGCACGGTCCTGTCGACGACGTCATTCCACACGCCGTAGTGCTCCAGCACGTGCTTCGCTGCCAGGCCGTAGGGGGCGGTCTTGGGGTTGGCGATGGCCAGGTGCTCGAAGTCCTGTTCCTTCAGCGCCTTCTCCCCGTCCTTGGCCACGCCCGGCTCGGGGCTCCACAGGGCGATCTGGCCCACGGCATAGGTGAAGCGGGAGCCGTCCTCGATCATGCCGGCCGCCTCCAGCTTTTCCGGGCGGGAGACGTCGGCGGCGAAGAAGACATCGAAGGGCGCGCCGTGCTGGATCTGGGCAAAGAGCTTGCCGGTGGACCCGCCGGAGACCCGGGCGGTATGGCCGGTTTCTTCCTCGAAGTCGTCGGCCAGCTGTTCCATGGTGGCCAGGAAGTTGGAGGCCACGGCGATCTTGACCTCGCCGGCGTGGGCCGCCCCGACGAACAGGGCGGCGGTCGCCGCCAGGATGAGCTTGCTGATTCCGCGCATGGGAAGGCTTCCTCTCGTTATGTTCAGGCAGAAATATCGAAAGCGCGGCGCGAACGCTAGCAACAAAATTTTTTCAGCGACAATCTTGACTCGGGGTGGATTCTGTGTTTGCAAGTCTCGATATGCAGATATCACCGATATGCGCGCTCCCGGCCGGGTATTGACGGGTCCCGGCAGGGGCCATCGGGCATCCCGATTGGTCCCGAGACCGGGTTTGTCCCATGATCGGAGGGCGTCGCGAAGGTGAGATGGCCCTTCGGATGGTGGCGGGTGCGAGCGGGGGCCGGTCGGCAGGCGGCCACCGGGTGTCGTTCCCGCGGGAACCCCTTCCGAGACAGGGCCGGGGGGACAGGTCATGAAACACGGGCTCCGGCAGGGGCGCAATCTCGTCGGACCGGCGACCAACCGGGTGAGCCTGGCCGAGAAGCTCGCCTCCATCCTCGGTGGTTTTGCCGGGATCCTCGGGGTCTACCTCGTCAGTGCCGCGGTGGTCGGGGAATCGGGGGCGGCCTGGATGGTGGCCTCCATGGGGGCATCCGCGGTGCTGCTCTTCGGCGTGCCCCACGGGCCGTTGTCCCAGCCCTGGCCGTTGTTGGGCGGGCATCTGGTATCCGCCCTGATCGGGGTGGCCTGCGCCCAGTGGATCCCCCAGCCGGCCCTGGCCGCCGCGGTGGCCGTGGGTCTTGCCCTGGGGGCCATGCATGCCCTGCGGTGCGTGCATCCGCCCGGCGGGGCCACGGCCCTGACGGCAGTCATCGGCGGGCCGGCGGTGACGGCCCTGGGGTTCGGTTATGTGCTGGTGCCGGTGATGCTGAATGCGGGCCTGATCCTGGTCCTGGCCATCCTGGTCAACTACCCCTTCGCCTGGCGGCGCTACCCGGTGGGCCTGATGCCTTACCGGCAGCAAGGCGCATCAGCGCCGGTGGACAACGCGGACATCGAGCACGCCCTGCAAGGAATGAACATCATCGTCGACGTGACGCCGGACGAGCTGCGCCAGATCCTGGCCCGGGCCGCGGAGCACCATGCGAAGGCGGCCATCCATCTCGACCTGGGGGCGCGGGCGGTCCGGGCGGACGAGGGAGCGGTGCACAAGCATCATCCGACCGACCAATCCCTGCCCGCCTGCCGGGTGTCCCTGAACGTGACCGGGAAACAGGATCCCGAAGCCTGAGGGTCAGAGCTGCCAGTCGATGGGGCGCTGCCCGGTCTGTTCCAGGAAACCGTTGATCCGGGAGAAGGGACGGGAGCCGAAGAACCCCCGGTGGGCGGAGAGCGGCGAGGGATGCGGGGCCTGGAGGACCCGGTGGCGGTTGCGGTCGATGACCCGGCCCTTCTTCTGGGCGTAGCTGCCCCACAGGACGAAGGCCAGGGGCCGCTCGGAAGCATTCAGTATCTCCACCGCCCGGTCGGTGAAACGCTCCCAGCCCTGGTTGCGATGGCTGGCCGGCTGACCGCTCTCCACGGTGAGCACCGAGTTCAACAGCAGCACGCCCTGCTCCGCCCAGCCCTGCAGATAGCCGGTCCGGTTCTCGATGCCCAGGTCATCCCTGAGCTCCCGGTAGATGTTGATCAGCGACTTGGGCAGGGGGCTGACCTCGGGACGCACCGAGAAGCACAACCCGTGGGCATGTCCCGGCGTGGGGTAGGGGTCCTGCCCCAGGATGACCACCTTCACCCGGTCCAGCGGTGTCGAATTGAAGGCATTGAACCACTCGTCAGTGGCCGGATGGATGGTCTTGCCCGCCTGGCGCTCGGCGACCAGGAACCGGCGCAGGGCCTGCATGTAGTCCTTGTCGAATTCCTCGCGCAGGGCGGCCTTCCAGCCGGGTTCGAGTTGGATGCGGTCGGAGGGCATGGCAGCGTTCAGGGTTCAGCGCTCAGTGGGTAGAAGTGGACAGTCTACAGTCGACAGTTTACGGATGTAGCGGTATCCGCCGGGTATCAAGGCGTCGAGCTGGGGTTTTCACGCCCCCATCTGTCCACTGTTAACGGTCAGCTGTGAACTCATGGTTTTGACTGTCGACTGTGACTTTTAGGTTCATCGCACTTTAGCGTGACATCCCTCGCCAGGACACAGCAGAGGGTAATGTCTCTCGCCAAGGCGCCAAGGGCGCAAGGTGCCCCAGGCCATTTACCGTTGGTTCGGTCTTCTCGGATTCTTGATCGTTGCACCCTCGGGGCCCCTGCGCCTTGCCTCGTCGCCGGAGGATTGCCGGGTCGGAGCGACACGGACGTCGCTCCGAGGCCCGTCACGACACGACGTCGTGTCGGGCCGTGCCCGACAGCAAGCCTCCGGCGACGAGGTTCGCCCGAAGGGCCAAGGCGCCGGGGTGCCCGGATCGAAGGGTACTTTCTATTGGGCAAGCAATAGAAAGTGCCTCGCGCACCTGGCAGCAAGTGTCGAAAAAAGCCTCGGCCCAAACGGTGCGCGAAATCCCGATCACGTCGCTTACAGGCCCCCTGCTTCACGGCAAAATGCGAAGAACCAACTTTTAGGGCGACAACCGCTCGATGATCCATTCGTCGCCTTCCCGGCGATAGCGGAAGCGGTCGTGGAGGCGGTTGGGTCGGCCCTGCCAGAACTCGATGACTTCCGGGATCAGCCGGTAGCCGCCCCAGGCGGTGTTGCGGGGGACCTCGCCGTCGGCGTAGCGCGTCTCCAGGTCCCGGGCAGTCTTCTCCAGGTAGTCCCGGTCGGGGATCACCGCGCTCTGCTGGGAGGCCAGGGCGCTGATCCGGCTGCCGAAGGGCCGCTTGCGGTAGTAGGCCTCGGCGTCCTCGTCGGGCAGGTCCTTCACCCGGCCATGGATGCGTACCTGCCGGTCCAGCCCGGACCAGAAGAACATCATCTCCGCCCAGGGGTTCTCCGTGATCTGCTGGCCGGCCGGGCTGCGCTTGTCGGTGTACCAGCAGAAGCCTTCGCGGTCGAAGTGTTTCAGGAGCACGATCCGCACGCTGGGCCGGCCGTCCTTCGTGGCCGTGGCCAGGGACAGGGCCGTGGCATCCACGGCGTCGTTGGCATGGGCCTCGTCCAGCCAGCGGGAGAACTGGCGGACGGGGTCGGCGTCCAGGTCTCGGCGGCGGAGCTCGCCGGCAATGTATTCGCGGCGGGTGTCGCGGTGGTCGATGACGTCTTTCATGTCCGCAAGTCTAACCGCGTTGCCCCGTCCGGGGCCACGGTCCGGGGCGGGCCCGCCGGTATCCGCGCAATCCCGGGGCCCGGTATTGCCCGCGGGTTTCCGGGGGAAACCGGGAATCCCGTCGATCCCTTCGATCGATTGCCGTCTATGGGGGTTTCATAGGCCGCCGCGGCGGTTTCCGGGGATTTGAATGGGCACGGCCAATATATATTGATATTGCTCAATGTAGCGCATCAGTCATCCCAATTAGTCAATGGGGTTGCTTTGGACCATGCTTGCCTCGAACTCGCAACCACCTTGCAACGAGGGGAGAGCAACATGGCAAACCAGACCTTTGATGCGGGGGTACAGGACTACAAGCTGTCCTACTGGACCCCGGACTACGTACCCCTGGACTCAGACCTCCTGGCCTGCTTCAAGATCGTGCCGCAGGAAGGTGTTCCGCGTGATGAGGCGGCCGCGGCCGTGGCTGCCGAAAGCTCCACCGGCACCTGGACCACCGTCTGGACCGACCTGCTGACCGACATCGAGTTCTACAAGGGTCGCGCCTACCGGATCGAGGACGTGCCCGGCGACAAGGAGGCCTTCTACGCCTTCATCGCCTATCCTCTCGATCTCTTCGAGGAAGGCTCGGTGGTCAACGTCCTCACCTCCCTGGTGGGCAACGTCTTCGGCTTCAAGGCCATTCGTTCCCTGCGCCTGGAGGACATCCGCTTCCCCCTCGCCTACATCAAGACCTGCATCGGGCCGCCCAGCGGCATCCAGGTCGAGCGGGACAAGATCAACAAGTACGGCCGTCCCCTGCTGGGCTGCACCATCAAGCCCAAGCTGGGCCTGTCCGCCAAGAACTACGGCCGGGCGGTCTACGAGTGCCTGCGCGGTGGCCTGGACTTCACCAAGGACGACGAGAACGTCAACTCCCAGCCCTTCATGCGCTGGCAGAACCGGTTCGAGTTCGTCGCCGAGGCCGTGCACAAGGCCACCGAGGAGACCGGCGAGACCAAGGGGCACTACCTCAACGTCACCGCGCCGGACTCCGAGCAGATGATCGAGCGCGCCGAGTTCGCCAAGGAACTGGGCATGCCCATCATCATGCACGACTTCCTCACCGCGGGCTTCTCGGCCAACACCGCGCTGGCCAAGTGGTGCCGCAAGAACGGCGTGCTGCTCCACATCCACCGGGCCATGCACGCGGTCATCGACCGCCACCCGCGCCACGGCATCCATTTCCGGGTGCTCGCCAAGTGCCTGCGCCTCTCCGGGGGTGACCACCTGCACACCGGCACCGTGGTGGGCAAGCTCGAGGGCGACCGCCAGTCCACCCTGGGCTTCGTCGACCAGCTGCGCGAGGCCTTCGTTCCCGAGGACCGCTCCCGCGGCGTGTTCTTCGACCAGGACTGGGGCTCGTTGCCCGGCGTCTTCGCGGTCGCTTCCGGCGGTATCCACGTCTGGCACATGCCGGCACTGGTCTCCATCTTCGGCGACGACTCCGTCCTGCAGTTCGGCGGCGGTACGCAGGGTCACCCCTGGGGCAACGCGGCCGGTGCGGCGGCCAACCGGGTCGCGCTCGAGGCCTGCGTCAAGGCCCGCAACGAGGGTCGCGACCTGGAGCGCGAGGCTGGCGACATCCTGCGCGAAGCGGCGCAGCACAGCCCCGAGCTGGCCATCGCCCTGGAGACCTGGAAAGAGATCAAGTTCGAATTCGACACCGTCGACAAGCTCGACACCGCGGGCTGAAGCGGTCGCCTGAAGCTAGAGGAGAATCGACATGGCAATGAACCCCCGAGACATGGGTGACTACCGCACCCAGTACACGCTCGAGACCTTCTCCTTCCTGCCGCAGATGTCGGCGGACGAGGTCTACGACCAGATCTGTTACATCCTCGACCAGGGCTGGACCCCGGCCATCGAGCACGAGGCACCGGAGAAGGCGGCCAGCCATTTCTGGGGCATGTGGAAGCTGCCGTTCTTCGGCATGAAGGACCCCAACGACCTGCTCGACGAGATCGAGGCCTGTCGCCAGGCCTACCCCGACCACCTGATCCGCGTGATCGGCTACGACGACTTCACCCAGTCGCAGGGTCACAACTTCGTCGTCTACCGCCCGCGCGGCATGTGAGGGCCCCGGGCCTTTCAGAGCCAACCAAGGGGAGGCGTTTCGCATGAGCGACAACACCCGAACCCGGTCCGCCCGTGCCGCGGCCATCGCGCGCCGGCGGGCCCAGGTCAAGGGCAAGCAGGCCCTGACCGGCGGCAACGCCCAGCCTTCCGGCGGCCCCCAGGCGGGTGTCGCCGGCGGCCGGGAAGCCGCTCGGGCCCATCGCCGGCGGCAGGTCTTCGGTGCCGAGGCGCAGCCGGCCCGGCCCGCTGATCCGCCAGCCGAGACCCGCGAGGAAGCGACCGACGAGGCGCCGCGGGAGGAGCGGCCGGCACGTCGGCCGCGTCGGGCGCGCCAGCGCCCGGTCGAGCAGCCGGCCTTGAATGCCCGCCGCGAGCGGCGCGGAAACCGGCGCCCGGCGCCGGGGACCCTGGCCGCGGTCGACTCGCCCGCGCGCCTGCGTTCCAAGGCCCGGCGCAAGGCCCAGGCCCTGGGCAAGAGCGCCGTCGAGGCCCAGCAGGGGCAGGCCGGCACCGCCGGCACCCTCACCCGCATGGCCAACCCCGAGGCCTCCGGTCGCGAGGTGGCCAAGCAGGTGCGCGCCGAGCGCTGCGCCCACGGCAAGACCAACTGCAACAACAGTGGCAGCCGCCCCCTGCGGCGCCGTCGCAAGGCCAGCCAGCCGGAGAGTGCGCCCGCCAAGGTCGGCGAAGGCGAAACCGGCCACGGCCAGACCGTCTCCGGGACCATGGTCGGCCGCCGCGAGACCGTCACCGGCGGGGAGGCCGGCGAATGCCGGTCGGTCACCGGCACCGAGTATCTCGGCGCCGACGACTTCCGCGCCGCCTGCGGTACCGAGCTCGAGGCCGGCCCGAGCAAGGTGGGCGTGACCCACACCCGCGGGGGACGGCAGGTGAGCGGCACCGAGGTGGGCCGCAGCGCGCGGACCACCGGTGATCTGTCCGGCCAGTGCGCCGCGGTCACCGGCACCGAGTACCTGCCGGCCGACCAGAGCGAGCTATTCTGCGGCACGCAGGGTGGCGGTGAGCCGCGCCAGCGCAAGCCCGCGACCGCCCCGGCGGCCCGCCCGGCCGAGTCCGGCAACCGGGTCACCGGCGGCGAGAAGGCGGGGGGTGCCAGCGTCACCGGCAGCCAGCACGTGGGCGGCGGCGGTGGCTACTCCCGCGGACCCAGCGGCGAGGCGCGTCCGGCGGTCATGCCGGTGGCCTCGAAGGCCCCGACCAAGGTCGCGGAGTCCGAGACCGCCAGCGGTGCCCGGGTCACCGGCACGCAGGCCGGCCTGGACCGTCCCGTGACCGGTGACGAGCCCGGTTACTGCGCCACCGTCAGCGGCACCCCCTACCAGGGCGCCGAGGAAGTGCGCGCCAAGTGCCAGACCGAGCCGGCACCTACCGCCAACAAGGTGACGGGTTCCTTCACCCAGGGCGGCCAGCGCCTGACCGGTTCACGGACCGGCGAGGGCGAAGGCATGACCGGCGCCGAGCCGGGGCGTTGCCAGCGGGTCACCGGGACCCCCTACATGGGCATGGAACAGGCCCGCCAGGCCTGCGACGCCACCCAGGTGGAGTCCATGCAGGACGCGGCACCGCGCTACTCCGCGCCGGGGCACGCGATCTCCGGCACCCAGGCCGGCCCGGCCGGCCTGACGGGGGCCCACCGGGGCGCCTGCGAGCCGGTCACCGGCACGCCCTACCACGCCCAGGCGGAGACCGCCGCGGTGTGCGGCGCCAGCGGTGCCGCGGAACCCGGCGAACCGGACTTCCCCATCGCGCTCGATGGCGGCGCCCAGGCGGTCCCGCCGGCGGCGGCAAGCGCACCGCGCGCCAGCTTCACCGGCGCCTTCGCCAACGGCACCGGCAAGGTGACCGGCGACGAGGGGGGTCTCGGTGGTCAGCGCCCGGCGGCGCCTGCCGGTTCCCCCACGGGACGGGTCACCGGCGAGGGCTCCGACACCGGCGCCAGCATCACCGGCGATGCCTGGGACCGCGGGGACCGCGTGACCGGCACCGAGGGCCCCTGGGCCCAGCGGCGCAACCCGTCGCACCGGGGTACGCCGGGAGCCGCCTTCGCGGGTGCCGCGCACTACCGCCCGGTCGAGGGTCACGAGACCCCCGAGACGCGGATCAGCGGATCCTCGGGCAACACCGATGCCGGCGCGATGGTGACGGTATCCGGCGGCGCCCGCGGCTGATCCCTGACGAGAGGAGCCTGCTCTGATGAGACGTCAACCACGAGAAAGGTCGCTGTTCTGGCGACCCGGTGCGCCGCCCCGCCAACGCGGCGCTTCCCGTGGCCCGGCCGGCCATCAGGGGGCTCGTGCGGGGAGCGGCCCGCTGGTCCGGCGCCCGGAGGCCGGTCGGCCGACCCGGCGCCACGCCCTGGTCGACACCGAGCACAACCGCCGGTTGTGGGACTACGAGCGGCGCACCAAGGCCGGTTTCGACGACATCGAGACCGTGCTGCGCCGGATCGCCAGCCACCAGTTCCGGGAGGACTTCGTCGATCTCGCCCAGGACCTGGCCCGGCGTGAGCTCGGCCACGAGCTGCCCCGGCGGCTGCTCGAGCCCGCCTGGACCGGCGGCCTGGATGTCCGCTCGCTCTACGCCTTCTGCGTGTTCGAGCGCTTCAAGCGCCTCTCCCGGGAGTTCTTCGAGGAAGACCCCCTGGGCGGGCAGCAGGACCAGGCGGTGCGCCGGCGGCTGCTGGAACTGGGTTTCCACGCCGTGGGCATCGCCCCCTGCTCCGACGGCCGGCTGGCCCACGTGGTCAGCTACGTGCTCCGGCTGCCCTACCGGGCGGTGCGCCGCAAGGCCCATGCCGGGGCGCTGTTCGACATCAGCGAGAGCGTGCGCAACTGGGTGGCCGTGGAGCACCTGCGCTTTCGCAGCGGCGAGCCCAACACGGCCGACGCGCCCACGCGCTATCTCAAGCTGGCGGTGTACCACTACTCCTCCAGCGACCCGGCGCACCAGGGCTGCGCGGCCCACGGCTCGGACGATCACGCCGCCGCGAGTGCGGCGCTGGAGCGGCTCCGGAGCATGCGCGAGGCGATCGAGAACCGCTTCTGCTGCGGCGCGATGGTCGACACCCTCTTGATCGGGGTGGATACCGACGACGACAGCATCCGGGTGCACGTGCCGGATGCCGACGGCGAGATCGGCCTCGACCGCTACGTCGACAGCCGTGCGCTCTACGAGCGGACGCTGGGCATGGAGGCCGCCGCGGCCCGCGAAACCCTCCGGCTGGAGGTGTTCGAGGGCGCGGAGAAGCGCCACGCGACGCCGCCGGTCGAGGGCATGGGCGAGCTGGTGGCCTGGCTGGTGGAGAACAACTTCGCCCAGCTCGAGTACGTGCGCGACTGCCACGGCGGCCGCTACGACGACATCGGGCACGCGGAGCGCTTCATCGGCGTGGGCAACGGCTTCGAGGAGGTGCAGCTGCGCAACCTCACCTACTACGCCTTTCTCGAGACGCTCGAGGAAGGGGCCGCGGACGTCGACGTGGGCAACAAGATCTTCGGCAAGCTCAACGTGGCCCGCGGGCTGCCCGTGCCCATCGTGATCCGCTGCGACTACGACGGCCGGGTACCCGGCTCGCGCGACCGCGCCGAGGCCCGCTCGAAGCGGATCGAGGACGCCCTGCACGCCCGCTACCCCGAGCCCTCGCGCAAGGGGCTGCTGGCGACGCTGCGGACGCTGCGCGACGCCTCCGGGCTGGCACCGTCCGAGCAGGTGGGCTCGTCACTCGAGCTGGATGATCCGGCGGAGGGACACTGAGATGAAGATCTTTCAAGTGGAGCGGACCCTGGTGTCCACCAACCGCATCGCCGAGATGGAGCACAAGCCGCTGCTGGTCGTGCGGGAGCGGGAAGGCGGAACACCGATGGTCGCCATCGACCCGGTGGGCTGCAAGCCGGGCGACTGGGTGGTCTGCGTGGGCAGCTCGGCGGCGCGCGACGCCACCGGCGTCAAGGGTTTTCCCAGCGATCTGACGATCGTCGGGATCATCGACCACTGGGAGGGCTGAGTCCATGAACATCCACCAGGTCAAGCAGCCGCTGGTGATGACCCGACGCCTGGAGGGCATGGGAAGCATGCCGCTCAAGGTCCTGGTCGGCATCAAGGGCGAGGTGACCGTGGCGATGGATCCGGTCAACGCCCGCCTGGGCGACTGGGTGTTCACCATCGCCAACTCGGCGGCCCGCACGGCGGCGGGCGACGCCAAGCTGCTGACCGATCTGACGGTGGCCGGCGTCATCGACGACTGGCGCCCCGACAACACCGAAACCGCAAACCCAAACACCTGACCGTGGAGAGAGAGAAATGGCTGAAGAATACGGCATTGCACTGGGAATGATCGAAACCCGCGGCCTGGTTCCCGCCATCGAGGCGGCGGATGCCATGACCAAGGCCTCCGAGGTGCGCCTCGTCGGTCGCGAATTCGTCGGCGGCGGCTACGTCACCGTGCTGGTGCGCGGCGAGACCGGTGCCGTGAACGCGGCGGTCCGCGCCGGCGCGGATGCCTGCGAACGCGTCGGTGACGGCCTGGTGGCCGCCCACATCATCGCCCGCCCCCACAAGGAGGTGGAGCCGGTGCTCAAGAACCAAGCGGCCGGCGCGTGAAGCGCGCCGGACCCGTGCTGATTTTCACCACGATTGGAGATGGACGAGATGGCTAACGAATACGGCATTGCACTGGGAATGATCGAGACCCGCGGCCTGGTTCCGGCGATCGAGGCGGCGGACGCGATGACCAAGGCCTCCGAGGTGCGCCTCGTCGGCCGGGAGTTCGTCGGTGGCGGTTACGTGACCGTGCTGGTGCGCGGCGAGACCGGCGCCGTGAACGCGGCGGTCCGCGCCGGCGCGGATGCCTGCGAACGCGTGGGTGACGGCCTGGTGGCTGCCCACATCATTGCCCGTCCGCACCGCGAGGTCGAGCCCGTGCTCGGCAACGCGGCCGGTAACGAATAACGGGTGTTGCGTTTTTCGGAGAGACGACGATGAGCAACGAATACGGTATCGCACTGGGAATGATCGAGACCCGTGGCCTGGTGCCCGCCATCGAGGCGGCCGACGCCATGACCAAGGCCGCCGAGGTGCGGCTGGTCTCGCGGGAGTTCGTGGGTGGCGGCTACGTGGCCGTCATGGTCCGCGGCGAGACGGGCGCGGTGAACGCGGCCGTGCGTGCCGGTGCCGATGCCTGCGAGCGCGTGGGCGACGGCCTGGTGGCGGCGCACATCATTGCCCGCCCGCACAAGGAAGTCGAGCCGGTGCTCGAGTCCTCGGGTACCCCCGCCAACGCGCGTACCTGAACCGTGAAACCGGGCGGGCCCCGCCGGGGTCGGCCCGAGCCTTGAGGAGGCTGACATGCGAATGCGTTCACCCATGCGGGGTTCCGTGATGCCGGGAGTCGGGGTCTACCCGCGCCACGGCATGGAGACGGACGCCCGGATGAACCCGCGCATCCTCGGCTACCTGGGGCGGGCACTGAGCCTGGAATTCTCGGCCGGGCAGCACTACCTGGCGCAGGCCTCGCTGGCCAACGCGCGCGGGGAAGGCGAGTTCGCCGAGGGTTTCGTCGCCCTGGCCAACGAGGAATTCACGCATGCCTCGCAGATCACCGACCGGATGGTGGCGCACGGCGCCCTGCCCTCCGGCTCCGTTCTCCGCCCGGCGACGCCGGCGGGCGACATTCTCGAGGCCCTGCGCAGCTGCGAGCAGCGGGAAGCGGAACTGATCGCCATCTACGCCGAGGCCAGCCAGTACTGCGCCAACATCGGCGCCGGCGAGGACCACCAGTTGTTCGCCCGGCTGCACCAGGAGGAGCAGACCCAGCTGGAACGGGTGGGTCGCTGGCTCGCCGAGCATCAGCGCCCCCGGCCCGACGCCCGTGCCTGGAATGGAGGTTGGTAGCCATGAATTCCCACTGGAGAGCCCGTGAGCGCCCGGCCAGCCTGGAGGCGCGTTTCGTCTTCGACAGCTATTCCGGGCTGCGCGACTTCCTCGACGACATGGCCGAGGAGTGCGAGCGACTCGAGCACCACCCCAACGTCAGCTTCGGCCGCGACTACGCCAGCGTGATGATCTATCCGCGCGGCGAGACGCTCGCCGACGAGGACTACATGCTCGCCGATCGCATCGAGGCGAGTTTCCATCGCCAGAGCCAAGCGGGAGACCGATCATGAGCGATCCCAAGGAATCCAGCACCCCGGCGGCCGACGCCGGGACCGGCGCGGAGAAGGCCCCGGCCGCCGACAAGCCCGCGACCGCCTCCGGCGCGGGCGGCGGGTCGACCTCCGCCAGGTCGACGGCCACCCGCAAGCGGGCGGCCTCCGGCAGTCGGCGTTCGACCACCCGCCGGAAGCCGGCCTCGACCGCCGCGCGCAAGCCGGCGAAGAAGCAGCCGGCCGCGGCGCCGGAGCGGTTGCCCGCTCGCCACCCGCGGGTCTGGCCCGACTGAGCCGGCGGCCCGTCCGGGCCGTCACCCGGTGCCCGGCCGACCCGCGGGCGGTTCCCGGCGTCCGCGTCACTCATCGTCGTTTGCTTCCCGTTTTCCCGCCGCGACCGGCGGGCGGGGAGCGGTGCGCGCGGACGAAAACGGATCAATCCCGTGCGGAAAATGGTGGAAATGGTATAGCCCCGGGGCTATGCAATCCCGGGAACATCCGAATTAGTCGCGGCCCGCGGGCCTGACTAGTGTTTTGCAGGAGGCCTTCGGCGTCGGGGCAGGCCCCGACGACAGCCGGGAGAGACAGGTTATGCACACGGCAGGAACCCCGATCACAGGTTATCTGCTGGCACTGGCGCCGGCACTGCTGCTGCTCGTCGGCCTGCTGCCCAGCCGGCTCGCCAACCGCAGCCCGCGGGTCATGGGCTGGTTGGTGCAGGCCGCCGCCGTCACCGGCCTGCTGGGCGCACTCGGCGCCATCGCGAGTTTCGCCGCCGGTGACCGGGCCGCGGTGCGTTTCGCCGCCGTGGACCTGCCGGCCGGCATCGGCCAGCTGGCGCTCGCGGTCCAGGTGGACCGCGTCACGCTGGCGGTGCTCACCCTGGTGACGCTGCTGGTCTCGCTGGTGGCCCGCTTCTCGGTCAACTACCTCGACGGCGATCGCGACCAGGGCCGCTTCTTCCGCCTGCTGGCGCTGACCGCCGGGCTGTTCACGAGCGTGGTGGTGGCCGGCAACCTGTTGATGTTCGCGCTGGCCATCACCCTCACCGGGCTGGCGCTCAACCAGCTGCTGACCTTCTATCCCGGCCGGCCCAAGGCGGTGATGGCGGCGCACAAGAAGATGCTCATGACCCGCCTGGCGGATGTCTCCATGCTCGCCGCCGTGGTCTGCGTCGGCTCGGCGCTGGGGACCCTGTCCTTCGACGGCATCGCCACCGGGGTGGCCGAGCTCGACGGCGAGCTGCCCTGGACCCTGCACCTGGCCGCCTGGCTGGTCGTCGCCGCGACCATCTTCAAGAGCGCCCAGTTTCCCTTCCACGGCTGGCTGCTGCAGGTGATGGAGGCGCCCACCCAGGTCTCGGCCCTGCTCCACGCGGGCATCGTCTACTCCGGCGCCCTGCTGGTGCTGCGCACCCCCGAGTTGCTGCTGGCCGACGGCGTGGCGCTGGTGGCCCTGGCCCTGTTCGGCCTGACCACCGCCGTGCTCGGGTCGCTGGCGATGCTCACCCAGACCGCGATCAAGAGCTCGCTGGCCTGGTCCACCGCCGCCCAGCTGGGCTTCATGCTCCTGGAGCTGGGGCTGGGCCTGTTCACCCTGGCGCTGCTGCACCTGATGGCCCACTCGCTCTACAAGGCCCATGCCTTTCTGGCCTCGGGCAGCATCGTCGACGTGCTGCGTTCGCCGGGCGTGCCCGTGCAGCGACGACTGGCGGCCCGTCACTGGCTGCTGGTGGTGGTCGCCGGCGGCGTGGCCAGCTTCGGCATCGGCGCGCTGCTGGGCATCACCGTGGCCCACGAGCCGGCGCTGATCGCGCTGGGCACGATCGTGGCCGTGGCCATCGCCCAGCCGGTGCTCCAGGGGCTGGCCCTGCAGGGCAGCGGGGCGATCCTTGCCCGGGTGGTGCCCATCAGCGCGCTGGTGGCGACCGTCTACTTCGGTTTCCACCACCTGTTCACCCTGGTGTTCGCTGCCGATCTCGGCGGGATCCCCGCGCAGGCGAGCGTCGCGGAGTACCTGTTCCTCGCGCTGGTCGCGCTGGTCTTTGTGGGGCTGTCCTTCGTCCAGGCCGTGGTCATCCCGGGGGGCAGCAGTCCCCGGGTCCGGCGGCTGTTCGTGCATCTCTACAACGGGCTGTACGTGGATCACTGGATGGAGCGGCTGGTCTATCACCTCTGGCCGCACCGGGTCGGGCCGCGCAGCGGGCGCAGCCGGGGGCCGATGTCCCGCGGGGCCTGAGGTGGTGGCGGGCAAGAACGAGGAGGGTCGAGTCATGAATGCCCAAGTCCAGGACATCCCCTCGCCCGCCGGCACTGGCCGGGGCGAGGCCGTGCGCCGGGCGGTGGACGGCGCCTGCGGGCGCATCGCGCCGGTCTGGCCGCTGGATTCGATGGTGGCGGTGAACCCCTACCTGGGTTTCGCCGGCCAGCATTTCGAAGCCGTGGCCGCCTACCAGCTGCAGGTGGCCGGGGAGTACATGTACATGGACCGGGCCTGGTTCCGCGAGCAGCTCGATTCCGGGCGCATCACCCGCGCGGATCTCGAGGCCGTGCTGGCCGATTCCGGCAGCGGCCTGACGCTTGCCGACGTGGAAGCCGAGATCCGCCGCGAGTCCCCGGCCGCCGCCCCCCTGCCGCTGCTGGCCCACGCCCTGGACGTGCCCAACGAGCCGCCCTACTCCGAGTTCGTGGTGGAGCAGATCGGCCATTTCTGCGCCGGCTACTACGACCAGGGGCAGGCCATCTGGCACATGCCGGCGATGGGCGACTCGCTGTTCACGGCCTGGCGCGAGTACACCGCCATCGACCTGAGCCCGCGGGCCGCCGGCATCACCGGCATCCGCGAGACCATCGAGTCCCTGCCGTCCGATCCCCGCGCGGCCATCGCCACGATGCTCGACTGGCTGGGCATCCCCGACGCGCTGCTGGAGGATTATCTCTTCGCCGCGCTCAAGGACATCGGTGGCTGGGCCAGCTGGACCCGGCTCAAGCGCTGGCAGGCGGAGATGGGCGGTGGCACCAGCGACGACATCGTCGACCTGCTGGCCATGCGCGTCGCCTGGGACGCGATCCTGTTCAACGCCTTCGAGGGCGGTGCGGTCGTGCGCCGCTGGCAGGACGCGCTGGAGCGCCACCCCACTCGCCCGGGGCCGGAGCAGCTGCGCTCCCTGACCGTCGACGGGATCCTCCAGCGGGCGCTGGAGTACCACTACCAGCGCCGGCTCATCGGCCAGCTGGGCGGGCCGGAGGCGACGGCCGAGGAGCGTCGGCCCGCGGTCCAGGCCGCCTTCTGCATCGACGTTCGCTCCGAGGTCTTCCGCCGGGCGCTGGAGACCGTCGACCCGACCTGCGAGACCCTCGGTTTCGCCGGCTTCTTCGGCGTGGGCACCGAGTACGTGCCCCTCGGCGCCGGCCAGGCACGGGCCCACCTGCCGGTGCTGCTCAACCCCGCCTACCGGGTCTGCGAGGTGCCCCGCGGGGAGGGGACCGACGACCTGCTGGAACGCCGGCGCATCAACCTCGGCATCGGCAAGGCCTGGAAGCAGTTCAAGCTCTCCGCGGCCTCCTGCTTTTCCTTCGTCGAGTCTGCCGGGCTGTTCTACGCACCCAAGCTGGTCGCCGACAGCCTCGGCCTCACCCGCACCGTGCCGGCCCCCGAACGTGCCGGCCTGCGGGCGTCTGCGGCGCGCAGCCTGGGGCCCAGCCTGGAAGCCCACTGCCCCGGTGGCGAGGTGGATGCCGCCGGCATTCCGCCGGAGCAGCGTGCCGCGCTGGCGGCCTTCATCCTGCGCGGCATGGGCCTGACCGAGGGCCTGGCGCCGCTGGTGGTGCTGGTGGGTCACGGCAGCACCACGGTCAACAACCCCCAGCGGGCCGGGCTGGATTGCGGCGCCTGCGGCGGGCAGACCGGCGAGGCCAGTGCCCGCATCGCCGCGGCCCTGCTCAACGATCCGCAGGTCCGTGCCGAGCTGGTCGAAGAGGGGATTCGCGTCCCGGCGGACACCCACTTCCTCGCGGCCCTGCACGACACCACCACCGACGCGGTGGAGCTGCTGGATACCCAGGATGTGCCGGCGGACCGGCAGGCGGCCCTGCGGTCACTGGAGGAGCGGCTGGCCCGGGCGGGAGACCTGGCGCGGCTGGAGCGCATGACCCTGCTGGACGACGCCGCCCGCGACCGCGAAACCGCCCGCCGGGCGGCCCACGAGCGCGCGCACGACTGGTCGCAGGTGCGCCCCGAGTGGGGCCTGGCCGGCAACGCGGCCTTCATCGCCGCGCCCCGGGGGCGTACCCGCGACCTGCGACTCGACGGCCGGGCCTTCCTGCACGAGTACGACTGGCGCCACGACGACGGCTTCGGTGTGCTGGAATTGATCATGAGCGCGCCGATGGTGGTGGCCAACTGGATCAATCTGCAGTACTACGGTTCCACGGTGGACAATGGGCGCCTGGGGGCCGGCAACAAGGTGCTGCACAACGTGGTCGGCGGCCGGGTGGGCGTGCTGGAGGGCAACGGCGGTGACCTGCGCATCGGCCTCGCCCTGCAGTCGCTGCACGACGGCCGACGCTGGGTCCACGAGCCCCTGCGCCTGAGCGTGTTCATCCAGGCCCCGCGCGAGGCCATGGACCGGGTCATCGCCGGCAACGACACGGTACGTCGACTGGTGGAGAACGAGTGGCTCTACCTGTTCCAGATCGACGACGACGGGGCGGTCCGGCGGCGCTATCCCGACGGCCGTTGGCAACCCTGGAACCCCCGCGGCCCGGCCGCGGTGGCAGCCGCCTAGGCGGGAGGGGACGGTGAGACGGTCCTTCGAGGCGAGGGCAACGAGAACGAGTGCCCGCGGTGGCTGTCGTCCCGCTTTCGCGGTCGATTCCTGCATGAACCGACAGGCTTGTGGAGCCGGGGAGGGCTCGTGAACAGAAAGCGCAAGGGTGTCGCCACCCATCACCTGATCCGGCACGCGACGTTGCGCCAGATCCAGGTCTTCGAGGCGGTGGCCCGGAACCTGAGCTTCACCCGCACCGCCGAGGAGCTCTACCTGACCCAGCCCACCGTGTCGGCCCAGGTGAAGACCTTCTGCGAGGCAGTGGGCATGCCCCTCTACGAGCAGGTGGGTCGCAAGATCTATCTCACCGAGGCCGGCGAAATGGCGGCGCGCAGCTGCCGCGAGGTGATCGACACGCTCGCCAACCTCGAGATGTCGATCGCCGACCTCGGGGGGCTCAAGCGCGGTCGCCTGCGGGTCTCGGTGATCACCACCGCCAAGTACTTCGCGCCGGTGGCGATGGGCGAGTTCGCCCGGCAGTTCCCGGAGATCGACCTCGAGCTCAAGGTCACCAACCGCAAGGGGTTGCTCCAGCGGCTGGAGAACAATCTCAGCGACCTCTACATCAGCGGGCACGTGCCGCCGAGCAACCTGGACCTGGAGGTGATCCCCTTCGCCCCCAATCCCCTGGTGGTGATCGCGCCGCGTTCCCATCCCCTTGCGGAGGAGCAGGACATCCCCCTGGAGCGACTGGCCCGCGAGTCCTTCATCCTGCGCGAGGAGGGTTCCGGCATCCGCTCGACGGTGGAGCGGCTGTTCACCGAGCACGGCCTGCCGATCCGGCAGCGCATGGTCCTCGATTCCAACGAGGCCATCAAGCATGCCGTGGTGGGCGGCCTGGGGCTGGCCGTGGTCTCCCAGCACGCGCTCAACCTCGAGGGCGAGAACAGCCCGATCGCCACGCTGGACGTGCAGGGCTTCCCCCTGGAACGCCAGTGGAACATCGTCTATCCCCGGGGCAAGGAGCTGTCGGTGGTCGCCCGCCATTTCCTCGAGTTCCTGCGCGAGAAGGGCACCAGCTACATCAAGCTGGGCTAGGTCCCGTGGCTCGTGCGTTGCCGGTCGTGTCGGTCGGCCCGGGCGTACAGCCGTTGGTGGCGTGTCCAGGGAAGCCTGGACGACCTCGCGCTTGAAGGCCCCGGAAATCGCCGTCGTGTCTTGAGTTGCACGACACCTCTCCGTTACCCGAACGGATCGGTGTCTACAAAACCGGGGGCGCATCCCGCATCAAACTACCCACTACCCACTGCGTACTACGCACTACGCACTACCCCTACGCACCAGACACCCCCCTTCTGTATACTTTCGGGCCTGGTTCAACACGCGAGCGTGCCGAGCGGATGTCGGTAAGAGCCCCTGTCGATACGAGTTTCGATCTGTCCACCTTCCAGGGCCTGGTCTTCGCCCTGCAGCATTACTGG